>NZ_CP010951.1:3409361-3710815 GCF_001580455.1 Ramlibacter tataouinensis
AGCAGGGCGTTGCGGTTTCCCTGCTTGATGCCGTGGTACTTGAACTCGCGTTCGGCGTAGATCGGATAGTAGTTGTGGCTGTCGCGAATGATCGCGCGCGCCAGGATGGCGAGGTCGCGTGCAGACGCCTTGTGCGCCGGGTCGGGCAGGCCCGTGGCGTTCACGAAATTCGTGTGCTTCATTCCCAGGCGCTGGGCTTCGGCGTTCATCAGCTTGGCAAAGCCCTCCTCGGAGCCGGCCATGTGCTCGGCGATCGCCTTGGACGCGTCGTTGCCCGACTGGATGATGATCCCGCGCAGGATGTCGATCACCGTGGCCTGGCTGTTCAGGGGCAGGTACATGCACGACTCGGTGCTCGATCCGCGGCACCAGGCGTTCTGGCTGACCGTGACCAGGTCGGTTTCTTTGAGCTTGCCGGAGCGAAGCGCCTGCTCGGCCAGGAAGCTGGTCATCATCTTGGTCAGAGACGCCGGCGGCAGCGCCTCGTCGGGGTTCGCCGAGGCGAGCACCTCGCCAGAGTCGAAGTCCATCAACAGCCATGCCTTGGCGGGCAGCGCCGGCGCGCCGCCGGCAACAGCACTCTCGCCGGCCAAAGGCGCCGGGGCGGGCGCGGTGGCTGCTGGCTTCTTGTGGACGGCGGCCTTGGATGGGGGGTGTCCCCCCGCGAAGGAAGGCGAGGCGACAACGAGGGCGCCTGCGGCGATTGCAAAGACGACGGGGTGGAGGGAAAACTTCTTGGCTTGCATGACGATTATGGAAAGGCGATCCCGGGCGATAGCGAGCATTGTGGATGGGATCGGGTGTCGTTTCTTTGATCGGGCGTTAAGCAACCGCCCTCATTGCCAACTTCTTTGCAGGAGCCTGGCCCTGGGGGCGGCTGCCCGGACGCTCGATGGCGTCGGTACTACGAGGTCCATCGGAAACGTTCAAACCTATGTCGTACTCGATGTCCGCTTGCGGCAAGGAGCGGACAACCGTGAACGCAGTCGTTCAGGTGTTCGACGCCATCAAGCGCGGCAGGATGAGCGCCGCAAGGCAGACCGCGAGCAGCATCCCCACCACCGACCACACGAACCACAGGACCGTCGTGCGGTAGGTGGCCAGGTCGTCATCCTCGACGAGCAGTGCGCGGTAAAGCGTGTTGATTTGGGCGCCTATGGGCACCAGCAGGACCACGAGCGAAGCGATCGAGCGAGGCGTCCACTCGCCTGGCGCCTCGAATGCCCAGAATTGCAGGAACGAAAGCGAAAAGCCGATGAACACCGTAATGGCCGTGATGATGCCTTGCCGGTATCCATTGGGAAGCGGCTGTCGCTCTGTTGCTTCGTTCGACACGGTCAGCTCCGGGTTCTCGCGGTCTTCCAGAGAGGCGAGCGGAATGCCCGGTTCCGCGGCACGGGACAGCGGGCGACGCCATGATAGAGGGCGCGTGCCTACGCTGAGCTCACTTTTTTACCTGCCGAAGGTCACGCGCCAAGCCATGCCGTGAGCCTTGATCTTTCGCGGACCATGCCATCCTGGTTGAAGTGGTGAACACAGTAGTGCGCCCATGAATCTTCGAACGCCATGTCCATGTCGCCCGTCACCGAGGTCGTCCCCAGCCCGATCTCTGCGTAGGTGAACTCGAAACTGCCACTGGCACGCGCCAACGCAATATGGAACGGTTGGCCATTGAACTCGTTGATGATCGGCCTGCCGCGGCTTTTCATGACTCCCGGTATGGCCACCCGCGCGGTTCTGAGCTCCAGGTTCGCTTCGAGATCAATCGGCAGGAACAGGGTCCTGCAAAAGTCCGAGCATGTGGATGCAAACACGGAAAACAGATTGCTCAATGGCCCGCATGCCCCGCCTGAAATGATTGTTTCAAGGGCGACCCGTTGTGCTTGATCGGCACGTTCGTCGATGACGATCAGGCGTGCTCCATTGCCGTCCTTGATCTCGCCAGGCCACTTGTACAGCGCTGCCCAATTCAGCCCGGCGAGCTGCGTATCGTTGAAGTGCCCTTCAACGATGTGGCCGACAAAAGCCGACTGGCAATAGCCGTGGGTACTCGGCAAGTTGAATTGGCAACCGCAATTCACGGCGCAATTGCAGTTGTCGTAGGTTTCGCTCTTGAATAACCATTGATCGGCCATGTTGCCCATTGGGTGCTCCTTGGTACCGTTTCAGCACGGACGCGTCGAAAGATGCGCCCTGGGGCGTTCCGGAAGCGTTCCGAAAGCGTTCCCCTCAACCGGGCACGGCGAGAAGGCCTGTGGCTGCCCGGAACGCGGGGAGATCATGGCCCGACGGGATGGTCTGGATGAGGTCACCAAGTTGCTCACGCACTGCCTGATCGGGAAACCGGCTGGCCAGGGAGTGGAGCGCCCGAAGCTGCAGCCAGTCCGCCCCTTGAGCGCTGGCAGTCTCGACGGCACGGCGCAGGGACGCAGCGGCGCTTTCGGCTTCCTCGCTGCGATAGGCCAGCTCACCGTCGACTCGCCACAGCTCGGCATCGAGATAACGTTGATTGCAACGGCGTGACCACGCGAGCGCCTCGCGTGTGGCGGCTCGTCCTTGCCGGAACTTGCCGAGAATGCCGCTGGCCCGGGCGAGGAGAAGGAGCGTGTAGCTCAGATGGAGGGTCTCCCCTTCGGTACGCGAGCGCGCGACCGACCGCAGGATCTTCTCGATTCCCTCGGCCGATCCCCCGCACACCTCCTGCCACCCCCGAATGGCCTCCAGGACGACCACGAGGTAGCGCTCCGAAAGACGCTTCCATAGAAGATCGGCGTCCGCGAGGAGCAGGGCGAGGCGGGTGAGATCCTCGGATTCGGCCGCGATGATCGCCGCGTAAGTCAGGACGTAACCCAAGGTCATCGGATGATCGAGATCGACGGCAATCTCAAGAGCCGACCGCGCTGTCTCGCCGGCCCTGCCAGCATCTCCCGCCCAGAGCGCGACCAGGGCCAGCCGTACCAGGCAAACCGGCTTCGGGTCCTGGGCGTACAAGGACAGATGCTCGTCGCGACGGGACAAGTCATAGGCCTCGATAGCACCATCGAGGTAGTGGCGGGCCCTGGCCAGATCGCCTCGCCAGAACGCGCTCACGCCGAGGAGGTATCGGCCTTCGGTCCGGGCGATCGGGTCATGACTGGCACGCTCGTCAAGGGCCCGAGCGAGGTCATCGCAATCATCGAAGCGGCAGCCCTGCAGCCGGGCAAGGCCGAGGCCACGCAGGATGGGCGGATCAACCGGTCGGTGAAGCTTGTGGCAAAGCGCGAGGGCCCGCTCGTAGAGGTGGTGCGCACCCTTGGCGCCGTAACCGGCGAGAGCAACGAGCGGTGATCCGAGGGCGATCCGGATGTCGAGTTCGAGCGCGTCGCGCCCGGGTGACGGCGGCAGTTCCCCAAGCAGCGTGAGCGCCCGTTGGAACATGGTGACCGCCTCATCGAGAGCCGACACCGCCACCGCCCGGCCCCCCGCCACGCGGTAGGCCGCGATCGCGGCATCGATCATGCCGGCCTGGTCGTAGTGCGCGGCCAGCCGCGGGCTGACCGTATCGATGTTGCCGTGGAGCTCGGCGACGATCGCTTCGGCGATCGCCCCGTGGAGTTGGCGGCGACGACCCGGGCTGAGCATCTCCAGCGCAACCGCCCGCAGCTTGTCGTGACTGAAACCGTACGTCCGCCCCTGATCCCGGATGATCCGTCGATGCCAGAGTTCGTCGACATGATCGATGAGCTCGCGCTCATCGATCCCCGTGGCCGCGGCCATCAGGCCGACTGAGAAGGGCCGACCGGCTACGGCCGCCACCTCGGCCAGGCGCTGTGCGCCGTCAGTCAGTTGACTCAATCGGGCGCGCAGGACCGCACGTATCGTCTGTGTGATGACGGCTTGGCTTTCATCCGGCGAGATCCCGGCGCGAAGCGCCTCCACGACAAAGAGCGGATTGCCTTCGGTCTCGCGCCAGAGTCGCGCCGCCAGTTTCGGATCGATGGTGTCCTCGGCGCGCAGCCGGGCGGCCAGCGTCGCGGTGGTGGCTTCGTCGAGTCGACCAAGCGGCACGGTGGTCACTGCCTGGTCGTGGCCCAAAGCGTCGACGAGTGCAACAAGGGGATGATGCTGTGCGAGCTCCTCCAGGCGGACCGTCCCGACGATGAGGACCGGAGCCGCCTGTCCGGAACGAATGACCAATCCGATCAACTCGATGGTCTCGGCGTCACACCACTGAAGGTCGTCGATGATCAGCAAGCGCGGGCGGTCGCCGGCCAGGATGGTCCGGCTCACCGCATCGAACAGCCGATAGCGTTGAACCGGGTCGTCGGACTGGCCCGCTCCAGATGGGTGGGAGGTGTCGCCCAGCTCCGGCAGCAAACGAGCAAGCTCGACCTTCCAGCCCTTGTCGAGCGTGGCGATGTGGCTTCGCAGAGCATCCGATCGGATCAGGTCCACGACGGGACCCCACGGCAGTCTGCCCGCAGCTTCGTACGAACGCGCCGATGCCACCAGGTGTCCCTGCGCGCGAACGACGCGGCCGAGTTCCAGTGCGAGACGGGACTTGCCGATGCCCGCCTCCCCGGTCACCAACAAGAGATGGGCCCCACCTCTTCGTGCGGCGCTCCAGGCATCGTTGAGGCGGCTCCATTCGAGCTCGCGGCCGACGAAAGGTGCTTCAGCGACAGGAAGATCCTTGCCCGGCACTTCGTCACGGCTCGATGCGCCGGCCCGCAGCCGCTGGTACAAGGCACGAATCGCCTCGCCAGGCTCCGCCGCGAGATCGCACTCGAGCGCTTCCGCGTATCGGTGGTAGGAGCGCAGCGCCGCGGCTCTGTCGCCCAGCGCGAGATGCGCTTCCATCTGAATGCGAACGGCGGCTTCGTCGGTCGGCTCCAGGTCGAAGATGCGTCGGGCATGCCGGATCGCGGCTTTGTGATCGTGGTGCCTCGCTGCTTCCTCCGTCAGTCGCACGAGGGCGCCATGAGCCTCGGCACGAAGCGTTCCTCGTGCATCCAGGACCCAATCGTCATAACAAGCCGGCAGGAGATCCCCCGAATAAAGGCGCGCGGCGAGCTCGAAATTGCCGGCGGCGATAGCCTCCCGGAAACTCAGCACGTCGACCTCGCTCGGCCCGCTCGGCAACCACCGCACAGTCTCGTTGTGAATCTCGACGAACTGGTCGACGTCGGGAAGGGAATGACGCAAGTCGTGGAGCAGTTTTCTGAGGTTGGTGCGCGCCTGACCTTCGTCGGAGTTGGGCCAGAGCTCGAACGCGAGTCGTGAGCGGTGCTGCAGATCTCGGCGCATCGCGATCAAACCCAGGAAGCGCAGCATGCGAATCGAGTTGAAGGCGCGAAGACGCTCGCCGTCAAGGATGATCTCGACTGTACCGAGAAGTCGAACCTTCAACCGCGCCGGCGGTTCGCCACCAACCCCGCTCGTATCACTCGGCATGTGGCCCCTCTGGTTGCGGTCCAGCGCTGTTCCGCCGATTCCCCGCGGCAGGGTCGATTAGAGCCCTTTCCCACCGATCAGCGTTGCAGATTTCCGCCATCGGCCAAAGACTGCCGTGGCCGCATGCACTGGGCTGGTCTGACGTCTGCTGGGCAGAGCGCCGCTTCAGCGCGCGCCATGGCGGTGTGTGCTGCCATCAGCGCGGCGATAGTGATCGCGTAGCACGTCACGGCCGAAGTCGCCGTCGAAGTCGCGCCACACGGAGTGGACATGGTTGCCGCCTGAGTTGTCGTACTCGATCAGGAAGGTCGCCCCCTGGATGCGGAAGTAGTGCGGCTGGCGCGGCTCGGTCCCGCCAGCCCAGCCGACGCGGATCGACTCCAGCGGTGCTGCGCGCACGCGCGCCAGCCGCGCCTGTGCCAGCTCGGACTGCAGGTGGTCGGCGAAGACGCCGATCAGCTTCAGCACCTGCGCCTGCTGCGCGGCGTCCATCTCGGCGAACGCGAGGCCCGCCGCGTCCAGCGGTCGCGCGCGCGGCGCGTTGCCGCTGACGATGTCGCCATAGGTGCGGGTGTCGAAAATCGCGCGGGCGCGCTGGCCTGCACCCAGGCTCGCGAGCCACTGGCGTGCCAGGTCTTCCTCGTCGCCGAGCAGCCGGAAGCCCGCACGCGGCGCGCCACCGCCGACGTCGCGCGGGACCACGGCCGGGTTGGCGCCGAAGAACTGCGGCAGCGTCGACACGCAGCGCTCGCCGTCGTAGCTGAAATGCAGCGACATGTGATGGCCCTCGATGCGCCAGCTCCAGCCGCCGTTTCCCGGCTCGCCGTGGATCGCCAGCGCATAGTTCTCCGGGTCACGCGACAGGCCGAAGGTTTCCAGCTCGCGCAACGTGATCTCCAGCGCCATCAGCGCGCGCACCTTGTCCAGGCCGCGCTCTGTAAGCGCGGTGCGCAGAAGCGCGGTCGCCGCCTCGCGCTGAATTGGCGACATCGCCTTCCAGGCCAGGCCGTCGCGCCGTCGCGGTATGTAGTGCCAGTCGCTGCGCGCCGTGTCGGTGAAGGGGTGGAGCAGTTCGGTGCGCTGCGCCGGCGTGACGGCATCGATCAGCCGCTGCGCTGCCGCGACGGCGTTCGAGCCCTGAGCGCGGACCTGCGGCATCGCGACGACCATTGCGCCGACAACGAACGCGCGGCGCGTCGTCATGGCACGACGAGGCGGCCCAGCACAGTCAGCGACGCGCCGGGCACCGCATCGGCGCGAACGACGACCGACTCGCCAGTGGCCAGCGCCATGCCGCCGCCCACGATGTGCGCGATCGTGACGCCGTGCGACACCAGAACCGCGAGCTCGCCGGGTCGCATCGCGCGCACGTAGGCGCGCACCGCGTCGGCCTGCCGGTCGGCGTTGCTGCGGTCGTCAAAGATGTTGCCAAGCGCCGTCCAATCCTCGGTGCGACTGAAGGCCAGCCGCGCCGTGTCGCGAGCACGGCACCACGGCGAGTTGCGCACCGTGGTCACGACCAGACGCTGGGCCGCAAACCAGCGACCGATGCGCTGCGCGTGCGCGATGCCGCGTTCGTCGAGGTTGCGCTGCGTGGCACATTGGTCCAACCGCCAGCCCGGCGGGTCGCCGACGCCAGGCACGGTCTGTGTGTGGCGCATCAGCAGCGCTGCGCCGACGCGCAGCTCGCGCGACAGCGCCGCGTCGTCCGCCGCAGCGGACGGAGCGGCCAGGCCAGCGGCGACCATGGCCAGCGCCTTGCGTCGGGTGCAGGAGTCGGGCACGGGCGAATGTTACTCCCGGCCTGACAGGCAACTGTCGGCCAGAAGGGCCGCAACTTGATGTCCGCTCCGGGTCGGAAGCAGCCGCAAGGCTGCTCTCTATGCCGTGCAGGGCGTCCTAAAGGGGCATGGTGAGCCCTCTGATAGAAGCTCGCCATGCACGGGTTGGGCGGCACCCTCAACTTCGAGTCACCCCATGACGCTGTCGAATGGTCTCTACCAACCCGATCGTCCAGCAAACCGGGCAGCCGCGCATAGCCACAAACGCCAGCAACCCCGCCAACAACGATGCGACAGGGTGCAAATGCTGCTGCTCGATGGCAAGGTAGAGCAGGGCAAACGCCACAGCACCGCGGATCACATGACCCGTCAGGGTTTGTGTAGCGAACAAGCCAGATGGACTCTTTCCAAGAAAATGCTTCATTCCTTTCCTCCTCGCGACTCATCGCCTTGCAGGTACTCGCGTAGAAGAGCTCGACCGCGGTGAATACGGCTCTTGCATGCTTCGCGAGTGATGCGCAGGCGATCGGCCGCCTCGGCAATGGTGAGCTGCTCCATGTCACGCAGCAGGATCACTTCGCGGTACATGTCCGGCAGCGACTCCAGCGCACGGACGACGTCGATTCGGAGCTCGTCCTTTGGAACCTGCGCAAAGTACTCAGCCTCGTGCCGCTCCGTCAGTTCTTCCGCACCCCGTATCAGCGCCAGCACGGGTAGCATGCACAGCCGGGTGACCACGCGGAATATCCAGCCCGCTATGGCCAGAGGGTCACGCACAGTGCCCAGGCGGCGGTACAGCACGATCAGAGCTTCTTGAACCACGTCCTCAATGGCCGTCGTGCGATGGCACTGGTGCCTTGCATAGCGGCGGATGTCGGGCTGCAGTTCGCGCAGCATCCTCTCCAGAGCGACCGGATCGCCGGCCTGGGCGGCGGCAAACAGGGCCGTATCGACCCGGATCACCGTGGACCTTCGATCGGCTTGCGGCCAGCCATGGCACAAGCGGGGCAGAAGCCAATCAGCCCCGTCAGCGCCGTGAGCACGCCACTTATGGCAAGCACCAAACCGAGCAGTGTCAGACCGATTTGCGTGAGTGAGCAGGCCACGATCAACGCACCGCCGATCACCCGCGCCCAGCTTTCCCTGGAACCCATGTTCTTGCGGTAAAACATCTCATCACCTTGATCTGCCCGATCACAGCGAGCATCGTAGACAAGGAGGGGCATTCGGCCGAAAAGGATTCAGCAAGGTGTTCAAAGCCGGGTTACTGCTGAGCACAAGGCAGAGCCGTTTCTAACGTTAGTTCCAGGTCGGGCTCGTGTCTCACCTCATCTTTCGGGCAGCTTCGGGACTCCATGACATGGAAGGTAATTGCGCCGTGGCGCTGCGCCAAAACGAAAGGAGAGAGTCGATGGACGCAGGAAGAAGTAGTCAGCTCGGCTCCATGAAGAATCGAATGTCGGTGGAGCGGAAGTCCGAGCGTGAGCTCGTCGTCACGCGAACCATCAACGCCCCGCTGCGCATCGTGTTCGAGGCGTGGACCAAGGCCGAGCTGTTTCAACGCTGGTGGGTTCCGAAGTCGCTTGGCCTGACGCTGCTTTCCTGTGAACTCGACGTTCGCGCGGGCGGCGCGTACCGCCTCATGTTCCGCCACCCTGCCGCCCCAGAGCCCATGGCGTTCCAAGGCAGGTACTTGGAAGTGACACCGCCCTCGTGTCTCGCCTGGACCAATGAAGAAGCGGGCGGCAACGGGCAAGTCACCACGGTCACGCTCGAGGAAAGGGCTGGGCAGACGCTGCTCGTCGCGCACGACCTCTATCCCTCCAAGGAAGCGCTCGACAAAGACATCGGCTCCGGGAGCACGAGTTGGAACGACGAGTCGTTCGACCAACTTGACGAGCTTCTCGGCTCAGCAACCGACATGGAGTAACTCCCTTCCGATCGGCCAGGTGAGTCACCCCGAAGCTGCCCCCTGCGAGCGGCCGGAACCGGCCAGGAACGGTCCCCGACGCGGCTACGGCGAACTTCCGCTTCAGACTGATTGCTGCCGGCCAGATTCGACAGCCGAATGACGGCGGTCGCCGATACCTGACATTCGTCAACGCGCGCGGCGAGCGACCGCTGTTGCTTGGGAGCTGTCTTCGGCCGTCGGTCAGATCGACCAAAGCAGCCGCCTACCTGGCCCACGTCCGCTCACATAATTGACCCCACGCAACTAGCCCGTACAGGGATGAAACCGAACTACGTTCTGATTGACTATGAGAACATCCAGCCGGAGACTGCGGACACACTTGCGCCGGCACACTTCAAGGTCCTGATGTTTGTCGGCGCGAACCAGCCGCGTGTGAACATTGAAGTCGCGAGTACTCTGCAGGCCAAGGGCACAGATGCGAGATACATCAGGATCTCCGCTGCGGGCCGTAACGCCCTCGACTTTCATATCGCGTACTACCTGGGGCAGTTGGCGGCAGCAGAACCAGAGGCTTATTTCCACGTGATCTCAGCCGACAAGGGCATGGATCCGCTGATGCAGCACATGCAGGCTGCTGGTTTGAACGTTGGCCGCTATGAGGACGTGACTCACATCCCAATCGTCAAGCTACCAGCGACATCGTCTGAGGAAGAGAAGCTCTCCCGACTCTTGGCGTACCTAGTCGCGCGAGGCCCGCAGCGTCCGGCCTCAGTCAAGACTCTGTTCGGTTCTGCCAGCGCCCTCTTTTCACCGACGCTCAGCGAAGACGCTACGGCGCATCTCCTGCACCAATTAGAGCGTCAGGGCATCTTCGTCCGAAAGGGTAGTAAGGTCACGTACAGTCTACCGGACTGAGCGGGCGCCTCGTTCCGTGGTTACCGTTCGACTTGCAACGGCGAGGGCCGCTTCTGTCCGAAAAGCGGCCCTTGCCGACATTGACGGGAGTACGGCTGCTTTCGACCCAAAGCTGCCGTCGACTAGGCGTGCGAGTACAGCATGGCGCCAACTGCTGGGAGAGACGCAGTCAACACGGTGCCGGTCTGCGACTCGGTCAGCACAAGTTCCGAAGTGCCAGGCTTGAACACCACGTTGGTGACCGTTTCTCCAATGGGAGCCCGGATGATGTGCGTCACTTCGCCACGGGCGTCAATCACGAATGCGGCACCTAGGCTGGCGTGCGCGACGACCAGCCGGTTCTCAGTGTCCAGTGCCATGCCGTCACGGCCGCTCGGGCCGTAGAAAGTACGGAATGCCCCCACCTTGGACAGCGATCCGTCGCGCTGCAGCGGACCGCGCCACACCGAGTTGGCCCTGGTCACAGCTACATAGAGCACTTTGGCATGCAGGTCCAGCAGTAGGCCATTCGGGCTGGGCGCAGAGGAGAGAAGGCAGTCGAGCCCTTGGTGGCGCGGTGGCCACGGCGCAGGCGCAGAGCGCGTAGGCCAGCGCCGGGGTGTCCTCCAGCGTCACGGCAGCCACCTCCGACGCGCAGACGGCAGCGGCCAGTGCGGGCGTCCCGCTGGCAACCCGTCTACCGACCCGCGCTCAGGCGTGATTCGGGGCGCCAGGGGCGCCAGGCGCCAAGGGTGGAGAACGCCCAGCTACTGGGGGCATGGTACAGCTGGCTACTTCGACTACGCGATCTCCACGCGCGGGCTCCCCGCATTGAAGTGCCAAGCGTTTAGCAGTGGAGCCCGGTCACCGCTTTAGAGCCTGATGACGGACCAATGCTCAACAGGTAAGTAGGCTTTGAGGCGAATCGGGCGCGCTCTACTGGGATGTGCGCTGGAAATCTGCGCCGGCCGCCGTAACGGTCAGAGTCGTGGCTCCGGTGGACCGGACGAGGAAGGAGATTCCAAAACCGAACGTGCAAACGGCGCGGCTCGGAAACATCAAGTCGAACGTGGAATAGTAGTCCATGTGCAAGTGCTCCCCTGGCCCGTAAGGAAGGTAAATCCCGCCGGGCTTAGGCTTGAAGCCTGCGAGAACCTGCACGCCCGCGTCGTAGAGATCAACCTGTGCCAGCTCCCCGTGCCCTTCGAGCTTCCAAAGCAGGAAGAATCGAATCATCTCCAGCCGGACATCGTCATGGATAACCGGCGTCGGGATCGGTATGTGGAACCATTGGGCCGTTCCGGGCTGCATTCGGACTACGGTTCCCCAACCCAAATGATCAATGGCTAGACGAGGCCTGACTTCGTGAGCCTCCGCTTCGCCCCAGGCGCGATGGGGATTGCTGTCCGTTGCCAAGTCCACATAAGCCTGAACCCGCGTCGTGAAATACTCGAGCGGGTCACCTTCGACGACCAAGGCGTTTCCGTGGACCCAGCTTGCGAACATCCCCGCCATTTAGCCACCTACAGACGAAGGTATCGACATGTGTTTGCTTGACTGTTCAGCTGCAGTAGTGACCGTGGCGTTATTGCTTACCCCTAAGTTAGACGGTGTCCGCTGATAGCTCAAGCTGAGCGGACGAAATATTCGTCCCACAGTACACGACCACCTCCGATACTGGCGCGTCTTCAATGCCGGGCTAACAACAAGATAGGCAGCGCACGGTCCAATGACAGACCGGGCAAAATCGGCGTGTTTCCCCGATCTGCAGGTGCGGGGTATAACCTAGAGCCGTGCTCAGATCGAGAACGCGAAACTCTAGGCGACACTTCGGACGCGAGTCCTGGGAGGCGGGGCTTACGAGGCTTGAGCAAGATCCCGAGCACAACACCCGAAGAATCAAAATGGCGATTCAGCCTGTCGGCTATCGCGTTCGGATAGGGGACGGCCTGAATCGCCAAGCGAGGCGAACTTACGAACGCGCGCAGTTGGCGGGTACCCTAGAGCCCCGCATTCCGCTTGAAAAGGCCCTTCGAACCAGCCAGTGATTCGTTCCTTTCGCGCAAAGCAGGGAACGGTCCGGATCGACTTTCAAAATTCGATTGCTCGCAGGCTCGCAGGCTCGCAGGCTCGCAGGCTTGCAGGTACGCAGTAAATGAAACAGGCCGGATGCCTTTATTCAGTGCTGGCATACGCTAGGGGCGACGTGCCGTATCCCCAGTCCCGATACCGCCCCTGCGTCGACTTTACGTCGCCGCAGTGACGCTCTCGGCCTGATGCAAGCGTCAAAACAACAAGCTCTCGACCTCGACTGATACAACAACCTTGTTGCTGGTCGCTGCAATGACGTAGAAGAATCCAGGTGCATTTAGGGGATTAGTCACCACAGTGGAGGCTTCGATCGCCCATGGAAAAGCCTCGATGTCCGGGAGATGGTGCACATCGCCAGCGGTCGGTGAAACTCCGCTTTGGTTTGCTGCATGGAAGGCTGCCTTGGTCATCCACGCGAGGTTGACCGTGACCGGGTCCGGGGTGACCTTGTCAAAGCCAACGGTTATCTGCATCGGTTGGCCTAGACGCACGGAATTGGGTATCACATTGACAAAAGCGGCCGTGGGCACAGATTCTTTGTCAGAAGACCCTGAGATTGGCGTTGTAGCGGGATCCGAGATGACATGTTCCCAGGTGTCCCCCGTCGCCAACTGGTCGCCGGCAGCCCCCGGCGCCGCCTTCGCACCGCCGAACAGCACTATCGAGCGCCGCTTCGCATCGAAAGACATCGCGTGACCCCACCGTGCACCTGGCCCCATGTCCTGACGTTGGGTCCAGAATTGTCCGTCAAAACTCCAGGTACCACTCAAGAGGTCGTCAGACCCAACCAGACCACCGTATGACACAAGATTAACGTCGGTGCCGACCATAGCGCCAGCGGCACTTGATGGCACCCCAAAGTGGGCAATCTGCGCCCACCCCGCAGCGGTGAGTGCCCAGGTATCCCCCAAGGATCTGCCGCTGCCATCAACGCCTCCGAACAACACCACGCGCCGGTTGATCATGTCATAAGCCATGACTGGGTAGCGGCGCGCCGAGGGTCCGGTGTCTTCGATCTGAGTCCATTTGTCCTCCCGCATGAAGTCCCATTGCCAGGTGTCACCCAATGGGCCATCTGCGTTCTCGCCGCCAAAAAGGATCACGCGAGCCCCATGTTGTTCGAAGACCATCCCGTGCCCCGCACGTGCGGACGGGCCGGTGTCCTCGAGCTGCGTCCAATCGTCACCGGAAAGGATTCTCCAGGTGTCCCCGAAGTACGCGTCCCTGCCGCGCCCTCCAAAAAGGAAACTGGTTCCGCAACCGCACATCGCGTGGCTGTGGCGACTGCTCGGTCCTGTGTCGCCGATCTGAGTCCATGCATCACCCTCACGCATCCAGGTGTCCCCCAGCAAACCGTTGTGACCGCTGTCGCCTCCAAACAGGATCGTTCGATTGTTCGATGACTCAAAGCACATGGCGTGCCGCAGACGCGCGGTCGGTCCAACATCATCCATCTGGGTCCACAAGAATCGCGACATGACACCCTCCGAGGTGCGTTGGCCAGTGCGTTGAGATTTTTTGAAGAAGCCACAGAGATCTGCAAAAATCCTCTGCGCGACGATGAGCAAGAGATAGCAAATGGACCTCTATCAGGTCAAGCTCATCAAAGCTTCGCCATCTCGCCTCACCCAAAGGCTGACATTGAAGGACGCACCGCGGTTCCAGGCTGAACTACAGCGCTCGGCCGACCACCCGCACGACACAAGTGCACGTTGCTGCTGGGCCGCGCGTTTCGGATTGTTAGCACAACAGACAGAATTCATGAGTCGAAGAACGACAACGTTGGTCTTGGCGCTCGTTCTGGCATGCCGTCAACCCCTACTGCTTACCTGGGCAGTGTGAGAACTTGAGCATGCTCGCCCGCTAGGGCAAGATGCTGGTTAGCCAAGCGTCCTGCCGGGGCCTTGAGAGTTCACTCCAAGACCTGCAAAGACGGAAAAGCCAGCACTGAGCTGACGACCGCGCCGACTTCGCCAACGTTCCAGCAGTCGAAGAGTCTGGTTACTCGTCGCTGAGGGTCCATCCGAGCCGGGCGAAGGGCGGTCGCTTCCGCCCTGCGGGCAGAAGCATCGGTCGAGGCAACCATCCAATCGCCGAAGATCCAGTGCAGGGTGACCTCGGAGTCGTGGTGTACGAGAACCATGGTTCCATCGCCGACACAACGGGTTGCTCTCCAACGCCACGGTGCTGGCTCGAGACCGTGGTGCTCCAGCGTGATCAATCACGGTGGCGCGTGGCGTTCCTTCATTCCACGCGCACGGACTACGCGCAGAGTGCGACCTAAACGACCATGCCGCCGTAGGCAACACAACAGTCCATTGATTGCGACACTGACTTCTCTGAACCCCTTGACGACATCTCGGCCAGGCTTCGCGGCGACAGGGACCAATGCGCTTCAAGCAGGGTGCGGCTTAGCTTCTCTCCCCTGACCGGGTACCCGGCGGGAACGCCACAAGCAGCACCGAGCCGATGCTGAGCTGTGGCCAGCTGCTGAGGGACAGCGGATCCGAAACGCTCTCCTGAGATGATCTTACGGCCGCTTTCGACCCCTTGCCGTCGCTCGCGCTCTTACAGGTCAGAGTGGCTCAATGACCGCATTGGCGCCAAGACCGGAGACAGGGCTTCTATCGGCGAGCGACCGCAAACGCTGCGAAGCGGACGTTGTAGCCGGAGCTACGAGCGGCAACAAGGGGATCGAATCCTGCCGTTTTGGCGAGTGAAGCCCTGTCAAGAGAGCAGTTCGCCCTGCCGCTCCTGGAGCGGCTTCATGTGCACTGCAGTTCTCGCACCACGCCGGCCATGTGCATCCGCAAGTCGCTCCCGCGCAGGATGCACATCAGGTGGAGGGCCACGCGCCCGATTCGGTAGTTCGCCATCGTCGTTCTCCCGTTGTCGATCACCCGATCCCCATCCAGGAGTGACCGGTTCGCCACTGAGTTGCCGCTCGCGGGGATTCGGTCTGCGGCCAGTGTGTCGGTCGGCCCCGGCCATGCTGGCCACGCAAACGAAAGTGGGCTTCTTGCCGCTCCGTGTCCTAAGTTCGCGGCCGAGCTGGCAACCAGCATGGCCAGCGAAGCAAGGAAGAGTCGCAACACAGTATGGGCATCCATCGTTAACTCCATCGATGGTGCAGCAGCCGTCTCACTGATGATCAGGGACGACTCGAGATGGCAGGTCATGGCGATCTCCTGTGAGCGCGGGGCCGCGTGCTCTGCAAGGAAGCGATCGGGGTGTGCGTCTCCGACCAGGGATTCACGCCGGACGCTTTGAACGCCTCACAGTCGGCGCGCACTTCTTCGCGCGAATTGGTGGACACAAGAGAATCGACTTCGTTGCCGAAAGCGACTTGGGCTACCGCAGCGGCAAGGCACAGCACGGAAACGAAAAGGAACCAAGTCAATGCACGCATGACAATATCTCCGTTGCTTGCGTGGACACGCTCGTCCACAAACCGAAATCTAGGCAGGGCGATGCGCGGTTGATGTGCGTTTACGCACCGAATCGAGTGATTTCCGTGCGGGAGGCCTGGCGTCATGTCGAACACATTCATCAAGCGTCTGTCGAGAGCATCGACGGGCCGTTCTCGTTTTGGGCCTGCGACCTGCTGGCCACTCCGCTCGCTACATTGAGGGTGACGACGCTCTCGAGATTTCAGTGCATTGCCGGGCGCTTCTGGGATTTTTGCCGCCAGGCGTACAAAATTCAGAGCCGAAGTCGGTTTGACTGCTTCCGGGATTCAGCGGCGTTTGCGCGCTGAATTCAGCTGTCGCGCTGGAGGTTCTTGCTGCGAACTGGCGAGCGAATTAGAGTGGTTGCCTCGGAGGTAAGCACGATGCCTCAACCAGCTCAACCTTCCAGCCTCGGACTGCGACGCATCGACCTGCTGCATGGCCTGTCCAGCGCCAGGCTAGACGCCATCAGCCGCAGCTGCGTTTGGCGCACGTGCATCGCCGGGCAGCGCCTGGTCGCGCGCGAAGACGCCGATCGCGAGGTGTACTTCATCGTCTCCGGCAGCGTGCGCGTGACGACGTATTCGCCCAATGGGCGCGAGACGAGCTTGGAAGATCTCACGCAAGGCATGTGCTTCGGCGAACTTGCCGCATTGGATGGCCGCAAGCGCTCGGCCGACGTCGTGGCGCTCACGCCGGGACTTGTCGCATCGATGCCGCCTGCGGCGTTCCGCGATCTTCTGCGCGAGGAGTGGATCGTCAATGAGCGCGTGCTCCTGCGCCTGGCCGATCTCGCGCGCGGACTGGTCGAGCGCGTGCTGGAAGTCAGCACGCTCACCGTGCAGCAACGTCTGTGCATGGAACTGCTGCGCCTTGCGCGAGCGGGCAGCAGTGCCGCCGGCCCTGCGCGCATCGAACCGATTCCAAGGCACACGGCGCTTGCGCACCGCGTGAGCACCTACCGCGAGCAGGTCACACGCGAGCTGTCCTCGCTCACCCGCGCCGGCGTGCTTTCGCGGGACGGCGCGGCGCTGGTGGTGTGCGACATCGCGCGGCTGCAGCACATGGCGGAAGGCACTGGCGGATCAGAGCCATCTGTGAAAAGTGGTGCGTAAACGCACTGCGCCTTGAGCGCCCGTTCTCCACGATGCGGTTACCGGTCGCGGCAGCACGCTGCGGCCGGCCCACCGATCCTTTTATGGAGAACGCTCATGAACCGCAAACTCGCTTTCGCCCTGGTCAGCGCCTGCATGGCCGCCGGGCCGGCTTTCGCCGATGACATCACCGTGGATCCGAACCCCTTCGTCTCCACGCTCACCCGTGCCCAGGTCACGGAGGAACTGATGCAGTTCCGCCACAGCGGCGTCAACCCCTGGGCCGACGATTACAACCTGATGGCCTCCGGCGGCACGACCACTCGTGCCGAGGTGCAAGCCGCCTATCGCGCCTCGCGCGACGAGGTCGCTGCCTTCACCGGTGAGGACAGCGGCTCGGCGTACATGAGCCGCATGGCGGCCGCGAGCGCGCATCCTCCAATGAGAACGCTTGCGAAGAGCGAGTGACGTGATGGTGCCGGGCGCTTTCCGTTAGCCCGACACGCTGTCTGCGGGCCACTCCGGGTGGCCCGCATCGCTGAACCTCGGACAAGCCAAGATCGGAACTCTTCAATAAGGAGAAGCGAGTTGGCGGCCCATGCTGCCGCACGATTGAGCCATGGCTTCAGCACAGCCGATGCCCCTACACGCAAAACGGCCATTCTTGTTTCATCTCCGGTGCCCGCTGAGCTCCGACTCCCCCTATGCTGAAGAGCCTTTACCCTAAGCATCAAAGCGGGGGCGCTTTAGAGCCCTCCTTCATCCTAGGGATTGGGCAGCCCTCGTCGAGGGACGAACTACTGTTATGAGACGTCGGTCATAGCTTGGCTGGCAGTTCCGGCCACAGTGGACCACAGGCACAGGTTCGAATGGGAGGTCCCAATCGATGTCGAGTATCGATTCGTGTACCGGCCGCCGGCGGTGGGTTGCCGGAGGATGACAACAACTCATGGGACGGGCCACCGACGATTCGGGACCAATCAGCTTGGCTGTGCTCGCGCAGGCCGACAGCCTCGTGCTGTCACTCACGGATTCGAGGCAGCTTGCGAGGCTGGCCTGGGTTGCCGGGGCCGGGGCCACACTCGAATCGCTTCGGCGTGACCTCCAGGCCTGCGTCGAACATGCCGCGGCGGACCCTTTGGCCCTGGGCCGGCATGACGTCGCCGCGGCATGGTGCGGCCTCGGCCGCAGCCTCTGGAGCGGCTTGCTGCCCGGCACCATCGCCAGCGCGCTGCGCGCCGCGGCGCCGCGTCACCTGTCGCTGCAACTGGACCGGTCCCTGGCCTGGGTGCCCTGGGAACTGGCCTTCGATGGCGAGAGCTTCCTCGGAGAGACCTGGTGCCTGGCACGGCAGGTCGTGGCGGACACCAGCCCGCCGCCGCCCGGGCATACCGTCGCCAGGCAAGGCCCGCTCAAGGTGCTCGTGCTGGCCGGCGACGCAGTGCACGCTGAGCGCGGCGCGCCGACGCGGGAGCTGATCGCGCGCCTGCGCGCGATGGAAGGCGCGGCGATCAGCGCAGCCTCCACGCTGGACGTGCGCCGCGACGAACTGACTGGCCTCGTGCTCTCGAGCGACGTGGTGCACTACGTCGGGCCGGTGCACGGCAGCGCCGGAGTGCACGCTGCGCCTGCGTGGCGCGACGGCGAGCCGTTCGACGTCGCGGTCCTCGCCGAGTTCACCCCGGCGCCGCAGTTGCTGATCATGCAGGACACCGCGGACGAAGCCGGCCGTCAGGGGCTGCAGCGCGTGGCGATCCGCGCATGCCATGCCGGCGTGGCCGCGCTCGTCTTCTCGTCGACCGCCACGGGCCAGCACACGCTGGAATTCAGCGCCGCCACTTATGCCGGCCTGCTGCAGGGGTCCTCGCTCGCGGAGGCCGTGCGTGCGGCGCGTGTCGCGCTGCACCAGCAGCGCGGCATCGCGCCGGTGGCGATGCTGCGGTCCGAGCTATACGGCGATGGCACGGCCATCGTCTTCACGCCGGATCGTCACCGTCGCGCCGAGGACAACCTGCGCCAAGTGACGGTCATGTCGATCGACCTCGTCGAATCGACGCGCCTGCTGGGCACGCTGGGCGCCGAACGCTACAGCGAGCTGCTCGCCCAATACCACCGCCAAAGCATATCGATCCTGCGCGCGCATGGCGGCATGCCCGACGCGCCACAGGGCGACGACGGCTACATGTGCTACTTCGGGGTGCCGGTCGCCCGCGAGGACGCGGCCCCTCAGGCGCTGCAGGCCGGGTTCGAGCTGATCGACGCGATGCAGGCGCTCGGCCTACGCGTGCGCGTCGGCGTGTGCACCGGCGAGGTCGTGGTGCGCGACGGCCAACCCGTTGGTGCGGCGATCCACTTCGCGGCGCGCCTGCAGTCGATCGCCGCGCCGGGCACGATGGTCGTCGGCGACGCGACCCGCCGGATCGTGCGCGACCGCTTTCGCTTCGAGCCGCTGGAACGCATGCACCCCCTGAAGGGCTTCGACCACCCCGAACCCTTGTTTCGCGCATTGGGCCCGGCGGCGGCCTCTATCAAGACGGACGCCGACGCGGCCAAGCTCGCGCCACGCATGGCGCCCTTCGTCGGGCGACAGGCCGAACTCGCGGCGCTCGACGACCACTGGGCTGCGGTGCGATCCGGAACGCTGCGGCTCGTGCGCATCGTCGGCGAGGCCGGCATCGGCAAGTCGCGGCTGGTGCGCGAGCTCAAGCGCACGCTGGCGGAGCAGGGCCACGAAGTGTTCGAGTGCCGCTGTGCACCGGAGCACGCTAACAGCTCGTTTCAGCCGCTGATCAACTCGCTGCGCGCACAGCTCCACATTGGCGCGACCGATCCAGATGCCGCCAACCTTGCGCGCCTGCGCCGGCTCGTTTCCGGTGTGGACCTCATCGACGAGGGTGCGTTTGCGCTGCTCGCCGACCTGCTGGGCCTCGCCACGCCGACACGCCACCCGGCGTTGGACCTGTCGGCCGAGCGGCGGCGCCAGATGACGGTGGACCTGCTTGTCGCGCTGGGGAAGCGTCGTGCGCGCGACACCGCCGCCTGCATCGTGCTGGAAGACGCGCACTGGGTGGACCCGTCCACGGCCGAAGTGCTCAACCGCCTGGCCCACGCGGCGCGAGCACAGCCCTTGCTCATCGTGGTCACGGCCCGCTCCGATGCCGACAGCGTCTGGCACCCGCGGGCGCCGGTCCACGAGATGGTGTTGCGCG
Source organism: Ramlibacter tataouinensis (assembly GCF_001580455.1). Classification (NCBI taxonomy): domain Bacteria; kingdom Pseudomonadati; phylum Pseudomonadota; class Betaproteobacteria; order Burkholderiales; family Comamonadaceae; genus Ramlibacter; species Ramlibacter tataouinensis. The sequence continues at coordinate 3,429,225 of NZ_CP010951.1, forward strand.
GCCTGTCTCCGCACATGTCGCGGTCGCTCGTGCATGGCGTCTGCGGCGATCAGCGACTGTCCAGCGAGATGGTCCACCTGATCGCGGCCCGGGCCGACGGCGTGCCGTTGTTCATCGAGGAGTCCGCCCGCATGGCGGTGGAACGCGGCGCCGCTGCCTACGCCGGCGCATCCACGGTGCCGCCTGTGCCGGCGACCATCCTCGACCTGCTCACCGCGCGGCTGGACGGCCTGGGCAACGCCAAGCACGTGGCCCAGGTGGGCGGGACCATCGGGAGGGAGTTCCCGCGCGCCCTCCTGCAAGCCGTGCTGCAGCACCCGGACTCGCCCGTGGCAACCGGCGAACTGGAGCCGCTGCTGGCGACGCTGCAGCGCTCGGGCATGCTGCTGGGCCGCGACGAAGGCGACGACACCCGCTACACCTTCAAGCATGCGCTGATGCGCGATGCGGCGTACCGGTCGCTGCTGGCGCGCGACCGCTCGCGCCTGCATCAGGTCATCGCCGGGGTCATCGGCGAGCAGTTCCGCGAGCTGGGCGAGCGCCAGCCGGAGCTGCTGGCGTTCCACTACACCGAAGCCGGGCTCGACGCCGAGGCGCTGCGCTGCTGGGAGATCGCGGCCCGCCAGGCGGCATCGCGATCGGCGCAGGTCGAGGCCATCGCCCACGTCAACAGTGCGCTCGCCGTGCTGCTGCACATGCCGCCCGGCGAGGCGCGCGACCGGCAGGAGCTGAGGCTGCAGTTGCTGCTTGCCGCACGCCTGATCGCCACGCACGGCTACGGCGCCGAGCGCGTGGAGCGCGCCTATACGCGCGCGATGGAGCTGGCAAATTCCCTGGGCGACGAAGCGGCGATGATGCGCGTGCTGCGCGGCCTGGAGGGCTACCACTTCATGCGCGCCGACTTCGCCAAGGCCAAGGCCTACGTGCTGGACGCGGCATCGCGCGTTGACACGGGCAACGCGATCCATCGCATCCAGACCCAATGGGCGCTGGCCAACGTGGTGATGCACCAGGGCGAGATGGAAGCCGCGGTGAAGCAGATGGACGACTGCCTTGCGCAGTACGAGCGGCTGGAGCACCGGCCCGATTCGGTGCAGGACCCGGGCGTGATGTGCCTGTGCTATTCGGGCTGGTCGATGTGGCAGCTGGGCTTCCCCGACCAGGCCTTGCAGCGGGTCACGCGCGTGGTGCAGATGGCCGAGCGTCTGAAGCACAGCTTCAGCCTCGGCGAGGCCTACGGCTTTCGAGCCGCAGTGCAGAACTTCCGCGGCGAGTTTCGCGATGCGCTGGAGAGCGCCGAGCGGGCGGTGGCCATCTGCGAGGACGGCGGCTTCGTGGTCTGGCTGGCGCATGCACGCGTGATGCGCGGGCGTGCCATGGCCGGCCTGGGCGACGCCGCTGCCGGCGTCGAGGAGATGCGGCAGGGCTACGAACTGTGGGCGGCCACCGGCGCGGTGGTCACGACGCCGTTCTACCTGACCATGCGCGCCGAAGGGCTGGCGCTGTGCGGGCGTCGCGACGAGGCGATGGCGCTGCTGCAGCAGGCGCGAGGGATCGTCGAGCGCACCGGCGAGCGCTACTACGAGGCCGAGATCCTCCGCCAGATCGGCGTGCTCACATTGCAGGGCACCCAGCCCTCGTCGACGGAGTACGCCGCCGAGGCGGAGCGCTGGATGCTGCAGGCGCTGCAGTGCGCGCAGTCGCGCCGCATGCTGTCGCTGCGCCTGCGCGCGGCGATGGACCTGGCCGACTTCTGGGTGGCCCAGGGGCGCCCGCTCCAGGCGGCCGAGGTACTGCGCCCGGCCTATGAATCGATCACCGAAGGTCGCGCGACACGCGATCTTGTCGACGCGCGACGACGGCTCGAGCAGCTGGGCATCGTCGATCCGCGCTGAGCACATCAGGAAGAAGACCATGAGCAAGCTCGCAGAATTTCGCAATGCCGCGTCGCACCCGCTCGAGCAGAACCGGCTGCTGTTCGAATCGCTGCGCGACGACACGCGGCGTGCCCACTTCTACGGCGAGCTGCGCCGGGACGGATGTCCGGTGCTGAAGTTCAAGAGCGTGATGAGCAACGGCGGCTGCGGACGGTCCTGGCCCAGCGAGGACGTGTATTTCGTGTCGCGTGCCGACCAGGTGTCCAAGGCGCTGAAGCTCGGCAGAGTCGAGCCCTATGCCGCGCTGGACAGCGGCGGGCGCTTCATGCTTGCGCTCGACGATCAGCCGGAGCAGAAGGATCAGCACATGCGGGCGATGCTGGCCCTGCAGTACAGCCCCAGTCAGATCGAGAAGACCGGCAGGGAAGCGGTGCGCCTGGCCTGCATCCGACCGCTTAAGCAACGCAGGTTCGACGTCGTCGACATCGCCCAGCAGGCGGCGCTGCATTTCGTGCAGCTGCTGTTCGGCCTCGACAGCAAGGCGCACGTGGCCCTGGAGCTGGCCATGCAGGCGACATACACAAAGCTCAGCTTCCAGATCGTCGGCCGCCATTTCGTCTCGGATTCGGGCCTGCCGCCGGATTCGCCCCAAAGCCTGCGCATCCGCGAGGAACTCGTGAACTACGTGCGCCTGGCTGCCCAGCCCCGGGCCACGCGGCGCGTCGGCGAGCCGAGGCGGACCGTGATCGAGCGGCTGCACGCGCCGGGGGGAAAGAGCCGCGACGAGCTGGTGTTCGTCGCCCTCGGGCTGATGGCCGGCACCATCGGCAACATGACCGCCTCAGTGGCGATCGCGATCGACCACTTCTTCAGGCGACGGCGAGGCAGGCAGTGGCTGATAGACATCGCCATCGAGGCGGCGCAGCGCAAGGACATGAGGAAGCTCGAGGGCATGGTTGACCGCGCCCTGAGCTGGAACCCGCCGGCGCCGTTCCTCGCGCGCGTGGCACGCGACGCGAACCTGCGCGCGGCCCTCAACGTCCCCGACGGCGCGCAACTGCTGCTCGCGCTGGGCGTCGATGCAGGCCGGGCGCTGCGCTTCGGCGGCAACTGGAACGACTGCGCATACCCGCACCGTTGCGTCGGCCAGCACCTCGCATGGCCGCTCTTGGTGGAAACGATCCGGCAGGTGCTGGTGCTGCCCGGGTTGAGCCGGGTGCTCGACCCGGCCACCGCCCAACTTCACCCGCTGGAAAAGCGCTGGGGCGCGATGTGCACCAAGTTCCCGCTGCAGTACCAGCGCGACCGCCGGCTCAACCAGCAACCGCTGTACATCGTGCTGCCGATCAAGGAACCGGTGGCCGAGAACGCCCGCGCGCTGCGCCTCCTCACCGCAGCCGGGGCGCACATCGTCGAGGATGCGCTGGCCAAGTCGGACCATGTGCACTTCGCCTGGTTCGAGTTGACCGAGGACAACCGGCACCTGGTCATGTGCACGGTGTACGACGGCGATTTCGATGCCTATGTCGAGCACTTTGCGCTGGACGTGCCGCTGTTCGACAAGCAGTTCGACTTCCTCGACATCCCGTTGCCGCGGCCGATCAAAGACCACCCGAAGCAGTTCGTCGAGGCGATCCGCCGCTGTCACCGCGCGCCGCTCGGCGACTACTTCTTCAGCGCCTACCCGCTCGACACCGTGGCCGACATCTACAACGCCGGAGGAAAGAGGCCATGAGCGCCGTCACATGGAGCCAGGCCCGGGCCGGCGAGGTTCAGCGCCTCGCGCTGACCGGCTACGACAGCGACTGCGCACGTCACTTCGTGCTCACGGTCATCAACGATGCCCAGGCAAGGCGGTACCTGGCCGGGCTGCTGCACCGTGGCGTGCTCACCTTCGGCGGACGCCGCACGCGCGAATCGGCGTCGGTCAACATCGGCTTCACCTACCGCGGGCTGGGCAAGCTCGGCGTGCCCGCGCAGCATCTGCGCGTTCTCAAGGAAAAGTCACCCGCGTTCGCGGAAGGCGCCAGGCTGCGCGCGCCGCGGCTCGGTGATGCCGGCGACAGCGCGGTAGAGCGCTGGGACGCGCCGTTCGCCAGCGACGACGCCGACGTGTGGATCGCGGTCCATGCCGACAACCCGGCGGAGCTGGATCGCAAGGTGGCCGAGCTCCGCACCCGTGCCGGCGCGGACCTCGCTTTTGCGGGCTGGGGCGCCAAAGGACTCAGCGCGTGCCACCTCACCCATCAGCCGGACCCGGAAAACCCCCGCAAGAAGATTCGCTACGTGCACTTCGGCCTGCGCGACAACATTGCGCGGCCGGTCATCGACGCCCACGCAGGCGAACGGCACAAGGCCGGCGAACTGCTGCTGGGCTACCCCAACGACAGCGGCTTCAATTTCTGGAGCGACCAGGACACGCCGGAAGAGACGGCAGCGTTCCTTCGCAATGCGAGCTTCGGCGTGCTGCGCAAGGTCGCACAGCACGAAGAGCGCCTGGACGACTACCTGCACAAGCAGGTGACGGCGCTACAGGGCAAATATGGTTACGTCAATGCCGATTTCCTGAAGGCCAAGATGTCCGGTCGCTGGCCCGACGGTGCGGTCGTGCAGCCCGGAGAGACGGCGCCACCCCATCCGATGCAGGTCAACCCGGTCTTCGACCCCCAGGCCGACAAGCACGGGTTCGGCTGCCCGTTCGGCGCCCACATCCGGCGCACCAACCCGCGCACCGACCCCGTCCAACCGAAGCGCGCACGCACTATCTTCCGGCGCGGCATGCCGTACGGACCCAAATACGACCCACAGGACAGCCCACAGACACGCGACGCCGATCGCGGCCTGATGGGTGTCTTCTTCTGCGCCAGCATCGAGGACCAGTTCGAGCTGGTGGTCTCCGAATGGATGGAGAAGAACCCGATGGGCCCACGCACCGGCGGGCGCGCCAAGGATCCGCTGGTCGGGCGCCACGATGAGCCGGGCGCGCGGTTTCACATCCCGCTGAAGAATGGTCCGGCCATCAACCTCGACGGCTTCACGCCGTTCGTCAGCACGCGCGGCATGCTGTATGCGCTGTTTCCAGGCCGCCAGGCGCTGGCCGCGATGACGAGCTTGGACACGCCGGAAGACGAAGCGGTGCCGACGCGCGACCCCCACGCAGTCAATGCCGGCGGGGCCCCCGCCGACCGCTATTGCGACATCGTGATGGAGGGGGGTGTCACGAGCGGCATCATCTATGCGACGGCCGTGGCCACGCTGTCCAAGCGATACCGCTTCAAGAACATCGGAGGCAGTTCCATCGGGGCTTTCGCGGCCGCATTGACCGCTGCCGCCGAATACCAGCGTCGCAAGGGATCCGATGCAGGCTTCGACGCCTTGAAGATGCTCCCCGACAAGCTTGCGGACGACGACGACGACAAGGACAAGGACAAGGACAAGGACAAGGACAAGGACAAGGGTCGCACGCTGCTTCAGAGATTGTTCGTGCCGCAGAAAGGGACGCGGCGCCTGTTCCAGATCTTTCTCGCGACACTCGAGCGAAAGTCGGGGAAGACGCTCGTGTTGGCCGGCGTCATGGCAGCGGTGCGCCAGTACGTTTGGCTCGCGGCCCTCGTCTTCCTCGTGCTGCTGGCGGTTGTTCTCGCAGGGCCGCTGCTGTCCGCCCTGTGGGCCAATGAACGCGATCTGCGGACGCCGGGCGTCCTACTGCTGCTGCCGTGGTTCGCCGCGGCGGTGCTGACGCTGGGCGTGTCGGTGGTCGTCGCCGTCCTCGCGGGCATCGTGTGGGACTTCGCGCGCCACGTCGTGCCCAACGGCTTCGGCCTCTGCCGTGGCTGGCCTGACGATGCGTCGGCGCAATCGCTGGATCTCGCCGGCTTCCTGCATGCGTCGATCCAGGGCGCGGCTGGCCGCGAGATCGACGACATGCCACTGACCTTCCGCGACTTGTGGAACGCGCCGGGCGCGCCGTCCGGCTCGCTGCAGGACCCGCGTGGCGGCGGGGGGCGCTCGATCAACCTCGAGGTCTATTCCAGCAACCTGGCTCACGGACGGCCCTACCGGTTCCCGCTGGACGAACCCAAGCAGCCCGGCCAGGATGAGGACATGGGCCGGCTGTTCTTCTGCCCCGAGGAACTCGAGCGCTACTTCCCGTCGGGCTTGGTCCGCTACCTGGAGATGAAGTCGCGGCCGTACGCGCCAGTCAGCGAGGCCGACCCGCCCGCGGGTGCGCACAGCGAAGGCCTGCGCGAACTGCCGGCGGCCGACCTGCCTATCGTGGTCGCGGCGCGGCTCGCGATGAGCTTCCCCTTGCTGATCTCGGCCGTGCCCCTGTGGGCGATCGACCACGAGCCAAAGTGCCGGCAGGCTCGCAAACTCGCGCGCTGCTGGATGTCCGATGGTGGGCTGTGTTCCAACTTTCCGATCCACCTGTTCGACAACACGGTCCCGCGCTGGCCGACCTTCGGCATCTCGTTGAACCTGCGCAGCGAGGCAAGGCCGGAGCGGAAGGTGTGGCTGCCCGACCTCCACCATGAGGGCCGAGGCGACACCTGGGACCGCCGTGCCGTGAACGGGAAGACGGCGTTCAAGCGGCTGGGCGGCTTCCTGATCAGCTTGTGGGTGACCACTTGGCATTGGAATGACAGCACGATGATGCGCATGCCCGGCGTGCGCGACCGAGTCGTGCGCGTGTACCTGCTGCCGGAGGAAGGCGGTGTCAACATCTGCATGACCCGCAAAAAGATCCTGGCCCTCGCGGAGGACTACGGGGCGCCGGCCGCGCGGGCCTTCATCGAGAAGTTCGCCGACCCGGGCAGCCCCGGCTGGGCCGAGCATCGCTGGGTGCGCTTCAACTCGCTGCTGGTCGCCCTGCGCAAGCGCGTCGAGGGCTTGCAGCAGGCGGCCCAGCTGGACCACCACACGGTGCCGCTGGCCATTCAGATCAAGCGATCGACGGGGCACGCGCCATTGCGCGGTGCGTCCAAGCGCAAGCCCTGGCCTTCGACGGAGCCGCTCTGCGGTTGCCAGCAGCAGGAATTGCAGGACCTACTGACGGCCTTGTACCGGCTGGAGCGGGCTTTCGCGATGGCAGGCGACACCCAGCCCTTCATCGCGGCGCCACGCCCGAGCCTGCGGATGCGACATCCGACCTGATCTGGGTACCGCCGTCGCGAAGTGATCAAAAGCTCATCGCGGGGCGCTCGCTTTGGCGTACATGACGGGTGCCTGCAACAACTTGGGCGTCAGCGCCACGTCGGTGAAATGATCGCGGCCCTTGACAGCCTCGCGCACGACGAAGTGGATGACGAGTGCGTGGGCGGCGACCACGACGGCCAGCACAAGAAAATTGACTTTCTTCATTTCAGTTTCCTTCGTGGGCAGTTTGATGATCAAGGGTGGCGAACTCGGCCGCGCCGCAGCAGCGCTGCGTACTCTCTCCCGGGCCACAACCCTGCGCATCGGCCGATCTCGTTGCTGGGTGGTTTGCGAGTGATCTAGGCCTGAGCGCCGGCACGGCCGCGAGCCGCGCCACCACCATCCGGCCGCTGATGGCCAGCATCGTCCTGAACAACGTGAGCCGGTCGAACGGCGACTCCTCCGGCCCCGAGGCCCAGTAGTTCTGCAGGAGCGGGCTGATGAGCATCAAGGCAGTTGCCAGGACACTGCCCGAGACTGCGCCCGACAGGGCAACCAGGTGCGACAGGGCGATGCCGGGCCACCCGGAGTGGCCCGTGGACAGGGTGCCGGCCGAATGGGAAGTGTCCGACACCATGACCTCACTCGCCCTGCGCAATCGTGCGCATCGCAGGGTGCGCGCTCATGGCGGCCATGCGGCTTATGTATGCGGAGCCGCTGTCCTCACCGGTGAAGGCCTCGACTTCGCCGCGCGAGGCGAGATATTCGGCTCTCACTTCGGCACGATTGCTCGTGCTGCGGAACTGCGCCAGCTGGTTGTAGTCGTCGGCCCAGGGGTTCACGCCGCTGCGGCGGAACTGGTTCAGTTCCTCCATGACCTGGGCACGGGTGAGCGTGGAGACGAAGGGTTGCGGATCCACAGTGATGTCATCGGCGAAAGCCGGCCCGGCGGCCATGCAGGCGCTGACCAGGGCGAGAGCAATGTTGCGGTTCATGAGCGTTCTCCTTGAATGGATCGGTGTGTCGACCGCAGCGTGATGCCGCAACCGGCAAACGCATCGTGGGGAACGTGCGCTCAAGGCGCAGTGCGTTTACGCACCGCTTTTCGCAGATGGCTCGGATGCGCCGGTGCCTTCCGCCACAGCCGCGCCATGTCGCACATCACAAAAAACGCGCTCCAGGGACTGGGGGATCAATGACCGCAGTGGAGCCGAAACTGTGAACTGAGCGTGCACCGGCGAGCGACCGGACACGCTGCAAAGTGGTGGTTTTGGCGGTCGCTGCGAGAGGCGGCAAGGGGTCGGAGGCGGTCGTCCGCCTTGAGCGGCTATCCTGCCAGGCTGATCTTTGAAAGCCATGGGCGATTTCAACCAGATAGAAGTGCCGCCTTCGTTCACCGCGCACTTTCGCGCGTGCGGCTCTCGCCGTCATGCGGTGGGTTCAGCGTGATCCGCTACGAGGGCCCAACCGCAGGACCGGGCTGTCCTTGATCTCCTCCATGACCACGTAGCTGTTGGACTGGGCTGCGACCGGAAGCCGCTTCAGGATGGTGCCCAGCAACTGCCGGTATTCGTTCATGCCGCCCAGGCGTGCCTTGACCAGATAGTCGAAGCTGCCGGACACGAGATGGCACTCGAGGACCTCGGGCAGGAGCTCCAGCTCTTCGCGCACCTTCTTGAAAATGGGCTCGGACTTGGCCGACAGCGTGATCTCGACGAACACGAGCACGGATTTGCCCACGGCAGCCGGCTGCAGTTTCGCGTGGTAGCCAGCGATGACGCCGATGCGCTCGAGCCGCTTCACCCGCTGCGAACAGGGGGATGTTGAAAGTCCCACGCGCTCCCCGAGTTCACTCATGGTGATGCGGCCTTCGCGCTGAAGGGCGTCGAGGATTCGCAGGTCGATGCTGTCGAGTTCGAGCTGTTCGGTCATTTTGCTGCGGGCCCGCTTCCAGGAGCTCTTTCGCGATAAAAGGTCGCGTGATGTCGCTGAAAATCAGCAAAGTTTACCGCCGATGTCCACCTAGAGTTGATGCTTGATCCATCTCGAAGGGGAACATCGTGAAGGTCATCGTGCTTGGCGCCGGCGTGGTCGGCGTATCCACCGCGTACTACCTGGCCAGCGCGGGCGCCCAGGTCACCGTCATCGACCGGCAGGCAGGGCCGGCGCAGGAAACCAGCTTTGCCAATGCGGGGCAGGTGTCGCCGGGCTATTCGACGCCCTGGGCCGCGCCTGGCATTCCGCTCAAGGCGATCAAGTGGCTGTTCCAACGGCACGCGCCACTGTCGGTGCGGATGGATGGCTCGGTTTTCCAGTTGCGCTGGCTGGCGGCGATGCTGAGCAACTGCTCGCCAAAGCGTTACACCGTCAACAAGGAGCGGATGCTGCGACTGGCCAGCTACAGCCGCGAGTGCCTGCAGGCTTTGCGCGAGGAAACAGGCATCCAGTACGAGGCGCGCACCGCCGGGACGCTGCAGTTGTTCCGCTCGCTGGAACAAGTCGAACAGGCCGAGCGCGACATCCGCGTGCTGCGCGATTGCGGAATCGATTTCGAGTTGCTGGATGCTCATGGTGTCTGCAAGGCCGAGCCTGCCTTGCGCCACTCGCGCGCTTCCATCGTTGGCGGCTTGCGGCTGCCCGACGATGAGACCGGCGACTGCTTCCAGTTCACCAACCAGCTCGCCCGCCTGGCCATCGCGAAAGGTGTGCAGTTTCGCTTCGGCACGCCGATGCGCGGATTCACACGGGACGTTCATGGCGCGATCACCGGCATCCAGCTGGACGGAGCGAACGAGGCGCCGCTGCGGGCGGATCGCTATGTGCTTGCCTTGGGCAGCTACTCGCGCGAGTTCCTGGGCTCGACGGGGCTGGAGATTCCCGTCTACCCGGTCAAAGGCTATTCGCTGACGATTCCGATCACCGACGACTCGCGGGCGCCCGTATCGACGGTGCTGGACGAAACCTACAAGATCGCGCTGACTCGCTTCGATCGCCGCATCCGGGTCGGTGGCATGGCGGAGCTGTCGGGGTTCAACCTGGACTTGCGCCAGCGTCGCAGGGAGACGCTGGAGATGGTGACGAATCAGCTGTTCCCGGGGGGGGACCTGTCGCAAGCGGAGTTCTGGACCGGCCTGCGGCCCATGACGCCCGACAGCACACCCATCGTCGGGGCGTCGCCGCACCCGAACCTGTTCCTGAACACCGGCCACGGCACCTTGGGTTGGACCATGGCCTGCGGTTCGGGACAGTTGCTGGCCAACATGATGACCGGCGTGCCCACGGCCATCTCCAGCGAGGGTCTGGGGATCAGCCGCTATCTCGCGCCCTCGCAGCCACCGACGCGAGGCTTCGTGGCGGGTCAACCTGCATGAGCCTCTCACTTCCAACCCAGCCCGGATGGCGAGCGGAAGTCGTGGTTGGGGCGGCAGTGCCCTGACGAATCGGCTTGGGCGGTGGCCAGCCGCCGCCCAAGCCGAAGTTTTCAGAATTGCGGAGGCAAGGGCTCAATCCGGGCTGCGCGTTCCGCCTCGAAGAAGAGAGCTGGCAGGTACGCAGGTTGGGCGTTCGCATCACCGGGACCGTTGGGTGAGCGTTCGGTGTGCGCGTTCGGTTTCAGGTTTTCCGCATCGGTTCGATGCCAGCTGGCAATGGCCGTGGCCGCCAGGGCTGCGGCCATGGTGGCGAGGGCGTAGGTCCTGTAGGTGAGCATGTCGTCGATTCCTTCGCCGCGCCTTGTCTCAGGCTCTGGCCGGCGGGGCGGCACCGCCGACCAAAGCCGAGCCTTCAGCGAGCCGCTGCGGCAGACGCGGCGGCCTGCGCCACGTGCAGGTCCGTGGCAGGGCGGGGATGGCCCAGCAGGGCGATGGACTGCACCAGCGCGGTAGTGATCACGGCCGAAACGCAAAGGGCAGCGAGGCGGGCGGTCAGGGACGTTTTCATGGCATGTCCTCGGGTCGGTGGACAACTGGGCTCGAATGCCAGTGGTCGGACGCTGGGTTGCCGCCGGATCGCAAACGGTTCAAACGGATTGCCCGGGCGCACCAGGCCTCGAACGGACTGCCGGGCCCAGGCGTAAAAAAGCCAGCGCGAGGCTGGCCCAGGTCTTGGTGGCGGTGCCGCGCACCGCGCTGCTCAGTCCACCTTGATGCCGGCGCTCGCCACTACCTTCTTCCAGCGCGCCTGCTCGGTGCCGATGAAGGCGCGGAACTGCGCCGGGGTGTCGCCTACGCCAAACACCGCTTCCTCATCGAAGCGCTTCTGCACGGCCGGGCTCTTGACGGCTTTGGCCGCGGCCGCCGCCAGTTTGCCCACCTGGTCGTCCGCCATCGAAGCCGGGGCCATCAGGCCATACCACTGCGTCATCTCGAAGCCCGGATAGCCTTGCTCGGCCACCGTGCCCACATCCGGCAACTGAGGCAGACGCTCCTTCGAGCCGGTCGCGATGCAGCGCAGCTTGCCCGCCTTGATGAAAGGCATCACCGCGGCCGCGCCCACCGAGGCCGCTTCCAGCCGCCCGGCCAGCAGGTCCGTCATTTGCGGGCCGGTGCCGCGGTAGGGCACATGCACCATGAAGAGTCCCGCCTCGGATTTGAGGTACTCCATCGCCAGGTGACCGGCACTGCCGTTGCCGGCCGAGCCGTAGTTGAGCTTGCCCGGCGAGGCCTTGGCCATCGCCACGAACTCCTTGAGGTTCTTCGCCGGCACCGTGGGGTTGACCACATAGAGGCTCGGCACCTTGGCCAGCAAGGACACCGGCTTGAAGTCCTTGTTGACGTCGAAGGGCAGCTTGGCGAACAGGAAGGGGTTGACGGCGAGCGTGCCGATATGACCCAGGATGATGGTGTGTCCGTCGCCGGCATTGAGGCAATCCTGCATGGCGATGTTGCCGCTGCCACCCGGCTTGTTGTCGACGAAAACGCTCTGCGACAAGGCGGCCTGCATTTCGGCGGCCACGCTGCGGGCAATGATCTCGCTGCTGCCGCCGGGCGCAAACGGAACGACGAGACGGATGGGCTTGGCAGGCCAGGCCGACTGCGCATGGCCCAGGCCGTTCAGGCCCGCGCCAGCGAGGACACCCAGGACGAGGTCGCGACGATTCATGGCTTTGTCTCCTTGGTTGGACACGGCTAGCGTAGGCAGGCCAACTGTCAATCGGCTTTCGGATGAGCAGACCCTAGCCTGGCTTGATTCTGCACGCCTTGGCCACGAGTGGCGCTACCATGCCCCTCGGAGAAGCACCAGGAGAACAGCGGTGAGACCATCCATGTTCCAGCGCGCATCCTTTGTTGCAGCCGCCCTGCTGGCCATCGGTGCGCCGATGGCGACTTCGGCGCTCGAGCCGACCGAACTGAGAACCCAAGCCACCCGCGCGCCGAAGCCACCGTGGCCGGCGGGTGACGAGCGCGGCATGGCCAACGTGCTCGGTGAGGTGACGACGCGGCGCTGCGGCTGGCACATGTCGCAGCGCGGCGCGCGCAGCTACGAGGCCTCCTTCGAACGGTCGAACACCATGCCGAAGTCGCCGTTCGCGCCGCCGTCGCTCAGCAAGCCCAAGCCGACCGCGGGCGTGCCGTTCTCGGCGCATGCCTTCAACAGCGAAGCGTTCGAAGCCGGCGCCGAGCCGCAGCAGCAGGGCACCCAGATCGACGCCCTGGGCCACTTCGCGTCGATCAAGAATCCCTGGGACCCCAAGAACCCCTTCGCTGCCGACGACGCCGCCTACTACGGCGGCTTCAAGCAGCAGGATGTGAAGCCCACGCCCGACTCGCCGTTGCTCAAGCTGGGCATCGAGAAGATCCCGCCGCTGGTGACCACCGCCGTGTTGCTGGACGCCAAGGCCCATGTCGGCAAGGGCCGGGCGATGGGCGCCGGCCAGCTCGTCACCGCGGCCAACATCGACGCCATGCTCAAGGCCCAGGGGCTGGCGCAGCGCGGCCTCCTGCCCGGTGACATGGTGTGGATCTACACCGGCTGGAGCGAGCACTGGAAGGATCCGGCCGACCCGAACAGCCCGTACTACGCGATGGCGCCGGGGCTGGCGGTGGACGCGGCCAAGATGCTGGCCAGCAAGCGCATCGTCGCGATCGGGCTGGACGCGCCCTTCATCGACGCGGTGCCCGACGGCATGCTGCAAGGCAAGGCACCGCCCGCGCCGGGCACCGAGGCGGGCCTGCCCTTCTCGATCCATCACTACATGCTGTCGGTGTACGGCATCCACCACCTCGAAAACCTGAACCTCGCCGCGATGGCCGCCGACAAGGTGTGGACCTCGTGCGCCATGGTGCTGCCCTCACGCGACAAGGGCGCTGCCGGCGCGGTGATCCGGCCGGTGGCGATCGGGGTGCCGAATCAGAAGTGAGGGCTCAGCACTGGGGGAGTGCCAGTAGTTCTTCGGAACGCCGTCAGAAGGCTCCGGTGAGTTCGGCCGGGGAGGTCGCGCCCGATGCGGCGACCCGGGCCACGTTGGCGGTCTCCCGGCGTCCGACCACTTCCACGCGCGGCAAGGTGACGCGGGTGACGTTCAGCGCGCTGGTGCTGGCGTGAACCGCGGCGCGGCTCTGCGACCCCGCATAGATCCAGCCCGCAGCCAGTGTTCCTGCTACGCCAAACGCGATGGCGAGCCGGACGGCGGTGGACACCAGTGGCTTGAGTTGCGCGGCGGCGCCGGCAGGGGGTTCGTCTTTTCTCATTAGTTTGTTCCTCCTTGAAGTAGGCCGGGGTAGCGCTACGAAATGTATCGATACCTTGGTACTACACCGTTTCGGTGCCGTGCACTGAGGCCTTGGGCATCCGGCTTCTTGGCCGGCATGCTGCCGGGCTGCCATGACAAGCGCATGACCTGACGCGGCCAGCGGACGCGCGAGTTCATCGAGCTCGCCAGAAGGCGAGACGAGGCAGTAAGTCCTGAATGGCTTGCGCGCGCCGCAAGCGCGGGACCCCAAGGTCCCTGAGTCGCGGGGCCTCAAGGCCCTGCCGACCGCGACAAGGCGTCGTTCCGCCTAGGCGTTCGGCGACTCTTTTCCCGCCGAGCGCAGCGGCAGCGACCGGATGCGGCGCCCCGTGCTCGCGGCAATGGCGTTCGCCAGGGCGGGAGCCACCGGCGGCAGCCCCACCTCGCCGAGTCCGCCGAGCGGCCCGTCGCTTTCGACGAAGGAGACGTCGATCGCCGGCACCTGGTTCATGCGCAGGATCGGGTAGTCGGGAAAGCTGCGCTGCACGACCGCGCCGTCCTTGATGGTGATGGCTTCACCGAGCGCGGCGCTCAGGCCCATGATGATGCCGCCCTGGACCTGCTGCGCCGCCGTGTCGGGATGGACCACGAACCCGCAGTCGACGACCGCGGTCACCTTGTGCACCTGGGGCAAGCCGCTCGCGTCCACGGAGGCCTCGATGACTTCGGCCACCACGCTGCCGAAGCTTTCCACCAGCGCTATTCCGCGGGCGTGGCCGGTCGGCAGCGGCGTGCCCCAACCGGCACGCTGCGCCACCTCGTCCAGCACGCGGCGATGCCGCGATCCGGGCGGCAGGTGCATGCGGCGGAACTCCAGCGGATCCTTCTTCGCGGCCGCGGCGAGTTCGTCGACGAAGGACTCGGTGAAGAAGCCGTGCTGGCTGTGCGCGACGCTGCGCCATGCGCCATAGCGCACGTGCGTCGGTGCGGCGACCGCCTCGATGCGCTGGTTCGCGATCGCATAGGGCAGGGGGAAGCCCTCGTTGATCAGCTCGGGCGTGTCGATGAAGCGTTGCCGCCAGGCCTGCACCTGGCCCTTGTCGTCGACCGTCGCTTCGATGCGCGTGGTAACGGCCGGCCGGTAGGCGCCTTGCGCGAAGTCTTCCTCCCGGCTCCAGATCAGTTTCACCGGCGCGGGCGCCACCGCCTTGGCGATCTCGACGACCTGCGCCAGGTGATCCTTCTTTGGCGCCGAGCGGCGGCCGAAGCCTCCACCGACCGCCATCGGCGTGAAGGCCACATCCGCCAGTGCCAGCCCGCTGACATCCGCGAGGTTATTGCGCGCACCGAGCGCATCCTGTTCGCTGCCCCAAACCTTCAGCTTGCCGGCCTCCCACAGGGCGGTCACGTTGATCGGCTCCATGGTGGCGTGATGCAGGAAGGGGACGGAGTAGGCGGCCGCGACCTGGCTGCCCTTCGCCCCGGCGGCGTCGCCAGCGGAGTGGACCTTCTTGCCCTCGGCGCTCTGAAGCGCCGTGTCGAAGCGCGCCGAGATCGTCTCGCTCGTCACTTGCGCATTCGAACCCGATGAGAACTGGGGCTTCAGTGCGGCCAGGCCGGTGCGCGCCGCCCAGTAACCGTCGGCCACGACGGCCACGGCATTGGGAAGCTTGACCACCTTGCGCACGCCGGGCACCGCCAGTGCGGGCCCTTCGTCCACCTGCACCAGGCGCTCGCCATGCACCGGGGAGGCCATCACCGTCGCGGTCAGCATGCCGGGCAGGCTCACGTCGATGCCGTACTTCGTGCGGCCCGTGACCTTGTCCGGAATGTCCAGGCGCGGCGGCGCCGTGCCGATCAGGCGGAACTCGCTTCGCTTCTTCAGCGTGACATGCGCCGGCGCGTCCAGGGCGGCCGCGCGCTGCACGAGCTCACCGTAGCGGATCGTCCGCCCGCTGGCGGCGTGCTGCACCGTGCCCTCGCGGGTGACCAGTTCCGACCGCGGCACGCCCCATTGCGTCGCGGCCGCCGTCAGCAGCATGTCGCGTGCCGCGGCGCCGGCGGTGCGCAGGCCCATCTGCCCGGTGAAGCGCACGGAGGCGGAACCCCCTGTCACCTGCATGTTCACCAGCCGTCCGATCTCGCCGAAAGCGAGCGTCGTGCCCGAGCGTGCGAACTCCGGCGCCTGGCGCCCCTTGAGCAGGAAGCCCTCGATGAAGTGGCGGTTGGCGAACGCGGGATCGGCCGGCGCCTGTTCGGCGCGCACCTGGCTCCAGGCGGCATCGAGCTCCTCGGCCGCCATCATGGCGAGCGCCGTGTGGGAACCCTGCCCGATGTCCGAGTGCGGGATGTACACGGTGACGACGTTGTCGGGCGCAATGACGATCCAGCCCGCGAACAGGGCGGGCTTTGCGAGCTCCTTGGCGCGGCGTTCGTAGTAGCCATCGCGCGCGACGAGGCCGAGCACACCGACGCCGAGCGCGCCGCCGACCACGGTGCCCGTGCCGATCAGCCAGGTGCGCCGCTTCATGATTGCCCCCTCGCCGGTGCGCCGGCGGCCGCGCGCGCCGCGTCGTGGATCGCCTGCCGCACGCGCGGGTAGGTGCCGCAGCGGCAGATGTTGGTCATGGCCGCATCGATATCGGCGTCGGTCGGCGCGGGCTTTTGCGCGAGCAGCGCGCTGGCCGCCATGATCATCCCGGACTGGCAGTAGCCGCATTGCGGCACCTGCACGGCGATCCAGGCCTTCTGCACCGGATGAGCTCCTCCGAGTCCTTCGATCGTCGTCACGTTCGCACCGGCGCAGGCCGACAGGGGATACACGCAGGAACGCACGGCAGCGCCGTTCACGTGCACGGTGCAGGCGCCGCAGGCGGCGATGCCGCAGCCGAACTTCGTGCCGGTGAGGCCCGCGTGCTCGCGGATCGCCCACAGGAGCGGCATCTCGGGAGCCGCATCGAAGGTCGCCGGCTTGCCGTTGAGGTTCAGGGTGACTGCCATCGTCGCTCCTTCCAGTCGCGTCGCAGGAGTTTCGACCCGGCAGGGGCGCCGGAAGTTGCAGCGCCTGCCAAACGACATGCGCCGGGCGCCATGGCGCGCCGGGGACTATCATGCGCGCGTGCCCCAGCCGCTCGTCACGCCGCTGCCCAGGAATATGCTCGACGCCATCGCCGATGCGGGTGTCGACCTGGCCGACGCCGCACGCGAAGCTGGCGTCGATCCCGCCGCGCTGGAAGCCGGCATGACCTTCGCGGAAGTCGAGCGCTTCATCGCGGTCGCCTGGCGGCGGCTCGATGACCCGGCGTTCGGCCTGCGCGCCGGCTGCGTGCTGCGTCCGGAGCGCTACGGCATTTCGGGCCTCACGGCGATGGCCAGCCCGACCTTCGGCTCGGCGCTCCAGCGCAAGGCGCGCTACAACCGGCTGGTGTGGGGCGACAGCTACCGCATCCGGCAGGACGCGCTTGAGTTCACCGTGGTCACCGAATCGCCCGACGAATCCAAGCCGTGGAGCTACTCGCGGGTCGACCTGGAGTTCGCGTCGCTGGTGACCTTCGGCCGGCGCTTCGCTTTGGCCGGGATGGCGCCGCTGAAGGTGGGCTTCCGGCGCCCCGAGCCCGCGTTCCGGCCGCTGTACGAGGACATCTTCCGCTGCCCCGTCGCCTTCGCCCAGCCGGCGAACAGCCTGAGTTTCTCGCAGGCCGACGCGCAGCGTCCGCTCGTCTCCGCCGATGCGCGGGCCGCGGAATGGCTCGAGTTCGGCGCCCGGGCGGCCCTGGAGCGCATGGATGACAGCGGCGTCACGGCACGCGTGCGTGCCCAGCTGCAACGCATGCTGCAGGGCGACGAGCCGACGCTGGCCGCGGTGGCGTCCGAGCTGTGCATGAGCGAACGCACGCTGCAGAGGCGGCTGTCCGCGGAAGGGCAGACCTTCCGCCGCGCGCTGGACGAAACGCGCCGGGACGTGGCTCAGCGCTCATTGGCCGCCGGCAAGCGCAACGTGCCTGAACTCGCCTACCTGCTGGGCTTCGAGGACTCGAATTCGTTCTACCGCTCATTCCGTCGCTGGACCGGCACCACGCCCGAGTCCTACCGCAAGGCAGTGGTCGAGTGAGCCCGGAGCGTCCGCAGTTGGCACCGGTTTGGGGCCTGCCCCGCGAGCGCCTGGCCGCCTGGATGCTGATGGCTGTGCTGACGGTGCTGGCCGGGTGCGCCACCGCCCCCGATCGCGCCCGGCCCGCGCCGGACGCGGCGGCGCAGCCGAAACCGGGCGCCGAGCTCGGCCGCGGCAAGGCCTCCTGGTACGGCCCCGGCTTCCATGGCAAGCGCACCGCGAACGGTGAGCGCTTCGACATGAACGAGCTGACGGCGGCCCATCGGACACTGCCGTTCGGCACCCGCGTGCGCGTTCGCAATGTCCGCAATGGCCGGGAAGTGGTCGTGCGCATCAACGACCGCGGCCCGCAAGTCAGTGATCGCATCATCGACCTGAGCAAGGGAGCGGCCGCGGCGATCGACATGTTGCAAGCCGGCGAGGCGCCCGTCGTCCTCACGGCGCTTTGACGCAAGGCAGACCCGGCTGCCGCGAACAGCATCGCGCGCGGCGGCCGCAGGCGATCAGGCGATCTCGAACAGCGCCGCGGCGCCCATGCCGCCGCCCACGCACATCGACACCACCACGCGCCGCGCGCCGCGCCGCTTGCCTTCGATCAGCGCGTGGCCCGTGAGGCGCGCCCCGGTCATGCCATAGGGGTGGCCGATGGCGATGCTGCCGCCGTTGACGTTGTACTTCGCCGGGTCGATGCCCAGCTGGTCGCGGCAGTACAGCACCTGGCAGGCGAAGGCCTCGTTCAGCTCCCACAGGTCGATGTCCTCGACCTTCAGGCCGTGCTGCTTGAGCAGTTTGGGAATCGCGTAGATCGGGCCGATGCCCATCTCTTCCGGCGCATTGCCGGCCACCGCCATGCCGCGGTAGATGCCCAGCGGCGCCAGGCCGAGACGCTCGGCGAGCCTGGCGTTCATCACCACGCAGGCGCTGGCGCCATCGGAGAGCTGGCTGGCGTTGCCGGCGGTGACCACGCCGCCTTCGACCACCGGCTTGAGCCCTTGCAGGCTCGCCAGTGTGGTCTCGGGACGGTTGCCCTCGTCCTTGGCCAGCGTGATTTGCTTGCGGCTGGTCTCGCCGGTGACCTTGTCGGTCACCAGCATCTGGGTCGCGAGGGGCACGATCTCGGCGTCGAGCCGGCCTTCGGCCTGGGCCCTGGCGGTGCGCTGCTGCGACTCGAGTGCGTATTGGTCCTGCGCCTCGCGCGAGATGCCGTACTTGCGCGAGACGAACTCGGCGGTCTGCAGCATCGGCATGTGGGCATGGGGCGCGCGGGCGAGCACGTTCGCGTCCTGCTCGGCCGCCGTCCACTCGAAGTAGCGGTTCTGCACGGCGGAGATGTTGTCCTGCCCGCCGGCCAGCACCACTTCCATGCCGTCGACCATGACCTGTTTGGCGGCCGTGGCGATCGCCATCAGGCCCGAGGCGCACTGGCGGTCGATGGTCTGCGCGGCCACCGTTGCCGGGAGGCCGGCGGCCAGCACGGCCTGGCGCGCGATGTTGGAGCCGGCGGTGCCGGCGGTCAGCACCGAGCCCATCACGGCGTCTTCGATGCGGCCGGCTTCGATGCCGGCGCGCTGCACTGCGTGGCTGATGGCGTGGCCCAGCAGCGTGGGCGATTTGGTGTCGTTGAAGGCGCCCCGGAAGGCCTTGCCGATGGGCGTGCGGGCGGTGGAGACGATGACGGCGTCGATCATTTTGTTTCCTTGAAAGTGTTTCGGAGCGCCGGCTGCTCCCTCCCCCTCCGGGGGAGGGTTGGGGTGGGGGCGTTCGGTGCCGGCGTGCCCCCATCCCAGCCTTCCCCCGGAGGGGGAAGGAGACAGACGGGCTCATATCGGGTTCGTTAGAAGCTGGCCTTCTTCAACTCCAGGTCGCCCTGGGCGGCGCCGCTTCGGGGAACGATCTCGCCGGCGCGCTCGGCCACGTCGGGCAGTCGTGCAGCCAGTTCGTGCACCACCTGCGCCCCGGCGCCGAGGTGGATGCCCCGGGTCAGCGTGATGTGGGCCGCCTCGAAGCTGCCGGCGCCGGCGCACAGCACCATGCGGGTGGGCGCGTCGTCGGCGACCAGTGCGCCGATGGCCGGGCTCACGGCCGCGGGCTGCAGGGCCGCCAGCTTGTCCTCGGGCATCAGCCCGTCGAGCATCCGGGTGCCGGCGGTGGGCGCCAGGCAGTTGACGCGGATGTTGTGCTTCTCGCCCTCGAGCGAGAGCGTCTGCATCAGGCCCACCAGCGCCATCTTGGCGGCGCCGTAGTTGGCCTGGCCGAAGTTTCCGTACAGCCCGGAGGAGGAGGTCGTCATCACGATGCGGCCGAAGCCCTGCTGGCGCATCGTCTCCCACACGGCCTTGGTGCAATGGACGGCGCCCATCAGGTGGACTTCGACGACCGTGCGGAAGTCTTCCATCTCCATCTTGGTGAAGCTCTTGTCGCGCAGGATGCCGGCGTTGTTGACCAGGATGTCCACGCGGCCCCAGCGCGCCACGGTGTCGGCCACCATCTGCTTGACCGCTTCGAAGTCGGTCACCGAGGCGCCGTTGGCCATGGCCTCGCCGCCCCGGGCGACGATCTCGTCGACCACCTTCTGCGCCGCCGACGCGGAGCCGCCGCGGCCATTGACGTCGCTGCCGAGGTCATTGACGACCACCTTGGCGCCCAGGCGCGCCAGCAGCAGCGCGTGCTCGCGCCCGAGGCCGGCGCCCGCGCCGGTGACGATGGCGACCTTGCCGCTCAGATCGATGTTCATTCGTGTGTCCTTGTCCTTGTCAATTGGAAGAAGCCGCGAGGCTGATCACAGCCAATTTTCGCGAATGTCCAGGGGCGTGCGCTCCACCGGGTCGAGCACGGCCAGCCATGCGGCCACCTTGGGCAGTTCCCAGCCGAAGAAGTAGTCGCAGGCCGCGAGTTTGCCGCGATGGAAGTCGCTGGCCTGCGGACCCTGCAGCAAGTCGGTCACTGTCAGCGCCTGATCCAGCCACAGCCAGCCGACGACGACGTGGCCGAAGGCTTCGAGGTAGGGGCCGGCGTTGGCCAGTTGCTGTTCGGCGTCCGGCAGTGCATGCAACTTGCTGGTGACGGTCTGCAGCCGGTCCCATTCCTTGGCGAGCGTGCGCGCATGACGCTGCAGCGACGCGATGCGGTTCGCGCTGTCGATCGTGACGGCGATGCGCGCGGACAGCAGCTTCAGCGCGCCGCCGCCCTTCATGCGCGTCTTGCGCCCCAACAGGTCGATGGCCTGGATGCCGAAGGTGCCTTCGTGGATCGGGTTGAGGCGGTTGTCGCGGTAGAACTGTTCAACGTTGTACTCGCGGGTGTAGCCATAGCCCCCATGGACCTGGATGGCCAGCTCGTTGGCCACCAGTCCCCATTGCGCGGTCCAGCTCTTGGTGATGGGGGTTAGCAGTTCCAGCAGCAGGTGCGCTTCGTCACGTGCTGCGGCGTCTTCCAGCGAGTGCACGTCGTCGTTCAGCCGCGCGCTGTACAGGCATATCGCCAGTGCGCCCGAGGCGTACGCCTTTTGCGCCAGCAGCATGCGGCGCACATCGGCGTGCTGGATGATGGGCACCGGCGCGGAGACGGGATCGCGCTGGCTGCGCAGTCGCCCTTGGGTGCGGGTCTTCGCATAGTCCAGCGCGTGCAGGTAACCGGTGTAGGCCAGGGCCGCGGCGGTCAGGCCCACCGAGATGCGCGCCTCGTTCATCATGTGGAACATGTAGGCGAGACCCTGGCCCGGCTCGCCGACGATTTCGCCGAGCGCGCCGACCTCGCCCTCGGGCCTGAACTTGCCTTCGCCGAAGTTGAGCAGGCAGTTGACCAGCCCGCGCTGGCCCATCTTGTGGTTGACCCCGGCCGGCACGACGTCGTTGCGCTCGCCCAGGCTGCCATCCTCGTTCACCAGCCGGCGCGGCACGGTGAACAGCGAGATGCCTTGCACGCCTGGCGGCAGTTGCCCGTTCGCATCGGGGATCTTGGCCAGCACCAGGTGCACGATGTTTTCGGACACCTCGTGCTCGCCGCCCGAGATCCACATCTTGTTGCCGAACAGGCGGTAGCGGCCGTCGGCGCCCGGCACGGCCTTGGTGCGGATGTCGGCGAGGCTGGAGCCTGCCTGCGGCTCGGACAGGCACATGGTGCCGAAGAAGCGGCCTTGCGCCATCGCCGGCACGTACTTGGCCGCCTGCTTCGGACTGGCGTGCGCCATCAGGAGGTTGGCGTTGCCGATGGTGAGGTAGGCATAGCCGGCACTCGCCACGTTGGCGCCCATGATGTAGGCCATGCCCGCGCGCTCCACCACCGAAGGCAGGCTCAGGCCGCCCCATTCCGGCGGGAAGGCCGCGGACATCAGCCCGGCTTCGGAAAACGCGCGCATGGCCACGCCCACGTCCTCGACGACCGTGACCCGCTCGCCGTCGAAGGAGGGCTCCTGGCTGTCGTTCTTCTTGTTGTGCGTGGCGAACAGCTCGGCGGCAAGCTTGGCGTAGATGTCCAGGACCGATGCATAGTCGAATCGGTCCTGTCCGGCAAAGCGGGCGCGCCGGGTCAGGTCATCGACCTTGAGCCAGTCGAAGAGAAGGAAGTCGAGGTCGCTGCGGGGAAGGATCAGGTCTTGGGTCATGCGGCGGGTCGCGACTGCAGTCGCTGCGGCTTGAGGCAACCCGCAAGCAGACCACAAGTCTGCGGTCCTCGCCCCACCCCAAAATGGAGGGGCAGCGCGAAAGCAAGCTCCGTAAGCTGCCTGCCCATGCAGGATTTCGCGTTCAATACCACCCGTTCCCTGAAGGTCGCGCGCGGCGGCGCCAGATTGCTCGCCGACAGTGTGGCGGCCATGGGCGCCTGGAGCACCTTGGTCGTCACCGATCCCGGACTGCATTCGGCCGGCATGCTCAACGAGGCCCTGGCGGGCTTCGCCAAGAGGGGGTTGCGCGTCACCGTCTTTTCGGATGTGCAGGCCGATCCACCCGAAGACGTGATCCTTGCCGCCGCAGCCGCGGCCACGGCGTGCCAGGCCGACTGCGTCGTGGGTTTCGGCGGCGGCAGCTCGATGGACGTGGCCAAGCTCGCGGCGCTGCTGGCGCGAAGCGGCGAATCCCTGTCGCAGGTGTACGGCGTCGATCAGGCGAAGGGGCCGCGGCTGCCGCTCATCATGGTGCCGACCACCGCCGGCACGGGCTCCGAGGTCACTGCGATCTCCATCGTCACCACCGGCGCCGGCGAAAAGAAGGGCGTGGTCTCGCCCGTGCTGCTGCCGGACCTGGCGCTGCTCGATGCGGAACTCACGCTGGGGCTGCCTCCGCAGGTGACCGCGGCCACCGGCATCGACGCGATGGTGCACGCCATCGAGGCCTACACCAGCAAGCGCCTGAAGAATCCGATCTCCGACGCCCTGGCGCGCGAGGCGCTGCGCCTGCTGTCGGGCGCCTTGCACCTGGCGTGCAGGAACGGCCGCAACCTGCAGGCACGCGAGGACATGCTGCTGGGCGCCTGCTTGGCCGGCATGGCCTTCGCCAACGCGCCGGTGGCGGCGGTTCATGCACTGGCCTATCCGATCGGCGCCCGCTTCCATGTGCCGCACGGCTTGTCCAACTCGCTCGTGCTTGCGCCCGTGATGCGCTTCAACCTGGAGGCCGCGACGCCGCAATACGCGCAGCTGAGCGAGATCGTGCGCCCGGGCGCGACCGGCACCGAGCTGCAGAAGGCAAGGGCGCTGACCGACCACCTGGCCGGGTTGGCCGGCGAGTTGGGCCTGCCGACCCACTTGCGCGAAGTCGGCATCTCGCAAGCCGACCTGGCTTTGCTCGCCGACGATGCGATGAAGCAGACGCGCCTGCTCGTGAACAACCCGCGCGAAGTGCGTCGAGAGGACGCGCAAGCGCTTTACCAGGAAGCCCTGTGACTGCGGCCATGATCGCACCCGAACTGAAGAACCCGGCGCTCTGGCGCCAGCAGGCCTATGTCGATGGCGCCTGGGTCGATGCCGACAGCGGCGAGACGATCGCCGTCGACAACCCGGCCACCGGCGGCCGCCTCGGCACGGTGCCGCGCATGGGCGCCGCCGAAACCCGGCGCGCCATCGAGGCCGCGCATGCCGCCGCCGCTGGCTGGCGCTCGCGCACGGGCAAGGAGCGGGCCGCCATCCTGCGGCGCTGGTTCGAGCTGATCATGCAGAACCAGGAGGACCTGGCGCGCCTGATGACGGCCGAGCAAGGCAAGCCTCTGGCCGAAAGCCGCGGCGAGATCGCCTATGCGGCTTCGTTCATCGAATGGTTCGCCGAGGAGGCCAAGCGGATCTACGGCGACACCATTCCCGGGCATGCGCCCGACAAGCGCATCGTCGTGCTCAAGCAGCCGATCGGTGTGTGCGCCGCGATCACGCCATGGAACTTCCCGGCGGCCATGATCACGCGCAAGGCCGGCCCCGCGCTCGCGGCCGGCTGCACCATGGTGCTCAAGCCCGCGAGCCAGACGCCCTTCACCGCGCTGGCGCTGTGCGTGCTGGCCGAGCAGGCCGGCGTGCCCAAGGGCGTGCTGTCGTGCGTGACGGGCGCCGCCGGCGCCATCGGCGGCGAGCTGACTTCCAACCCGCTGGTGCGCAAGCTGAGCTTCACCGGCTCGACCGAGATCGGCAAGGTGCTGCTTGCGCAATGCGCGGGCACCGTCAAGAAGACCTCGATGGAACTGGGCGGCAATGCACCCTTCATCGTGTTCGACGATGCCGACCTCGACGCCGCCGTACGCGGCGCCATCATCTCCAAGTACCGCAACGCCGGCCAGACCTGCGTCTGCGCCAACCGCTTGCTGGTGCAGGACGGCGTCTACGAGGCTTTCGCCGCGAAGCTGGCGCAGGCGGTGGCCGCGCTGCGCGTGGGCCGCGGCGACGAGCCGGGCGTCGAGATCGGCCCGCTGATCGACGCCAAAGCGATCGAGAAGGTCGAGCAGCACGTCGCCGATGCCAAGGCCAGGGGCGCGCGGGTCATCACGGGAGGCGCGCGCGCGCCGCTGGGTGGGAACTTCTACAGTCCCACCGTGCTGGCCGAGGCGACGCCCGACATGTTGATCTTCCGCGAGGAGACCTTCGGCCCGGTCGCACCGCTGTTCCGGTTCAAGACCGAAGCGGAGGCCATCGCGATGGCCAACGACACCGAGTTCGGCCTGGCCTCGTACTTCTACGGGCGAGACATCGCACGCGTCTGGCGCGTCGCCGAGGCGCTGGAATACGGCATGGTGGGCATCAACGAAGGGTTGATCTCGACTGAGGTGGCGCCCTTTGGCGGCGTCAAGGAGAGCGGCCTGGGGCGCGAGGGCTCCAAGTACGGCATCGAAGACTACCTCGAACTGAAGTATCTCTGCATGGGCGGCATGTAACCAAGGCCTGTCGTCAGGCCACCCCCTTCCCCATCACAAGAGGGTGGGGAAATCCGCCGGAGCCGTCTTTAAGCTGAACGCATGATGGTTCAGCAGCCCACCGAAGACCAGCTCCTCGCGGTGCAGAGCTTTCGCAGGTTCCTGGCGGCGGAGATCCGTCCGGTGGCCAGCCGCTATCGCGACTGCCGCTTGCCCAAGGAGCGGATGCGCGAGCTCACCCAGGCCATTGCCGAGTTCGGCCTGCCGGGCGCCAGCGTCGCGGTCGAGGAAGGTGGCATGGGCCTGCCGGCCGTGACCGAGGCGATGCTATTCGAGGAGCTGTGCGCGGTGTCGCTGGACATCGGCGTTTGCGTGATGATCAACATGGGTGTTGCCGCCACGCTCGCGCAGTTGCCAGCTTCCCAGGCGCCTCTGCGCACGCGCTACCTGCCAGAGCTGCTGGCCGGGCGCAGCTTCGGCGGCTTTTGCACCCGCGAGCCCGGGCTGGGCTCCGACGCGAGTGGCGAGAACACCTGGATTTCGAACGGCGACTATGCCGATCTCGTGATCGTCACGGTCCCCACCGGCACGGCCGGCGAGCTGTCCCACGTCCTCGTGGACCGCAACGAGCATGGCCGCGAATTCAGCATCGAGAAGCTTGCAATCGAGAGAGCGCGTGCCGGTATCGGCATGTTGTCGGTCGGCCTGATGCGCGCCGCGCACCAGCTTGTGGCCGCCAGGATGGCGGAGATGGCCACGCTGCTGGATGAATTGACGGGCATCGCCGCATTCGTTTGAAACAACGGGGTCAAAATGAGCGAAGAAGCAGTGATCTATGAGAAGGTGGGCAGGACGGCGGTCATCACGCTGAACCGGCCCAAGCGCAAGAACGCCCTCGATGCGGCCATCGCGCAGGCGATGGCGGCCGTCCTCCTGGCCGTGCGCCAGGATGCGTCGGTGCGCTCCGTCGTGCTCACCGGCGCCGGTGGCGACTTCTGCTCGGGCGCGGACCTGAAGGGCGACGTTGCCGAAGGCGAAAAGCCCTTCATGGCACGCCAGCTGCTGCTCGATACGCATCGCTGGTTCACCGAGCTGGTCGAGCTCGAGAAGCCCGTCATCTCGGCGGTGGACGGCTTCGCCGTGGGGGCGGGCTTTTCGCTGGCGCTGGGCGCGGATTTCGTCCTTGCGTCCGAGCGCGCCAGGTTCATTGCGAGCTTCGCGCGGGTCGGCCTGCTGCCCGACCTGTCGCTGCTGTACGTGCTGCCGCGCCTGGTGGGGCTGGCGCGGGCCAAGGAGATCGCCTTCAGCGCACGGGAGATCGGGGCCGACGAGGCGCAGCAGATGGGCCTGGTGCAGGCCGTCGTGCCGGCCGAGCGCCTGCGCAATGCGGCGCTCGCCTTCGCGCGGCGCTTCGACGATGCGCCGACTGCGGTCATCGGCCTGACCAAGAACCTCCTGAACCGGTCCTTCGAGACCGACCGGCATGGGCTGGCGCAACTGGAGTCCACCATGCAGGGGCTGTTCGCGGTCAGCAACTACCACGCCGAGGCGGTGGCGCGCTTCGTCTCGCGCGAGGCGCCGCTCTTCGCTGGTGCGCCTCGCTTCGATCCGGCCGCGCCGTAACTTTCAAACTTTCAACTGGAGCAAACACATGACAAGCAAGGTAGTAGTGGCCGGAGTCGGCATGATCCCCTTCAAGAAGCCGGGCCAGAGCGAGACCTACCCGGTGATGGGCGCGCAGGCCGTTCGCCTGGCGCTGGCCGATGCAGGCATCGGCTACGAGTCGATCCAGCAAGCCTACGCCAGCTACATCTATGGCGACTCCTGCAGTGGCCAGCGCGTGCTGTACGACGTGGGCATGACGGGTGTCCCCGTGATCAACGTCCATAACAACTGCGCGAGCGGCTCTTCGGCGCTGTACCTGGCGCGCCAGGCCATCGCCAGTGGCGAGACCGACATCGTGCTGGCGTTCGGCTTCGAGCAGATGAACCCCGGGGCGCTGGGCAGCATGTTCACCGACCGGCCCAACCCGCTCGAACTGTTCATGCAGCAGTGCGATCCCGTGGTGCCCGAGGGCGTTCCGACGGCCCTGCGACTGTTCGGCGCCGCCGGCCTGGAGCACATGAAACGCTTCGGCACGCCGCTGGAAACCTTCGCCAAGATCCGCGCCAAGGCCAGCCGCCATGCGGCCAACAACCCGCTCGCCGTGTTCCGCAAGGTGGTGACCCCGCAGGACGTGCTGAACGAGCAGGTGATGTGGGAGGGCGTGATGACGCGCTCCATGGCCTGCCCGCCCACCTGCGGCGCGGCCGCCGCGGTGCTGTGCAGTGAAGCCTACGCGAAGAAGCATGGCCTGGATACACGCGTGTGGGTCGCCGGCCAGGCCCTGACCACCGATGGCCCCGAGGTCTTCAAGTCCGGTGACCTGCGCCAGCTCGCGGGCTTCGGCATGTCGCGTCTGGCTGCCAACAAGGTGTACGAGCAGGCCGGCATCGGCGCCGAAGATGTCGATGTGGTGGAACTGCACGACTGCTTCGCGCAGAACGAGCTGTTGACCTACGAAGCTTTGGGCCTGTGCCCCGAGGGCGGCGCGCAGAAGTTCGTCGACGACGGCGACAACACCTACGGCGGCCGGTACGTGGTGAACCCCTCGGGCGGCCTGCTGTCGAAGGGGCATCCGATCGGTGCGACGGGTCTTGCGCAGTGCTATGAACTGGTGTCGCAGCTGCGTGGCAAGGCCGAGCAGCGCCAGGTCGAAGGCGCTCGCGTCGCGCTGCAACACAACGTCGGTATCGGCGGCGCTGCGGTCGTGACCATGTACCGGATCTGAGGCCAGCGCGATGAGCCGACAGGCAAGCGGCCCGCTGGCGGGCCTGCGCATCCTCGAGATCTACGGCATCGGGCCGGCGCCCTTCTGCGGCATGTTGATGGCGGACCTGGGCGCCGACGTGGTGCTGGTCGATCGCGCCGAGATGGGCCCGGAAGACATGGATCTCGGCCGGCATGCCGTCACCAACCGCGGCAAGCGCTCGATCGCGCTCGACCTGAAGACGCCCGAGGGCGTGGCGACGGTGCTGCAGCTGGTCGAGAACTGCGATGCGCTGATCGAAGGCATGCGCCCCGGCGTGATGGAGCGCCTGGGCCTCGGGCCCGATGTGTGCCTCGCCCGCAACCCGAAGCTCGTCTATGGCCGCATGACCGGCTGGGGCCAGGCCGGCCCGCTGGCGCAGGCGGCCGGCCATGACCTCAACTACATCGCGCTCTCGGGTGCGCTGTGGTATTCGGGCCAGCCGGGCGAGGCGCCGATGACGCCACCGAGCCTGGTGGGCGACATGGGCGGCGGCGCGATGTACCTCGCGCTCGGACTGCTGGCCGGCGTGATGCATGCGCGGGCGACCGGGCGGGGCCAGGTCGTCGATGCGGCCATCGTCGATGGTAGCGCGAACATGATGAACCTGCTGATGGGCCTGCGATCGGCCGGCCTTTTCGCCAGCGAGCGGGGCAAGAGCCTGCTCGACGGTCCCCACTGGTATCGCAGCTACCGCTGCAAGGACGGCGGTTTCGTCACGGTGGGCGCGGCCGAGCCGAAGTTCCATCGCCTGCTGGTCGAAAAGCTCGGCCTCGCCGGCGACCCGGCCTATGCGAACCAGGGCAACCCGAAGACCTGGCCGCAGCGGCATCAGGCCTTTGCCGAGTTGTTCGCCACCCGGACCCGCGACGAGTGGTGCCTGCTACTCGAAGGGACGGACGCCTGCTTCGCCCCGGTGCTGGACCCCGACGAGGCGGCCGTGCATCCGCACATGGCCGAGCGGGGCATCTACAGCTGCATCGACGGGGTGCTGCAGGCCAACCCGGCGCCGCGCTTCTCGCACACGCCTGGAAGCGCCGGCACCGTGCCGCGCCGGGGCCAGCACCAGCAGGAGGTGCTGCAGGACTGGCTCAATGTTGAAGTGCCATAGGGCCGCACTGGGACACTGGAGACAAGAAAATGACGACCGTATTCCCGACCCTGCTGCACCGCTTCCTGCACTGGGAAGCAGCGCAAGCCGAGGTCATCGCACTGACCGAGCCGCGTCCGGATGGACGGGTGGTCGACTACAGCTGGCGCGAGATCGGTGACCAGGCGCGGCGCATGGCGGCGCACCTGGAATCGCTCGGCCTGCCGCCCAGGAGCAACATCGCGATCCTGGGCAGGAACAGCGCCCACTGGATCATGGCCGACCTGGCCATCTGGATGGCCGGCCACGTATCCGTGCCGCTGTATCCGACGATCAGCGCTGCGAGTGCGCGCCACATCCTCGAGCATTCCGAAGCGCGGCTGCTCTTCGTCGGCAAGCTCGACGGAAAGGCCGACAACTGGAACCAGATCCGCACGGCCTTGCCGCAGGAACTTCCGCTCATCGCGTTGCCCCTGTCGCCGCTGCCCCAGGCGCAGCAATGGGAAGCGCTGACCGCCGCGACTGTGCCGCTGCAGCAGCCGCACCTGCCCGATGCGGGTGAGATGGCGACGATCCTGTACACCTCGGGCACCACCGGCGTGCCCAAGGGCGTGATGCACAGCTTCGGCAACATGGCCCGCTATGCCCAGGGCTCGGGCGATTTCTGCGGCTTCACGCCGGCGGACAGGCTGCTGTCCTACCTGCCGCTCGCGCATGCGGCCGAACGGTCTTTCGTCGAGGCGAACCTGCTGGCGCACGGCCTGCGCGTGTACTTCAACGACGCGCTGGAAACCTTTGTCGCGGACCTGCAGCGCGCCCGGCCGACCGTGTTCATCTCGATGCCGCGGCTGTGGACCAATTTCTATGCCGGCGTTTGCGCCAAGCTGCCGGCCACGGCGCAGGCGCTGCTGGGCGCGGACTCTCCGGAAGGCGCGGCGCTGCGCCAGAACGTGCTCGCGATGCTGGGCTTGCCCGACGTGCGCATCGCCTTCACCGGTTCGGCCCCGCTGCCGCCGGAGATCGTCGACTGGTACCGCAAGCTGGGACTGGAACTGCTGGACGTCTACGGGATGACCGAGGACTTCTGCTGGTCGCACTACAGCCGGCCCGGTGCGGTGCGGCTCGGCTACTGCGGCGAGGCCCTGCCCGGCGTACAAGCCCGCATCGCAGCCAACGGCGAGATCGAGGTGAAGACCGTAACCCGGATGCTCGGCTACTACAAGGACCCCGCGTTGACCGCCTCGGCCCTCACGGACGACGGCTACTTCCGCACTGGCGACCGCGGCGAGTACGACGAGGCCAACCGCCTGAAGATCACCGGCCGTGTGAAGGAACTCTTCAAGACCAGCAAGGGCAAGTATGTGGCGCCAGCGCCGATCGAGAACCGGTTCGCGCACCCCATGGTCGAGGCCGTATGCGTCACCGGCGCGGGGCACCCGCAGCCCTTCGTGCTGCTGATGCCCTCGCTCGCGGCACGGCAGCAGATGGGAGACCCTGCGGCCCGCGACGCCCTGGTCGCGACCTGGGAGGCGCTGCTGGGCGAGGTCAACGCCACGCTGGAACCCCACGAGGCCCTGAGCCATGTGGTGGTGGTGAAGGAGCCCTGGACGATAGACAACGGCTTCCTCACGCCGACGATGAAAATCAGGCGCAGCATCATCGAGGAACGCTATCTGGGCAAGGCCGCGGCATGGGCCGCGCCGGGCAGCAAGGTCGTGCTCGAGACCGATTGAAGAACCAGCGACCGAAGACGCGGATCAAAGCCGGAGTGAGCGTCGCTTCGGAGGCGGAAGAATCGGAATTCTCCTTGTCTGACAAGGACTTGCGCGGCACCCGCGCCAGCGCGAATCCGGAGGAAAGAAAGAAGCCAGCGCTTCTACACTGCACGGCTTGAACACGCGAGCGCGCAACGCGCTCGCGATCTGTCCTCCCGCCTTCGCATGTCCCGGTTCCCCGGGAATCCAACATGGAATCCAGATATCTCCTTCTCGATGTGAGCGACAAGGTCGCCACTGTCACCATCCACCGTCCGGACAAGGGCAACGCGCTCGCGCCCGATGTGCTCGATGAAGTCGCGGCGATGTTCACTTCCCTCGGCCAGCGCGAGGACGTGAACGTGATCGTCTTCACCGGCGGAGAGAAGTTCTTCTCGGCCGGCTTCGACCTCAACGAGATTCGCAAGCTCGAGAAAGTCTCGAACGAGGCCTACATCGCGCTGTTCCATCGGGCCTATCGCGCCGTGCTGTTCTGCCCGCAGCCGGTGATCGCGGCCATCGGCGGCCCGGCCATCGCGGGCGGCTTCGATCTCACGATGATGTGCGACATCCGCTACGCCTCCGCCCGCGCCAAGTTTGGCCAGCGCGAGGTCGTGCTGTCGCTGACGCCGATCATGGACCCGCTGTGGCGCATCATCGGCCTGGGCCGCGCCAAGGAAGTGGCGCTCACCGGCCGCATCTACGGCGCCGAGGAGGCCCAGCGCATGGGCTACGTCAGCCAGGTGTTCCCGGAAGGGGAACTGCTCGCTTCCGTGGGCGCCATCGCCCGCGACATGGCTTGCCATGACCGCACGACGCTGGCGGAGACCAAACGCCTGTCGAACCAGGTGCTGAACATGGACCTCGACGGCGCGATGCGCATGCAGGAGTGGCTGTTCCGCAGCTATATCGGCTCGGAGGACAACCACCTGCGCATCGACGCGCTGCAGGCCAAGCTCGCCGCGGCGCGCAAGGAAGTGAGCGTCACGCGATGAATGTCCTGATCGTGCACGCACACAACGAGCCCGGCTCGTTCTGCACATCGATGATGAAGGCGGCGACGCAGGAGTTGCGGGCGCAGGGCCACGAGGTCGACGTGTCCGACCTCTATGCGATGCAGTGGAAGGCCGTCGCCGATGCCGCCGACTTCGGCAGCCGCGCCAACGCCGACTACCTTGTCTATGCGCTCGAGCAGCGCCACGGCTGGGAAGCCAAGACCCTGGCGCAGGACATCCTGGCCGAAGTGGAGAAGCTCCAGCGCGCGGATCTGGTCATCTTCAACTTCCCGATCTACTGGTTCTCGATGCCGGCCATCCTGAAGGGCTGGGTCGATCGCGTGCTGATTTCGGGGCTTTGCTACGGCGGCATGCGCTTCTACGATCGCGGCGGCCTCAAGGGAAAAAAGGCGATGCTCGCCATCACCATCGGGGGCCAGCCGCACATGCTGTGCGAGGACGGCATCCACGGCGAGCTGCAGGAGATGTTGCGGCCGATCCTGCGCGGGACACTCGGCTACACGGGGATGACGGTGTTGCCGCCCTTCGTCGCGTGGCACGTGCCCTATATCCAGCCCGGGCAGCGCGGCGAGCTGATGGAGCAGTACAGACAACGCTTGCGCCAGATCGACGCGCTGCAGCCTTTGCGCTTTCCGTCGATGGATCATTTCGATGCGGCGCTGCGCCCGCGGCCTGCGGCGGCGCCCTGGTGACAAGAGGACGACGTTCCGTGAGTCGTCCAAAGCAGGAGTTCAGATGAAGCCTTTCCACGCAGACACGTTCGTGCTGGCCATCGCGCTGGCCATCGGTTCGGTCCACGCCGCGCCGGCCGATCCGGTGCCGCCCGTTCCAGGCAAGAGCGCCAGTGCCATCACGGCATCCCGCAACGCCGCGGTGCTCACGCAACTGCCGTTCGGGGACCGCGCCGATTTCGAGTCGGCCCGCCGCGGGCTGGTCGCGCCTTTCGAAGGCCAGATCAAGAACGACGCCGGCCAGGTGGTGTGGGACTCGCACGCCTACGACTTCCTGCGCAAGGATCAGGCGCCGGACAGCGTGAACCCGAGCCTGTGGCGGCACGCGCAGCTCAACACGAATGCCGGCCTTTTCAAGGTGACCGATCGCGTGTACCAGCTGCGCGGCATGGACCTCGCCAACATGACGGTCATCGAAGGCCAGCGCGGGCTGATCATCATCGACCCGCTGACGAGCATCGATACGGCGCGTGCCGCGCTCGCGCTGTACCGTCAGCATCGGCCGGCCAAGCCGGTGGTCGCGGTCATCTACACGCACAGCCACGTCGATCATTTCGGCGGTGTGCGGGGCGTGGTCGACCAGGCCGACGTGAAGGCCGGCAAGGTGAAGATCTACGCGCCCGCGGGTTTCATGGAGCATGCGATCAGCGAGAACCTGCTCGCCGGCACCGCAATGTTCCGCCGCGCCCTGTACCAGGCCGGCGCGGGCGTGCCGCGAGGTGAACTGGGTCAGATCGATGCGGGCCTGGGCAAGGGGGCCCCGGCCGCCTCGACGATCACGCTGATCCCGCCGACCCACCTGATCGGGAAGGACTACGAGACGCACGTCATCGACGGTGTGCAGATCGAGTTCCAGCTGACGCCCGACACCGAGGCGCCCTCGGAGATGAACCTCTACCTGCCCAAGCAGCGGGCGCTGTGCATGGCCGAGAACGCGGTGCGGATGATGCACAACGTCCTCACGCCGCGCGGCGCGCAGGTGCGCGACGCCAAGGGCTGGTCGCGTCACCTGGACAACAGCCTGGTGCGCTACGGCGACAAGGCCGAGGTGCTGTTCGCCCAGCACGGCTGGCCCACCTGGGGCGGCGAGGGCATCCGCACCTTGCTGGCCGACCAGCGCGACATGTACGCCTTCATCAACGACCGCACGCTGCACCTGATGAACCAGGGGCTCACGCCGAACGAGATCGCGCAGGCGATCACCAAGCTGCCTGGTGAGCTCGACAGGAAGTGGGCCACGCGTGGCTACTACGGCGTGCTCAGCTTCAACGTCCGTGCGGTCTACCAGCGCTACCTCGGGTTCTACGACGCCAATCCGGCCAACCTCGATCCGCTGCCGCCGGTGGAAGCCGGCAAGCGCTACGTCGCCGCGATGGGCGGCTCGGCGGCCGTGCTCGCGCAACTGCGTGACGCGATGGCCAAGGGCGACTACCGGTGGGCCGCGCAACTCGGCAACCACCTCGTCTTTGCCGAGCCCGACAACAACGAGGCGCGCGAGGCGCAGGCCGATGCGCTCGAGCAGCTCGCCTACCAGAGCGAGTCGGCCATCTGGCGCAACATGTACCTCACGGGCGCCGGCGACCTGCGCCGCGGAGCGCCAAACTTGCCGAGTCGCGTGACCGAAGACCTCGTCAAGGCGACGACCCCGGCGATGTTCTTCGACTTCATGGCCGTGCGGCTGGATTCGGACAAGGCGCAAGGCCACGACATGACGCTGAACTGGATTTTCGACGACGCGCGCCAGTCCTTCGCGCTGACCTTGCGCAACGGCGTGCTCACGCATCGCGAAGGCTCGAAACACGCGAAGGCCGACGTCACCGTGCACACGAGCAAGGCCACGCTCGATCGCATCGGCCTGCGGCAACTCGACTTCGCCACGGCGCTCAGGCAGGGCGACATCCGGGTCGAAGGCCAGGCCGGCAAGCTGACCGAGCTGCTCGGCATGTTGGCCGTGTTCAGGCCCGCGTTCAACATCGTCACCCCTTGAGGGCACCCATGCAACAGCACAGACGTCGCTTGCTGCAGCAGCTCGCTTCCGGCGCGAGCGCCGGCCTCCTGGGCAGCCTCGGCGCTGCCACGGCATGGGCCCAGGCCGCCTTTCCGAGCCGCCCGGTGCGCGTCGTCGTGCCGTTTCCGGCGGGCGGCAGCGCGGATGTGATCGCTCGCGGCGTTTCCGAGCGCCTGGCCAAGGCCTGGGGCCAGCCCGTCGTGGTGGACAACCGACCCGGCGCCGCCGGCATGATCGGGGCCGACGCGGTGGCCAAGGCACCTGCGGACGGGCACACGCTCCTGATGACCACGACGACGCTGATGCAGGCGCCCAGCCTGTACGGCAAGGCACCGTACGACCCGATCCGCGACCTCACGGCGATCAGCGAGTTGGCCACCACGCATCTCGTGCTCGCGGCCGGGCCGGAGCTGCCGATCCAGCATGTGAAGGACCTGCCCGCCCATGTCGCCAGGCTGGGCAAGGCTCTGCCGTATGGCACCTTCGGGCAGGGCTCCAGCGGACACGTGCAGATGGAGATCTTTGCCCGTGCGGCGAAGGTGCCGCTGGTGCACGTGGCGTACAAGGGAGAGAACCCGCTCGTCACCGACCTCCTGGGCGGCCATGTGCCCCTGGGCACCATCAGCGCGGGCTCGGTGCTGCAGCATTCACGCACCGGCAAGGTCCGGCCGCTGGCCGTGGCGGGTGCCTCGCGCTCACCGCTGCTGCCGAACGTGCCGACCTTCGAGGAGGCCGGCTTCGCCGGGCTGGAACGCCATGGCTGGCTCGGCCTGTTCGCGCCCGCGGGCTCGCCGGCGCCTTTGCTGGAGCGCATCAGCGCGGACGTCAACCGCGCCCTGGCCGATCCGGCGGTGCGCGAGCACATGATCGCCCTCGGCATCGCCCTCAAGGGCAGCACGCCGTTGGCGTTCGCGGAGGTGGTCAAGGCCGATCAGGCATACTGGGCAAAGGCCATCCGCGACACGGGCATCAAGCTGGACTGAGGGCAACCATGAGGCGACCCGCCCTGTATTTCTCCCTCTCCCCAAGGGGAGCGGGAGGAACACTCTGACGCCAGCGGGGCACTGACATGACGCGACCCAAGTCTTCAGCGCACGAGGTCCGCATCGAGGTGCCCGCCCGGCCGCGCAAGCGTCCGAGCCAGAAACGATCGGTGGCGCTGGTGGAGGCCCTCAAGGCCACGGGCCGGGCCATCCTCGAGCGCGAGGGCCGCAAGGCGCTGACGCTCCAGGACCTGTCCGATCGCTCGGGCGTCGCGGTCAGCTCCATCTACGAGTACTTCCCCACTATCGAGTCCCTGATCGCTGCGATCTACAACGACTACCGCACCGAGGCCCGGCGCGAATTGCTGGCGCACATCGACTCGCTGCCGTCGTCGGCACGCCTGTTCGACGGCATCCTCTCGACGCTGCGCTACGCCACCGAGACATTGCAGCAATGGGCAAGGATCGATCCCGAGTTCAACCTCAAGTCCACGTACTACGAGGAACTGGTGCGGCTGGATCTGGTCAAGACCGACAACTTCTGGTCCGCGGTGGTGATGCCGGCATTGATGAAGAAATTCGCCGATGAGGTGCTGGTGCGCGACCCGCAGAAGGCAGCGTTTCTCGCCCATCATGTGCTGCTTGCCGTGCCGCGCGCCATGGTTCTGGGCCGGCCGCAATACCTCGGCGAAGAAGACACGCCGCTGCTGATCGCGCGCATGCTGTACGCACTCCTGACCACGCCCTCCGAGTTGTAGGAGCCCTCAAGGCCTACGCGAGCGATGGCTCGTGGAACAAGGTCATGAACCTCGACCGCAACGACCTGCTCGCGCGGGGCAGGGCGGGCATTGTCCACGCCTAAAAAAAAGAAAACTTGCGCTTGTCAATACGCTTCGCGGTGCATATGTTCGATTGGCACCTTCAGTCACGAAGGAAGTGCCATGTTTGCGACCCGAACTCGCGCCGGGTTTGCGGCGCTCTTTCTCCTTGGTCTGCTGTGGCCCGTGCAAGCCAAGCCTCAGGCGCATCAGCATCATGCGCATCATGAGCGTGTTCAGCGCAATGCACGCCATCGCGGGTACCTCTGGGCTGTCGGCCTATGGGTGCTTCTCCTCATCGGTTGCGGTGGCGGCGGCAAGGGGGGTACTGCCGCCGAACCCATCGCCCTTGAGCCCGCACCCGCTTCACCCGCCGCCACGGCGCCGACCGGCACGAATCCCATGGCCGTCACGGTCCCGGAACCGCACCCGCACGCCGCCGTCCCCTGCCTGGATCCGGCTGCCGAGGCAGCCTTGTTCAAACGCGAAAACGACCTGCTGGGCGCCAACCACGCCGAGGAACACGCGCGCATGCGGGAGGTGCAGTGCGAGGTCGAACGCGGCGAGCGTGCGGTGCCCGCGCAGGACCTGGGCAAACCCGGGCCGGTGACGCTGCAGGAGGATGCCGCGGCAGTTGCCGCTGCAGATGAACTCGCAGCGGGCAATCCGGACGTGGCCTCGACGGCTGGCGGCCTTGCCGCCAGCGAGTGGGCGTTGCAAGGCCGTTGGAGCGAACCCTTCATCATTCCCGTCGTCGGGGTCACTGCGGTCCTGCTGCACACGGGCAAGGTGTTGTTCTGGTCGTACAACCCCGACGACTACTACAAGCCCTTGAGTTCCATGAACGGCGTGGCCTATGTCTGGGACCCGGCCACGCGCACGGGCCACTCTATCGCGCCGCCGGAAAACATCTCGTGCGCCGGGCAGACGCTGCTGGCCGACGGCAGGCTCTTCATCGCCGGCGGCAACCTGCGCTATCCCGACCCGAACGCGCCGGCCGGCACGCAGAGCTGGAAAGGAACGCTGACCGCCTACACCTTCAATCCCGCCACCGAGGCCTTCGTGCGTCAGCCGAACATGCGCAATGGACGGTGGTATCCCACCACCACCAAGCTGTCCGACAACCGCGTCGTCATCACCAGCGGCTGGGATCAGAACGGCGGCGAGATCATCAACAGCGACGTCGAGATTTTCACGCCCAGCGCGAGCCCGGACGGCGTAGGGCGCATCGACTTCGTGGGCCAGCACGCTTCGACCGGACTGTATCCCCTGCAGTTCCTGCTCCCGGGCGGAACGATGCTCGAAGCCGGTCCGGGAAGGCGCTCGAGTTACCTGTTCAATCCCGCCGACAACGCATGGAGCCGCCTGCCTGACCTGATGGGCGATCACTGGGTCAACGGCAATGGCATCATCTACACGGACGCGTCGGGCCCGACCGCCCGCCAAGTGGTGATGGTGGCCGGTGGCCTGGACATTTTGAGGGCGCCGACAACGGGCAACGAGTGGCTCGATGGCAATGAGCCGGCGGCCGGCTGGAAAGCCTTCCCGCGCTGGATCCAACCCCGGCACAACAGCAACACGGTGATCCTGCCGGACGGCAAGCTGCTCACCATGGGTGGCAACGCCGGCGCAAGCCCCTACAACGGACCTGTCTTTCAAGCAGAGATGTACTCGACCCAGGCGACGGAAACCACCGGCCACTGGCAGCGCGTTGTTCCCCATACGATCCAGGCGGCCTACCACTCCAGTGCGATCCTGCTGCCCGATGCGACAGTCCTGCTGTCGCAGGACGACATGGACTCTTCTGCCGCAGCGGCGGCCATGCACAAGGCGCAGGTGTACTCGCCGCCCTATCTCTTCAAGGGTGCGCGGCCGCTGATCGTCTCGGCGCCGGCCGGCGTGACGTACGGCCAGAGTTTCATCGTGACCACGGACCGCCAAGTCAACACCGCAGTGCTGGTGGCGCCCGGTGCCACGACGCATGGCAACGACATGCACCAACGGGCGATCCGCCTGCCTGTGCAGGTGCTCGAAAAGGCCACCCTGATGGCCACAGTGCCCGAATCGGCCGCCATGGTGCCGCCCGGCTACTACATGCTGTTCGTGTTGGACTCTGGCGGCATTCCTTCGGTAGCGAGCTTCGTGCGGGTGAACTGAACAGGCGCCCCGGACGCCCACCTAAACGAGGAATCGGAATCGAAGCCGGAGTGAGGACCCTCCGGCCGCCGGAAAACCCCGAATTGGACTTGCAAAACAAGGACTTGCACGGTGTTGACCGGGGCGGAAATCCGGACTGGGATTTGACTTCTCCCTTCCTACACTGATCCGGTTTTCACGCGCGACTGTGTCGCGTTTATTGCGCGGCTGCGCCGCGTTCTCTCTCCCTGGATCAGTGAGCTCCTGATGTCACTTGCTCGAATGTCCCTCGAGGACAAGACCCGATTGTTGCTGGACAACCCAGTGGCCTTGGTGGACTACTCCCACCACGCCTGGAACCACCTGCCGCGCGCAGAAATCGACGCGCTGCAACTCTCGGCCTTGAAACAGCGCTTTGCCGAGCTGCGCGATCGCATCCCGATGGTGAAGAAGCTCGCCGATGCCGAAGGCGTGGATCGCGTGGACGAACTGCACGACGTCGTCCCTCTGATGTTCGAGCACACGGTCTACAAGTCCTACCCGCCCTCGCTGCTGGAGAAGCGCAACTTCGCGCAGATCAACAAGTGGTTGGGCAAGCTGGTGACGCCCGAGCTCGCCGAGAAGCTCGCCGCGGCCGACGTCAGCGGCTGCGAAGGCCTGGATGACTGGTTCACGAGGATGGACCAGGCGGTGCCCGAGTTGCGCATGAGCCATACCTCGGGCACCTCCGGCACGCTCTCGTTCCTGCCGCATAGCGTGAGCGAGTGGCGCAAGGCCTGCCAGGTGCGCAAGATGCTGGTCTGGGCCACGGAAGGCCCCGACGCGCCCGATCCCGAGCTGCACACGATCTATCCCTACTATCGCTCCGGCTTCCTGAGCCATGTGCGCGCGAACGACTTCCTGATCGAGGCGCTGCTGCCCGCCGAAGCCAACTTCCATTGCGCCTACCCGACAACGCTGTCCAGCGACGTGCTGCACCTGGGCGCGAAGATCCGCGCCGCGCACGCCAAAGGCACGCTGGACCGGCTGGAGATCAGCCCGGCGCTGAAGGCCAAGAAGCAGGCCTTCGACAAGCTGCAGGCCGAAATGCCGCAGCACATGGCCGCCTTCTTTGAGCAAATGACGAACGAGCTGCGGGGCAAGCGGGTGTACATCGGAGGTACCTGGAACCTGCTGCATGGCATGGCCACGGCCGGCCTGGCGCGCGGACTGCAAGGCGTGTTCTCGCCCCATTCCTACCTCACCACCACCGGGGGCGCCAAGGGCGTGGTGCAGCCTGAGGGCTGGCGCGACGAGGTGCAGCGCTTCACCGGCGCGGCTTCGCTGCGGGAGTCCTACGCCATGTCCGAGACGCCGAGCGGCTCGCACTACCGGTGCGAGCACGGCCACTTCCACTTCGCGCACACCGCCATCCCGTTCCTGCTCGATCCCGAGACCAGCAAGCCGCTGCCGCGCACCGGCCGCCAGACGGGCCGCGCCGCCTTCTTCGACCTGGGCGCGGACACGCGCTGGGGCGGCTTCATCACTGGCGACGAGATCACCGTGGAGTGGGACCAGCCATGCCCCTGCGGCCGTCCGAGCCGCTACGTCGTCGGTCCCATCCAGCGCTACAGCGACAAGAACGGCGGCGACGACAAGATCACTTGCGCCGCGACCGAGGCTTCGCACCGCGAGGCCATGGACTTCCTCACCACGCTCGAAGGCTGATGCCCATGACCAACTCCAAACCCATCGCCCCGATGATCATCCGCGGGCAGATCATCACCGACCACCTGGTCGAAGTGGGTGGCCGCGGCGGCGACCTCGCTTTCCTCACCCCGGATTGGAACCGCTACCTCGACAAGCTACCGCTGGGCAACCCCACGAAGCTGGCCGACCTGTACAAGCTGCGCTTCGACGACATCCTCGACTACGCGGTCGAACTCGGCAAGCGCCTCAACTTCGCGGACAACCGCCACCTGCAGGAAGCCTGCGAGCTCTCTTACCTCACGGCGCCCACCACGCCTTCGCTGGTGAAGGCCAGCTACATGGGCCTGTCGCGCGTGCTCGAGCGCGAGAACATCGTCGAGGCGGTCGAGGCCAGCGTCGGCATCGAGTACCTCGAAGGCTGGGTGCCGCGGCGGCTGCTCGACGGCACCGAGCTCGAAGTGCGCTGCTTCGGTGCACGCGCGCTGCACATCGTGGCCGGCAATGCACCGGCGCTGTCGCTGTGGACCATCCTCCGCAACATGGTGCTGCGCAGCGACGCCATCATCAAGGCGCCCTCCAACGATCCGTTCACCGCGCTGGCCATCGCCCGCACCATGATCGAGATGGCGCCGGACCACCCGCTCACGAAGCATGTGACGGTGGCCTACTGGAAGGGCGGCGACACCGCCTTCGAGGAGCGCCTGTACCAGCCGCAGAACATCGAGAAGATCGTTGCCTGGGGCGGCTTTGCCTCGCTCAAGCACGTGACGCGCTACATCCAGCCGGGGCTGGAGCTGATCTCGCTCGACCCCAAGCGCAGCGCCAGCATCCTGGGTCGCCAGACTTTCGAGAGCGAAGCGGCCATGCGCGAGGCGGCGGTGCGCCTCGCCAGCGACATCGGTGCGCTCAACCAGAAGGGCTGCGTCTGCGCACGCGTGGTTTATGCGCAGAGCGGCACCGATGATGACGGTGTGCAAAAGCTCAATGACTTCGGCCGCCTGGTGTACGACGCGATGCTGAAGCTCCCCAACAGCCTGAGCACCGCACCCAAACGCTATGACCCGGGACTCAAGGCGGAGGTCGACGCGCTACGCCTGGATGACGAGTGGTACCAGGTGATCGGCGGCAGGGACGGTGAGGGCGCCGTCATCGTGTCCAAGATTCCGGAGGCGGTCTCTTTCTCGGCCATGCTCGACGACCGTACCGCCAACCTCGTTCCGGTCGACTCGCTCGACGAGGTGATGGATGCCGTTGACGCCTACACGCAGACGGTGGGCATCTACCCCGAGGCGCTGAAGGACGAACTCAAGGACATCCTGCCGCTGCACGGCGCGCAGCGCATCGTCTCGCTCGGCTACGCGGCCGGGATGAAGCTGGCCGCGCCGCAGGACGCCATCGAGCCGATGCGCCGCATGGGCAAGTGGATCTCCAACCAGATCGCCTCGCCCGAGAAGACGCCGGCGCCCTGGCTGCGCCCTTCGATCAACTGACCCAATCCCCGCCGTCCCTCTCCAAAAAGGGGGGCCATGGGTTTTGGACGGCAGCTATCTTCCCGTAGACCACACGAACAAAGAGCCAAGGACATGAGCACCTTTACCGCCTACTGCGCCTGTGAAGCCCACGGCCAGCTGATGCCCAAGCTGTTCGAGCGCCGCGCACTGCGCGCCGACGATGTCGCGATTGAAATCGCCTACTGCGGCGTCTGTCACTCCGACCTGCACCAGGTGCACAACGATTGGAAGAACACCGTCTACCCCTGCGTGCCGGGTCACGAGATCGTCGGGCATGTCGCGGCGGTCGGCCCCTCGGTCACCATGTACAAGATCGGCGACCGGGTCGCGGTCGGCTGCCTGGTCGACAGCTGCGGACAGTGCGATCCCTGCCGGGCTGGCGAGGAGCAGCTCTGCGTCAAGGGGCCGACCGCCACCTACAACGGCAAGGACCGCGTGACGGGCGAGACCACCCTCGGCGGCTACGCCGACAAGATCGTGGTGCGCGAGAAGTTCGTGCTGCGCGTGCCCGAGGCGCTGGACTTGAAGTACGCCTCGCCGCTGCTGTGTGCGGGCATCACGGTGTGGACGCCCATGCGCGAGCATGGCGTGGGTCCGGGCACGAAGCTCGCCGTGGTGGGCCTGGGCGGCCTGGGCCACATGGGGGTGAAGATCGCGGTCGCGCTGGGCGCGGAAGTCACGGTCATCACTACCTCGCCCTCCAAGGCCGACGACGCCCGCGCCCTGGGCGCGCACCAGGTGCTGCTGTCCACGGACCAGAAGGCCATGATGGCTTCGCTCAATGCCTTCGACTTCATCCTCGACACCATTCCCAGGCGGCACGACGTCAACCCTTACCTGATGCTGCTGGGCCGCAACGGCGTGCTGGCCGTGGTGGGTGCGATCGACCTGCTCGAGCCGGTGCACGGCGGCCTGTTGATCCGCAACAACCGCCGCCTGGCCGGCTCGTTGATCGGCGGACTGCCCGCCACGCAGGAGCTGCTGGACTTTTGCGCCGAGCACCAGGTGCTGCCGCAGTGCGAGCTGATCGCCATGGACGACATCAACACCGCCTACACGCGCGTGCAGGCCAACGACGTGAAGTACCGCTTCGTGATCGACATGGCGTCGATGAAGCATGCGCAGGTGGTGCAGTAGCAGACGCAGCGCCGCCCGTGTCGGGGGCAGGGCTGACTCGAGCTTCGAGTCCACGCCAAGGGCCAGTTCCCGTTTTGCGTTTGAACTGACCCTGAAAACTAATTTCCATCTTGTGCTCGCGTCCCACCCCGTATGGGGGGGCACGAACGGGCTGGACTGAGGCATTCTTGCGGGGCAAGAACAAAGGGCAGCTTGAGCTGCCCATCTTCAAGGCCACGCCAATGGGGAACGCCCCCGTTCGGCGTTTGAAGGGACCCTGCGACCAAGCGGGGTCTCTTTTTTTTTGCGCCGGCCGCGCAGTGGAAGGGAATGACGAACTCCCAGCGCGCCCGACTGTGGGCTCCGAGAGACCAGGTTTCCTTAAGCCTGCACGCAGCCACTCCGAAGTAGGGGGGACGAGACGCCTCGCGTCCGTCAGGCTGTCGGTCTACCGCCCAGGACCGCAGCGACATAAAAGGAGATAAGCCATGAACCACCCCCAGAGCACGAGGGCCGAAATGCCGGCCGACCGCGCGATGTACGCCCGGATCAGCTGGCGCCTGATGCCGCTGCTGCTCGCAGCCTATGTCGTCGCCTTCCTCGACCGCATCAATGTCGGCTACGCGCAGCTGCAGATGAAGCAGACCCTGGCCTTCAGCGACGCGGTCTACGGCCTGGGCGCGGGCATCTTTTTCATCGGTTACCTGCTGTTCGAAGTGCCTAGCAACCTGGTGCTGGAGAAGATCGGCGCGCGCAAGACGCTGCTGCGCATCATGGTGTGCTGGGGTGTCGTGGCGATGGCAATGATGTTCGTGCAGACGCCGACGCAGTTCTACGTGCTCCGCTTCCTGCTCGGCGCCTTCGAGGCCGGCTTCACGCCCGGCGTGCTGCTGTACCTGACCTACTGGTACCCCTCGGCGCGGCGTGGCCGGATGATCGCCGTTTTCCTGATCGGGGCCATCGTCGCCAGCACGATCGCCGGCCCGCTTTCGGGCGCCATCATGAAGTTCCTCGACGGCCACAACGGCTGGCACGGCTGGCAGTGGCTGTTCCTGGTGCAGGGGGCGCCGGCGCCGCTGCTGGGCATCGCCGCGTGGTTCTGGCTGAAGGACAAACCAGAGGTTGCCAACTGGCTGAGCGATGAAGAGAAAGCCAGGCTGCGGCAGCAACTCGCCGGCGATCAGCACTCCGGCAGCCAGGCAGCGCACCGCTCGCTGGGGGACATGCTGCGCGATCCGAAGGTATGGGTGCTGTCCCTGGTCTACGTGCTGATCGTCGCCGGCACCTATGCCATCAGCTTCTGGACGCCGACGCTGATCAGGAGCTGGGGCGTCACCGACATGCTGTCGATCGGCCTTTACGCGGCGGTGCCGCAGTTATTCGCAGTGGTCGGCGTCGTCCTGATGGGAAGAAGCTCCGACCGTTGCGGGGAGCGGCGCTGGCACTTCGCGGCCGCGGCGCTGATGGCGGTGGCCGGCTTGGGCATCACCACGGTGACCCAGGGCCACTTCGCCGGGTCGCTCGCAGGCCTCTGCCTGGGCGTGGTCGGCATCGCTTCGATTCCGCCAATTTTCTTCGCACTGACCTCGGAGTACCTGTCCAAAGCCACCGTCGCCGCCGGCATCGCGATGGTGAGCAGCATCGGCAACCTCGGGGGTGCGATCAGCCCCCCGGTCATCAGCGCGATCAATGCCGCCACCGGCAGCAACGTCCACAGCATGTACTTCGTGATGGGGCTGTACCTGTTGGCATCCTTGATCGTGCTGGCCGCAGTTCGCAAACGTGCGTCACCCTCGCTTCAAGCGCAAGCGGCATGATGAGGCGGCGGCCCGCGGCCTCAGTGCTCACCCGGCAGGCGCGCTGTCTGCGACGGCAGCTCGCCGAACAGGCGGCGGTAGTCGTTCGCGAAATGTCCCAGGTGGAAGAAGCCCCAGCGCGCGGCTGCATCGCCGACCGACAGCGCTTCGGCCGGTGAGGTGCGCAGCAGGCGGCGCAC
Source organism: Ramlibacter tataouinensis (assembly GCF_001580455.1). Taxonomy (NCBI): domain Bacteria; kingdom Pseudomonadati; phylum Pseudomonadota; class Betaproteobacteria; order Burkholderiales; family Comamonadaceae; genus Ramlibacter; species Ramlibacter tataouinensis. The sequence continues at coordinate 3,474,044 of NZ_CP010951.1, forward strand.
CCGGCCCAGGCGAAGGCAGCGCAGGTAGCTTGAGGGCGGCTGGCCGATGACGTGAACGAAGCTGTTTTGCAGCGTGCGACGGGATACACGCAGCTCGGCGCACAATTCGAGCACGGAAGGAGGCCGATCGGGACTGGCAAGCGCCAGTTCCTGGCTGCGCTTGACGACCTGGTGGTAGGCCAGCCGGGTCACGTCGGGCCGGCGCGGCGGCTCCGCTTCGCAGAAGGCCTGGAACACGCTTTCCAGCAGGTGGTCGCGCAGCGATGCGCGGACGTCGGCGTTCGCCATTCGAGGCGCCTGGTGCTCGATCTGCGAGAGGCACCATTGCATGGTCGCGAGCGCCCGGTCGCTGGGCCTGATCAATGCGTGCCGCTGGTGCAGGACCGACACGCCCAGCGGCTCGGCCAAGCGATCGAATTCATCCGCGGGCATCGTGATGCCGCACATCTCGGTGCCGGGCTGCAGGTCGAGCATCCAATCCTGGCCGCCGCGCAGCAGGCCGCCGGAGGACGGGGCGATCTGCCGGTTGGCGAATCCGGGCGTGGCGCCGGCGCGCATCCTCCACCCGAGGGCGACACAGCCTGCCTCCAGATGCGTGCGCTCGACGATGCCGCGATCCACGCTTTCGGCGTAGACGCACAGCCCGCCGAGCTCGGCCTGCATCAAGGCACTCCGGAACGGCCCCTTCTCGACCTGGACGTACTCCTGGTCGAAGTTCAAAAGGCTTTGCGCATGGTCTTGCGGGTCCGAGTAGTGCCGGACCGAGTAGTAAGCATCCATTGCTGCGCGCGTCGACTGACTGCGGGTAAACACGGGCCGTCAGGAGGCGACGGCTTGCCGATTTGGGATCATGAATTATCGGCGCGGCCTCTATCTTCGAGCGGGATACCCAAGTCGGATTGAAGGACAGCAGATGAAGCAGTACACACAAGATCGGGAGAGCGCGGCGCCGCAAGGCGTCAGCCGTCGCGGCTTCATGCGCCGCGCGGGCGCCGCAGGGGCGGTGGCCGCCGGCGCCCTCGGCGCGGCGAACGCCGCCACACCGGGACCGCAGCGCAAGGCACGCGCCAAGGGCGTCGACTACGACGTGATCGTGCTCGGTGGCGGCTTCGCCGGCGTCACGGCGGCACGCGACAGCATGAAGAACGGCTACAAGACCCTGCTGCTCGAGGCGCGCGACCGCCTGGGCGGACGCACCTGGACGAAGGAGTTCGAAGGCCACAAGGTGGAAATGGGCGGGACCTGGATCCACTGGACGCAGCCCTTCGTGTGGTCCGAGGTGCAGCGCTACAAGCTCGAAGTGGAAGAGACGCCCGACGGAAAGGTCGAGCCGGGCGCGGAGTTGCGCGTGCTGGTCGATGGCCGCTGCGAGGTGCTGAACAAACTGGAGCAGCTGGCGCCGGTGCTCGGCGCGATCAACAAGTACTTCGCCGATGCCGGCCAGTACTGGGAGCGGCCGTACGACGCCTCGTTCCAGTGGAGCGAGATCCTCAAGGCCGACAAACTGAACGCGGGCCAGGTGGTGCAGAAGATGAACCTGACGCCCATCCAGCGCGTCGCGGTCGAAGCCTACGCGGCCGGCCTGTCGCACGGCCCGCTCGAGCAGGTGTCCTACCTTGAAAACAGCCGCTGGTGGGCGCTGCCGGGCAGCAGCATGACGGCTTTGCACGACTCTTGCGGCCGCTACAAGTTCAAGCACGGCACCGTCAGCCTGATCAACAAGATGGTCGAGGACGGCAGGCCCGAGATCCGCCTGTCCACGCCGGTGAAGTCGGTGGAGGAGAAGGGCGATCACGTTGTCGTCACCACCGCCAGCGGCCAGCACCTGACCGCCGCCGCAGTGATCGTCGGCCTGCCGATGAACGTGGTGCACAACGTTCAGTTCATGCCGGCGCTGGATCCGCTGGTGGCGGAGGCAGGCCGCGAGCGGCATGCAGGCACCGGCATCAAGCTCCTGATCAAGGTGAAAGGCCACGTGACCAAGACCCGCGTCAGCGCGGTGGCGCCGCCGACACACCCCTTGTCGTTCCTGGCGACCTACTCGATGGCCGAGGACCACACCATCTTTGTCATGTTCGGCCCCGATCCGAAGCATATCGACTACACCGACAAGGCGGCCGTGCAGAAGGCGCTGCGGGACTATTTCCCCGAGGCAGTGGTCGAGGCGGTGGACCACCAGGCCTGGACCGAGGACCCGTACGCCCGCGGCACCTGGTGCAACTACAAGCCGGGGTGGTTTGCGAAGTACTACGAGCACTTCCAGAAGGACCGCGGACGCGTGTTCTTCGGCCAGGGCGACCACGGCGAGGGGTGGCGCGGCTTCATTGACGGCGCTATCGGCGCCGGCGGCGCCGCCGCTCTGCGTGTGAAGACCAGGCTTGGCTGAGCCGTGACCGAACTCGCCATGAAGCGCAAGCTCCTTTCATGCTGGCTCGGGGTCGCCGGGCTGATGGCGGGCCTGCTAGCCGCCGGGCCGGCGGCATCGCAGGTTGCGAAGCCAAAGCAACCCAACGTCCTGTTCATCCTGGCGGACAACCTGGGTTACGGCGAGCTCGGTGTCTACGGTGGCGGCGCGCTGCGCGGCGCGCCGACGCCACGCATCGACAAGCTCGCGAGCGAGGGCCTGCGCCTCACCAACATGAACATGGAGCCGCAGTGCACACCCAGCCGCTCGGCCATGCTGACGGGGCGCCATGCGATCCGCTCGGGCACCTATGCCGTGCCCTTCGGCGGCGTGGCCGAGGGCCTCACGCAATGGGAGGTGACGCTGGCCGAGTCGCTGTCCGAGGCGGGCTACGCCACTGCGTTGTACGGAAAGTGGCACCTGGGCAGCCACGACGGCCGCTTGCCCAACGACCAGGGCTTCGACGAGTGGTACGGCATCCCGCGCACGACCAACGAGGCGATGTGGCACGACACGCCGGGCTACTCGCCCGAGCACATGCGGCCCGAGTACATCCTCGAAGGGCGCAAAGGCGGCAAGAGCCGCGAGGTCAAGGTGTATGACATGGAGCAGCGGCGACTGCTCGATGCGGAAGTCACGCGCCGCTCGATCGACTTCATGGAGCGCCAGGCCAGGGCGGGCAAGCCATTCTTCGCCTTCGCCAGCCTGACGCAACCGCACCTGCCGACCGTGCCGCACCCGGCATTCGCCGGCAAGACGGGCAACGGCGACTGGGCCGACATGCTGGCCGAGATGGACCACAACGTCGGGCAGATGCTCGATGCGGTGGAACGCCTGCGCATTCGCGACAACACCGTCGTCATCTTCGTCAGCGACAACGGCGCGGAGTTCATCAAGCCCTGGGAGGGCTGGGCCGGCCCCTGGCGGGGTGCCTACTTCACGGCCTGGGAAGGCGGGATCCGCGTGCCCTTCATGATCCGCTGGCCGGGCAGGGTGCCCGCGGCGCGCGTCAGCGACGAGATCGTGCACGGCGTGGACCTGTTCACGACGCTGGCCGGTTTCGCGCACGCGAAGGTGCCTCATGACCGCCCGATCGATGGCGTGGACCAGGCCGGATTCTTCCTCGGCAAGACCGACAAGTCCGCGCGCGAAGGCATCCTGATCTGGGTCGACAACCGGCTGCAGGCGGTGAAGTGGCGAAACTACAAGGTGCACTTCTACCAGCAGGACACCATGACCTCGCCGGCCGAGCGCCTGCCCATTCCACACGTGTTCAACCTGTACGAGAACCCGCGCGAGGACGAAGGCAAGCGCGCCTACACAAGCTGGGTGCTCGGACCGATGCTGAAGATGGTGAACGCCTTCAACGCCAGCGTGAAGAAGTACCCGCTGATTCCGATGGGGACTCCGGATCCGTATCAACCGCCCGGCCTGCCTTGACATGACCATGATCGGCCGCCCTGGGGCGGCCGATTTGCTTGCCGCAGCAGCCCCCCCTTTTTTGGAGGGGGACAGGCTGCAATCGGATCGGCAGCATTGGATCTGTGCACACGTGTGCACAGCCCATACCACCGACATGGACCGCAAGACCGCCCCCGACGCTTCACCGGCCCGTGCCGCCCCGATTCACGGACGCGTCACGGCCAGGGACCTCGCCGAGCGGATCGGTGTCGCCACTTCGACCATCTCCCGGGCCTTCGACCAGCACTCGCGAATTTCCGGTGAACTGCGCCAGCGCATCCTGGCGATGGCCGATGAAGTGGGCTATCGACCCAACGCCATTGCGCGATCGCTGAACCAGCGGCGATCCGGCATCGTGGCCCTGGTAATGGGAGACATGGCCAATCCCTTTTATCCCGAAGCGCTCGAGGAGTTCTCGCTGCAGTTTCGGCAGGTTGGCCGGCAGCTGCTGCTCTTCGTCGTACCCAGGGGCGGCGATGCGGACGAGCTGATGCCGCAGCTGCTGCAGTACCAGGTCGATGCCATCGTGGTGACCGCGGCCCGGCTGTCATCGCGCATGTCGGAACTGTGCTTGCGCCAGGGAGTGCCGGTGGTGTTCATGAACCGGCGCGTCGAGGACCCGACAGTCTGGTCGGTGTGCTGCGACAACGAGCGCATGGGGGCCGCGGTGGCGAGGTACCTGGTAGCGCAAAAGCGCCGGGCATGCGCCTTTGTGTCGGGCGACCCCAGCATTTCCACCACGGCCGACCGTCTGCGCGGCTTCGAGCACGGGCTGGTTGCGCACGGCCAGCGACTGGCCGCCTGCGTGCAAGGCGGATACACGTATGAAGGTGCGCGTGCAGCGGCGGCCGAACTGTTCGGCGCCGGCAAGCCGGCCGTCGACGCGGTGTTCTGTGCCAACGACCTGATGGCCCTAGGCGTGCTTGGCTACCTGCGCACGAACACATCGCTTCGTGTGCCACAGGACGTGGCTGTCATCGGTTTCGATGACATCCGCGCCGCGGCCTTTCCGGAGCATGGCCTGACCACGGTGCGTCAGCCGGTGAGCGAGATGGTCGATTGCGTCATCCGCCTACTCGACGAAGGTCGGCCGAGTGGGACCGTTGCGGAAGCACTGCGTGAAGTGCCGGGGCAACTTGTCCTGCGCTCCTCCGCCTAGCGTGGCAATCCAGCACATCACAACTTCAACCAAAACCCGGGCGGCTTGATGCCGCTTGCCCACAGCCATCCTGAAAAACCATGATCCAAGTCATCAAGAGCGGGCAGAGCGCCCAGGCCAAGGCCACCAACCAGGCGCAGGTGCGCGCCACCGTCGAAGGCATCCTCGCCGACATCGAGGCGCGCGGCGACACGGCCGTGCGCGAATACTCCGAGAAATTCGACAAGTGGGCGCCGGCCACGTTCCGGCTGACGCCCGCGCAGATCGACCAGTGCATCGCCAGCCTGCCGCAGCGGACCATAGCCGACATCAAGTTCGCGCAGGCGCAGATCCGCCGCTTCGCCGAGATCCAGAAGGCCTCGATGCACGACGTCGAGGTCGAGACGCTGCCCGGCGTGGTGCTCGGCCACCGCAACATCCCGGTCAACTCGGTGGGCTGCTACATCCCGGGCGGCAAGTACCCCCTGATCGCCAGCGCGCATATGAGCGTGCTGACGGCCAAGGTGGCCGGGGTCAAGCGCGTCATCGCCGCCGCGCCGCCGTTCGAGGGCAAGCCTTGCCCCGAGATTGTTGCCGCGATGCACTTCGCGGGCGCCGACGAAATCTACTGTCTGGGCGGCGTGCAGGCGGTGGCCGCGATGGCCATCGGCACGCAGAGCATCCCGGGTGTCGACATGATCGTCGGCCCCGGCAACGCCTACGTCGCCGAAGCCAAGCGACAGCTGTTCGGCCGCGTCGGCATCGACCTGTTTGCCGGCCCGACCGAGACGCTCGTGATCTGCGACGACACGGTGGACGCCGAGCTGGTGGCGGTCGACCTGCTGGGCCAGGCCGAGCACGGCCCCACCTCTCCTGCGTACTGCGTGACGACGAGCAGGAAGATCGCCGAGGCGCTGCCGGCCGCGATCGACAAGGTCCTCTCGCGCCTGGACACCGCGCCCGTGGCCAGCGTCTCCTGGCGTGACTTCGGCGAGATCCACCTGTGCGAAACCGACGAGGAGGCGCTGCAGGTCGCGGAGCGCCTGTGCTCGGAGCACGTCCAGGTGATGACCAAGGACCCCGACTGGTACCTGCAGCGCATGACCTGCTACGGCGCGCTCTTCCTCGGCCACCGCACCAACGTGAGCTACGGCGACAAGGTGATCGGCACCAACCACACGCTGCCGACCATGGGCGCCGGGCGCTACACCGGCGGGCTGTGGGTCGGCAAGTTCATCAAGACCCACACCTACCAGCGTGTCCTCACCGACCAAGCCAGCGTGATGGTGGGCGAGTACTGCTCGCGCCTGTGCGGGTACGAGCACATGTCGGGCCACAAGGAGCAGGCCGACATCCGCGTGCGCCGGCTGAAGGCCGCCGCCTGATGAAAAGCAAGCTTCAGCGGGAGCGCCGCAGCGCCTACCGCTACTTTCGCGACATCACGACGCGCTGGATGGACAACGACGTCTATGCGCATGTCAACAACGTCGTCTACTACAGCTGGTTCGACACTGCGGTGAACGGCTACCTGCTGGAGCAGCGCGTGCTGGACTTCAAGGCGAGCCCGGCCGTCGGCCTGGTGGTCGAGACCGGCTGCAATTACTTCGCGTCGATCGCCTTCCCGGACATCGTCCGTGCCGGCGTGCGCGTCACTCGCATTGGCCAGTCGAGCGTGCGCTACGAGGTCGGCCTTTTCGCCAACGACGAGGACGAGGCGGCCGCGCAGGGCCACTTCGTGCACGTCTATGTCGACCGCGTCACACGGCGCCCGATGCCGCTGCCCGCCGATCTGCGCCGCGCGCTCGAGGCGATCGCTGCGGCCTGACCCCTTGCTCACCTCAAAACCTAGAAGGAGACAGTCCATGATCAGATGTGTGAGACGCGCGCTCGCCGCCTTCGGCGTTGCCGTCACCTTGACCGCTCCGCTGGCCGCCGGAGCCCAGCCCGCGAAGCAACCCAACATCCTCGTCATCTGGGGCGACGACATCGGATGGCAGAACGTGAGTGCCTATGGCATGGGGACGATGGGCTACACCACGCCCAATATCGACCGCATCGGCATGGAGGGCATCCGCTTCACCGACCACTACGCGCAGCCCTCGTGCACCGCCGGTCGGGCGGCCTTCATCACCGGGCAGTACCCGATCCGCTCCGGCCTGACCACGGTGGGCCAACCCGGCGACAAGCTCGGTCTGCAGGCCGCCTCGCCCAGCCTGGCCGAAGTCATGAAGAAGGCCGGCTACCGCACCGGGCAGTTCGGCAAGAACCACCTGGGCGACAATAACCCGCACCTGCCGACGGTGCACGGCTTCGACGAGTTCTACGGCAACCTGTACCACCTGAACACCGAGGAACAGCACGAGTACAGCGACTACCAGAACTATGCCAACGCTTACCCCGGCGGCAGGGAGGCCTTCGCGAAGAAGTTCGCCACCCGCGGCGTCCTGCACACCTTCGCCTCTGACAAGGACGACCCCACGGTGGATCCCCGCTTCGGGCCGGTTGGCAAGCAGACGATCAAGGACACCGGGCCGCTGACGATGAAGCGGATGGAGGACTTCGACGGCGCCGAAGTGATCCCCAGGGCGCTCGACTTCATGCGCAGCGCGAAGAAGGACGGCAAGCCCTTCTTCGTCTGGCTCAACACCAGCCGCATGCACCTGTACACCCGCCTCAACGACAAGTGGCGCCATGCTGCCGCCAAGTACACCCACGAGGACGACACGCAGGGCAGTGGGTTGTTGCAGCACGACCACGACATCGGCGTCGTGCTTGAGTTCCTGAAGCAGAACGGCCTCGAAGGCAACACCATCGTCTGGTATTCCACCGACAACGGCCCCGAGCACTCCTCCTGGCCGCACGGCTCGACCACGCCGTTTCGCGGCGAAAAGATGACGACCTACGAGGGTGGGGTGCGCGTGCCCTCGATGCTGCGCTGGCCGGGCGTGATCAAGTCCGGGCAGATCAAGAACGGCATCCAGGCGCACCAGGATATGTTCACCAGCTTGGCGGCGGTGGCCGGCGTGCCGGACGTCGTCGAGCAAATGAAGAGGGAGAAGAAGCAGTACATCGACGGTGTCAACAACGTCGACTACTGGACCGGAAAGTCACCCGACAGCGCGCGCAACAACTTCCTCTACTACATCGAAAGCAAGCTGACCGCGGTGCGCATGGGCCCGTGGAAGCTGCACTTCTCGACGAAGGAGGATTACTACGCCCAGGTGACGCCGCGCTTCGCGCCACTGCTGTTCAACCTGCGCAGCGACCCGTTCGAGAGCTACGACAGCAAGGACTCCTACGGCCACTTGATCCAGAAGTCGTCGTGGCTGTCCGGCCCGTTGGGCGAACTGCTCGGGCAGCACCTGAGGACGCTGGCCGAGTACCCGCCGGTCCAGGGCGCCAAGTCGTTCGACCGGTCCAACCTGGTGCAGGACTTCCTGCAAAACCAGAAGCGGCAGCAATGAAGGCGGGAACCGGGCTGCGCCGACTGGCCATTGTCGGCGCGGCCGCGATGCTCGGCATCGGCGGCTGGGCGCTCGCTTCGCGCCTGGTCGCAGCGCCGCCGGCCCGGCCCGCGGTCGTCATCGGCGATGGCACGCAGGGCCCGGCGGGCATGGCCTGGGTGCCGGGCGGCGAGTTCCTCATGGGCAGCGATCACAAGCTCGCGCAGCCCAACGAGCGGCCGGCGCACAAGGTGCGCGTCCAGGGCTTCTGGATGGACACCCATCACGTCACCAACGCGCAGTTCCGCGCCTTCGTTCAAGCGACGGGCTATGTCACCACCGCGGAGCGCAAGCCCGACTGGGCGACCATCGCGCCGCAGTTGCCGCCCGGCACGCCCAGGCCGCCCGAAGCGGCGCTGATGGCGGGCGCGATGGTGTTCGTCGGCACGCCCTATGTGGTGGACTACGCCGACACCGCGCGTTGGTGGCGCTATGTGACCGGTGCGAACTGGCGCCATCCGCAAGGGCCCGGCAGCGGCATCGAAGGCAAGGAGCAGCACCCGGTAGTGCAGGTCAGCTACGAGGACGCGCTCGCCTATGCCCAATGGGACGGCAAGCGCCTGCCCACCGAAGCCGAATGGGAGTTCGCGGCACGCGGCGGCCTGGAGCAGGCCACCTACGCGTGGGGCGAGGAGTTCGCACCCGGTAAGCAGCAGATGGCCAACGTGTGGCAGGGGCAGCAGTCACGGCCCTTCCCGGTGGTGAGCGCCAAGGCCGGTGGTGCGGCGGGCACCAGCCCGGCCGGCACTTTCCCCGCCAATGGCTACGGGCTCTACGACATGACCGGCAACGCCTGGCAATGGGTGGCCGACTGGTATCGGGCCGACCAGTTCAGGATAGAGTCGCGCTCGGGCCGCCTGCCCGAGAACCCGCAGGGGCCGGCAGCGAGCTGGGACCCTGGCGAGCCCGGCGTTCCGGAGGCGGCACCGAAGCGCGTCACCCGGGGCGGCTCCTTCCTTTGCAACGAAGACTTCTGCCTCAGCTACCGACCCAGCGCCCGGCGCGGCACCGATCCGTACACCAGCATGTCGCACCTCGGCTTCAGGCTCGTCATGACGGATGCAGCTTGGCGCGCGGTGTCGGCTTCGCAGGGCGCGCGAAGGTAGCGAGCTCTCGCCGAGTGCCTCGTGCATAAGCACAGCAGATCGCAGCTGATGGTCGTCCGTGGCCCGGGCGGACATTGGACCTTGGTCCGATACCGTGCCCTTGCCGGTATGAAAGACCATGACGGGTTTGCGGCGAGGCCACAGGTGTGGCCGCGTTCTGATGCGAAAGGAGCAGACATGGCAAGCACTGGCAAATCCGCCAAGCCCAACATCCTCGTCATCTGGGGCGACGACATCGGCATCTCGAACCTGAGTTGCTATTCGCACGGCATCATGGGCTACCGGACACCCAACATCGATCGTCTCGCGAAGGAAGGGATGATGTTCACCGATTCGTACGGTGAGCAAAGCTGCACCGCCGGCCGCTCGTCCTTCATCACCGGCCAGAGCGTCTACCGAACCGGCCTTTCCAAGGTGGGCATTCCCGGCGCGCCGGTCGGCATGTCGGACAAGCTGGTGACCATCGCCGCGCTGCTGAAGGAGCAGGGCTACGCGACTGGCCAGTTCGGCAAGAACCACCTTGGCGACCGCAACGAGCATCTGCCGACCAACCACGGCTTCGACGAATTCTTCGGCAACCTCTACCACCTCAACGCCGAAGAGGAGCCGGAGATGGATGACTATCCGCCGGAGAAGGACTTTCCCAACTTCAAGAAGAACTTCGGTCCGCGCGGCGTGCTGCACTCCTGGGCTACCGACAAGGAAGACACGACCGACTTGCCCCGCTGGGGCAAGGTCGGCAAGCAGAAGATCGAAGACACCGGGCCGCTCATCCGCAAGCGCATGGAGACCTGCGACGACGAGTTCGCTGCCGCCGCCAAGGACTTCATCAAGCGCGCGAAGGACGAGGGCAAGCCGTTCTTCGTGTGGCTCAACACCACGCACATGCACTTCATCACGCATACGAAGCCGGCCAGCCGCGGCCAGGCGGGGCGCTGGCAATCGCCCTACCACGACACGATGATCGATCACGACAAGCTGGTCGGCGAGGTGATCGACTATCTGGACCAACTGGGCCTCACGGAAGACACCTTCGTCATGTATTCGACCGACAACGGCCCGCACCGCAATAGCTGGCCCGACGCCGGCACCACGCCTTTCCGCAGCGAAAAGAACACCAATTGGGAGGGCGCCTTTCGCGTTCCGCTGATCGTGCGCTGGCCCGGAAAGATCGCGGCGGGCAGCATCTCCAACGAGATCGTGCAGCACCACGACTGGCTGCCGACCTTCCTGGCGATGGCCGGTGCGAGCGACGTGGTCGACAAGCTGAAGAAAGGCTACAAGGCGATCGGGAGGACCTACAAGAACCACATCGACGGCATGAACCTGCTGCCGTACCTCACCGGCCAGGAGAAGAAGAGCCCGCGGAACTTCTTCTTCTATTTCAGCGACGACGGCGACATGCTGGCTGTGCGCATGGACAACTGGAAGATCACCTTCATGGAGCAGCGCACCGCGGGCACGCTGGCCGTGTGGCGGGATCCTTTCGTGCGCCTGCGCGCGCCGGTGATGTACAACCTGCGCACCGATCCCTTCGAATTCGCCACGGTCACTTCGAACACCTACAACGACTGGATGTTCACGCACGCCTTCCTGATCTATGCGGTCCAGGCCGTGGCGGGGAAGTTCGCGGAGACATTCAAGGAATTTCCGCCGGTGCAGAAGCCGAACACGTTCACGGTCGATGACGCGCTCGCGAAGATGGGCGAGGCCGCCGGCCCGTCGTTGTAGCTTTCCGCGCGGCCGGTCTTGCTCCTTCCCCCTCCGGGGGAAGGTCGGGATGGGGGCGCGGGGCTTAACTATGGACCGCAGCGCCCCCACCCCCACCTCCACCCCAAGAAAAGAGCAAGCTCTTTTCTTGGGGACCCCGCCGGCCCTCCCCCGGAGGGGGAGGGAGAGTAAAGAGATTAGGACACGCGCCGCGCCTGGGCTGCCCAGTACTTGTCGCGCACATGGCGGCGCAGCACCTTGCCGACCACGCTCACCGGTAGGGCGTCGACGAACACCACCTCCTTGGGCGCCTTGAAGCGGCCGAGCTTGCCTTTCACGTGCTCGATCAGTTCTTCGGATGTCGCGGTGGCGCCGTCCTTGAGCACCACCTCGGCATGCACCGCCTCGCCCCACTCCTGGTGCGGCACGCCGACGACGGCGGAGATCGCCACGGCCGGATGTGAATTCAGCGCCGCCTCCACCTCGACGGCGTAGACGTTGAAGCCGCCGGTGATGATCATGTCCTTCTTGCGGTCGACCAGGTACAGGAAGCCGCGCTCATCGAGGTAGCCAAGGTCGCCGGACTTCCAGAAGCCGTCCTGGAACTCCGTTGCCGTGCCTTCCGGGTTGTCGAGGTAGCCGGTGATCGTGCCGCGCGAGCGCAGCCAGATCTCGCCGGTCTCACCCCGCTTCACCTCCTTGCCTTGCTCGTCGACGACCTTGATCTCCACGACCGTGGAGACGCGGCCGGCGGAGGACAGATGCTTGTCGTCACCCGCGGACAGGTGGTCGGCCTTGGTCAGCATGGCCGCCGTCGTCAGGCACTCGGTCGCGCCGTAGACCTGCACGAAGATGTTGCCGAAACGCTCCTGTGCCTGGCGCAGCTTGGCCGGGCTCATCGGCGCGCCGCCGTAGACGATGGTGCGCAGGCTTGAAAGGTCGTGCTGCTTCGCTTCGGGGAGGTCGAGCAGGCGGTACACCATGGTCGGCAGCATCAGGGTGGTGGTGGCGCGTTCGGCCTCGACGTTGCGGCACCAGGTCTTGAGGTCCGGCACGTTCTGCGTGACGGTGCAGCCGCCGCGGAACAGCGTCGCCAGCACGCCCAGCCCGGAGCCGTGACTCAAGGGCGCCATGTGCAGGTAGCGCTGGTCGGCGTCGTAGATCTGCTCGGCCTCGGTGTACAGCGAGTCGCGCAGCGCCAGCCAGTTGTCCATCGTGTACTGGGCGCACTTGCTCTTGCCCGTCGTGCCGCCGGTGAAGCGGTAGATCACGATGTCCTTCATCGTGTCGGTCTCGACCTCGGGATTGGCGTCGGAGCTGCCTTCGAGCAGGTCCTCGAAGGCCAGTAGGCCGTCGCGCGGCGTGGCCGGGCGGTCCATGCAGACGACGGTCACGCCGCGTTCGCGCAGCATCTCGAAATGGCTGTCCAGCAGCGCGTTCTCGATGAACACGACCTTGGGTTTGATGAACTCGACCTGCCAGGCGTGCTCGCTGAACGAGTCGCGGTAGTTCGTATAGGCGACGGCGGCCTCGCCCTTGAAGGCGGTCCAGGCGTGCAGCAGCGAGAGGTTGTCGTTCTCGAGGATGCACATGTAGACATCGCCGCGCTTGAGCTGCAGCCGCTCGCGCATCATGTTCACGATGCGGTTTGTAAGCAGGTGCAGCTCGCGGTAGCTGTAGCGGCGCTTGCGCTCGATATTGACCACGGCTTCCTGGCCAGCGAAGCGCAGGGCGAGCTGGTCTGTCACACGCGCGAAATTCATTCTCATCGTCTTGTCTCCAGTGCGAGCTCGTGCGAAGTCCGGATTATTTCCAGCCGGTTCAAAGGCCTCCCCACTCCAATGGGATGGGGAGGGTCTTTTCTCCCTTCCCTCCGGGGGAGGGCTGGGGTGGGGCGCTGCGGCCCACCGAGCGCCCCCATCCCAACCTTCCCCCGGAGGGGGAAGGAGCAAATACCACCCCAAAGTGAGGGGCGCGCGGCGACCATCGTCCGCCATAGTCAGGCTCCAGGAGCAGGCGCCCCGGCGACACCGGCGGCGCCTGCCGCACTTCAAGGAGATGACGATGCAAGACAACTCGGGCGCGTTCCTGGGCGAACAGGAAATCATGATCCGCGACTCGGCCCGCAAGGTGGCCCAGGAAGTGGTCGCGCCGACCGCCGCCGAACGCGACCGCACCAGCGCCTGGCCGCGGGAGGAATTGAAGACGGTCGCCGAACTCGGCTTTCTCGGCATGCACATCCCCGAAGAGCATGGCGGTGCCGGCCTCAGCTTCGTGGAGTACTGCCTCGCCATCGAAGAATTTGCCGCTGTCGATGCCGGCTTTGCCACCGTCCTGCATGTGCACAACTCGGTTGCCTTGTCGATCTACCGGGACGGGACGGAGGAGCAGAAGCGCCAATGGCTGCCTGCCATGGTCCGGGGCGAAAAGATCGGGTGCTTCTTGTTGAGTGAGCCGCACGCCGGTTCGGATACCGCAGCCTTTCGTACCTCGGGCCGTCGCGACGGCGACCACTATGTGCTGAATGGCAGCAAGCAGTTCATTTCGAACGGCGGCGAAGCGGGGGTGGCCATCGTGGTGAGTGTCACCGACAAGGACGCCGGCAAGAAAGGCGTCAGCCTGATCATGGTCGACCCGGGCACCCCGGGCTTCACGGTCACGCGCAACGAGAAGAAGCTGGGGCAGCGCACGGCCAACCTGGCGGCGATCCAGATGGAGGACTGCCGTGTGCCGCTGAGCAACCTGCTGGGCGCAGAAGGGGCCGGCTACAAGCACATCATCGCCGGCCTGGACGAAGGCCGCGTGGCGATTGCCGCGCTGGCGACCGGTGTGGCGCGTGCGGCCCTGGAAGCCGCGGTGAAATACGCGAAGGAACGCGAAGCCTACGGCGCGCCGATCATGAACCTGCAGGGCGTGGCGTTCGATCTGGCCGACATGTCGATGCAGGTGGACCTGTCGCACGTGTACATGCTGCACGCGGCCCGCCTGTGCCAGGCGGGGATCCGGTGCCCGAAGGAAGCATCGTCGATCAAGCTGTTTGCCAGCGAGATGGCGGAGAAAGTGTGCTCGGACGCGATCCAGATTCACGGCGGCTACGGCTACCTCAACGACTTCCCGGTCGAGCGCTTCTACCGCGATGCGCGGGTGACCAAGATCTACGAAGGCACCAGCCACATCCAGAAGCTGATCATCGCCCGCAATCTGTGACGCCTGCGACGACCCCCATCCCAAAGTGATGGGGAATCGTCGGATCGCCTCGCCTAAGTTCGACCTCATCACCTGCCTACCAAAGACTTCGAGAAGACCATGGAGAACATCTACATCGTCGGCGCCGCCATGACGCCCTTCGGCCGCCACATGGACAAGAGCGTCAAGCAGCTCACCGCCTGGGCGGTGGAAGACGCGCTCAAGGACGCCAACTGCGACCGCAAGGCGATCCGCGCCGCCTTCTTCGGCAACACCACCCAGGGCCACTTCGACGGCCAGCACATGATCCGCGGCCAGGTGGCGCTGCTGCCGCTGGGCATCGACGGCATCCCCATCTACAACCTCGAGGGCGCCTGCGCTTCCTCCAGCCACGCCTTCAACCTCGCCGTCATGCATCTGCGCGCGGGCGCCGCCGACGTGGCGCTGGCGGTGGGTGCCGAGAAGATGTACACCAACGACAAGGCCAAGATGTTCTCGTGCTTCGAGTCGGCCTGGGACATCGAGACCTTCGAGGCCAACAAGGGCTACCTTGCCGAAATGGGCAAGGGCATAGCTCCTCCGCCCGGCTCGCAGTCCGACAAGCCCTACAGCCCGTTCATGGACGTCTACGCAGCGCTCGGCCGCGGGCTGATGGAGCGTTACGGCATCACCCAGCGCCAGCTCGCCGCGGTGTCCTCGAAGAACCACGGCCACTCCGTGCACAACGAGCGCTCGCAGTACCGCAAGCCGATGAGCATCGAGGAGATCCTGGCGGCGGCGGCGATCACCTATCCGCTCACCATGCCGATGTGCTCGCCCATCTCCGACGGCGCGGCCGCGGCCATCCTCTGCACCGAGTCCGCCCTGAAGAAGTACGGCTTCGACCGCAAGCGCGCGGTGAAGGTGCTGGCCACCGTGGTCCGCTCGGCCTCCGCCCGCAACGCCCTGGACTATGACAACGGCTGCACCAAGCAGGCCGCCAAGGACGCCTTCGAACAGGCCGGCATCGCGCCCAGCGAGATCAATGTGGCCGAAGTGCACGACGCCACCGCGATCGGCGAGCTGCTCACCTTCGAAAGCCTTGGCCTGCGCGAGCCGGGCATGAGCGGCATCCTGGCCGAGCGCGGCGAGACGACGATCGGCGGCTCGCTCCCGGTCAACCCGTCCGGTGGCCTGGAATCCAAGGGCCATCCGATCGGCGCTACCGGCCTCGGCCAGGTGTTCGAACTGGTGAGCCAGCTGCGCGGCGAATGCGGCCCGCGCCAGGTGGAAGGCGCGCGCTTTGCCATCCAGGGCAACGGCGGCGGCCTGTGGCGCGTGGAAGAGGCCACCGAGCACATCGGCATCTTCGCGCGGGCCTGATCCAGTCCACTGACCAGGGGAGGGACCATGACGAGAAAGATCGTGGTGGCCGGGGTCGGCATGATCCCGTTCCGCAAACCCGGTGCGAGCGAAAGCTATGCCGTGATGGGCGCGCAGGCCGCGCGCCTGGCACTGGCGGATGCGCGCGCCGGCTACGAATCGATCCAGCAGGCCTTCGTCAGCTACCTCTACGGCGATTCCACCGCCGGCCAGCGCGTGCTGTACGACCTCGGCATGACGGGAATCCCCATCCTCAACGTCCACAACAACTGCGCCAGCGGCTCCACGGCGCTCTACCTTGCGCGGCAGGCCATCGCCAGCGGCGAGGCCGAGATCGCGCTTGCTTTGGGTTTCGAGCAGATGAATCCCGGCGCGCCGCAGTCGCACTTCGCCGATCGCCCGAGCCCGCTCGAGTCCTTCACGAGGCAATGCGACGCCTTGGTCGGCGATGCCGACATCCTGCCGGCCGTGCGCATCTTCGGCAGCGCCGGCTTGGAGCACATGAAGCGCTTCGGCACGCCGCTGGAAACTTTCGCCAAGATCCGCGCCAAGGCAAGCCGCCATGCGGCCAACAACCCGCTGGCGGTGTTCCGCAAGGTCGTGACGGCGGAAGATGTCCTGGCCGACGCCCCGGTGTGGCCCGGCGTGATGACCCGCCTGATGGCCTGCCCGCCGACCTGCGGTGCGGCCGCTGCCGTGCTGTGCAGCGAGGACTATGCCAAGAAGCACAGCCTCGACTCGCGTGTGTGGATTGCCGGGCAAGCCATCGCCACTGACGGCCCGGAGACCTTCGCCTCCGGCGACCTGCGCCACCTGGCGGGTTTCGGCATGTCTCGCGCCGCCGCGAGCAAGGTGTACGAAGCCGCCGGCATCGGCGCGGAAGACCTCGACGTCGTCGAACTGCATGACTGCTTCGCCCAGAACGAGCTGCTCACCTACGAGGCGCTGGGCCTGTGCCCCGAGGGCGGCGCGCAGAAGTTCGTCGATGACGGCAACAACACCTACGGCGGCAGGCACGTGGTGAACCCTTCCGGTGGGCTCCTGTCCAAGGGCCACCCAATCGGCGCCACCGGCCTGGCGCAGTGCTATGAACTCGTGAAGCAACTGCGGGGCCAAGCCGAGCAGCGCCAGGTCGAAGGCGCGCGCATCGCCCTGCAGCACAACGTGGGCATCGGCGGAGCCGCCGTAGTCACCATGTACAGAAACTGAAAGATCAAGATATCAATGGATTTTCATCCCGATCCAGGACTCGACGCATTCCGCCAGGAAGTCCGCCAATTCCTGAAGGAGAGCCTGCCGGCAGAACTGCGCGTCGGTCCGAGCTTCACGCGTTCGCCGACAGGCGCGGTGGCGCGCTGGCAGAAGATCCTCAACGCGCGTGGCTGGGGCGCGCCCTACTGGCCGAAGGAGCACGGCGGCACGGGCTGGTCGGTGCACCAGATCCTCGTGTTCGACGAGGAGTGCGCCGCCGCCGCCGCGCCGACGCAGGACGGCTTCGTGCACAAGCTGCTGGGGCCCGTGCTCAACAACTTCGCCACACCCGAACAGAAGGCCCAGCACCTGCCGGCCGTCTTCAACGGCGAGCGGCTGTGGTGCCAGGGCTTCTCCGAGCCGGGTTCGGGCTCGGATCTCGCCTCGTTGCGCACGCGCGCCGAACGCGACGGCGATCACTACGTCGTCAACGGCCAGAAGATCTGGACCAGCTACGGCCACGAGTCGGACTGGATCTTCCTGCTGGTGCGCACCGACCCCCAAGTGAAGAAGCAGGCCGGCATCAGCTTCCTGCTGGTCGACATGAAGACGCCCGGCATCACGGTGCGGCCGATCCGCAGCATCGACGATGCGCACCACCTCAACGAGACCTTCTTCGACAACGTGCGCGTGCCGGTGGCCAACCGGGTCGGCGAGGAAGGGCAGGGCTGGGCGATCACCAAGTTCCTCCTGAACAACGAACATGCGACCGCGGCCGACCTGCCGATGCTGAAGCACTACCTGCGCCAGCTGCAGGCGCTGGCCGACACGCCCCGGCTGGGCGCAGAGCGCCTGCGCGAGCGGCCCGAGTTCGCGCTCAAGCTGGCGCGGCTGGAGGCCGAAGTGATGGCCATCGGCATGTTCGTGCAGCGCGTGGCGGCCCTGGAGATGGAGCACAACCCGCTGGTCCATCCCATGGGCTCGATGCTGAAGGTGCGCGCCACCGAGCTGCAGCAACGCATCACCGAGGCGCACGTGGAGGCGCTCGGCGACTACGGCGCGGTGGCGTACCCGCATCCGTGGGAGACGGCCGCGGCCGCGCCTTGCGACCTGCCGATGCAGGACCTGGCGCGCGGGCTGGCCAACGAGATGTTCTTCCGCCGGGCATCGACCATCTATGGCGGCACCAGCGAAGTGCAACGCGGCATCGTCGCCAAGTTGCTGTTCGGGCTGTGATCGCCTCGCACGAAACGCAGAACACGAGCACATGGACTTCAAACTGAATTCGGAGCAGCAACTGCTGCAGGACAGCGTGCGCCGCTACATCGGCAAGGCGTATGCATTCGAGACGCGCGCGGCCGCTGTGAATGCCCGCAAGGGTGCCAGCCTGGACCATTGGCAGGCTTTCGCCGACAATGGCTGGCTGGCGGCGGCGCTTCCCGAGGCCTACGGCGGCCTGGGCGGCAACCTCGTCGATACCGCGCTCATCGCTCAGGAGCTGGGGCGCGGACTGGTGCTGGAACCTTATCTCGGCTGCGCCGTGGTAGCGGCCCAGACACTGGCGGCCGGCGGCACCACGGCGCAGAAGGCGCGCCTGCTGCCGTTGCTGGCCGACGGTTCGCACCGGATCGCGCTCGCCTACAGCGAGCTGGCATCGCGCGGCACGCCCTTGCCGGTCGCCACGATCGCGCGGCAGGTTGGGGACGGGTACGTGCTCCAGGGACGAAAGTCGCTGGTGCTGAGCGGATGCATGGCGCAGCAATACATCGTCTCGGCGCGCATTGACGGGGCGCCGGCCGACCAGATCACCCTGTTCCTGGTCGACGCTGACGCCGCGGGGTTGGTGCGCCAGGCGCTGCCGTTGCACGACGGCACCTGGGCCGAGGAGCTGGTGCTCGAGGGCGTGCAGCTCACCGCCGCTGCCGTGCTGGGCGAACCGGGCCGGGGCCTGGCGGCGCTGCAGGCGGGCCTCTCGCACGGCGTCGTCGCACTCGGCGCCGAACTGGTCGGCGCGATGGAAAGGGTGATCGAAGCGACTGCCGAGTACCTGAAGACCCGCAAGCAGTTCGGCGTGGCCATCGGCAGTTTCCAGTCGCTGCAACACCGCATCGCCGACATGGCGGCCGAGATGGAGACCGCACGCTCCATGCTGTTCGTCGCCCTGGACTCGGCCCTGAACGATGATGCAGCGACGCGGCAGCGAACGCTGTCGGGCGCCAAGGCGCTGATCGGCCGCGCGGCCAAGTTCGTGTGCGGCCAGGGTATCCAGTTGCACGGCGGCATCGGCATGACCGAGGAGTACCTGATCGGTCATTACTTCAAGCGCGCGGTGGTCGCCGAGCTGCAACTCGGCAGCATCGAGCGGCACGAAGCCGCGTGCATGGCGTGACGCTCCGCGGGCGCCGTCCCCGCATGCGATGGCGCGGGCGGGGCCAAGCCGATAATTGCGCCTTGTCGCCGTAGACGTCCACGCCGCACATGGACTTCGACAAGCTGCTGGTCTCCACGAAGTTCGCGCCGCCTCATATCGGCTCGCGCTTCATCGCGCGCAAGCATCTGCTCGAGCAGCTGAGCGACGGTCGGCGCTGCAGCTTCGTTCTGGTCACCGGCGGCGCCGGATTTGGCAAGACCATCCTGCTGGCCCAGTGGCGCCGCGAACTGATGAAGGCCGGCGACGAGGTCTCGTGGCTTTCTTTGGGCCATGACGACAGGCAACTCGCGGGCTTCAGCACCTACCTCGCCGCTGCCTTGCGCCGCCTGGGCATCCCGGTGGATGCCGACATGCTGCTCGAGGGCGGGGACGGTGACCTCGCCAGGTCGCTGGACGCGGTCGTAGCCGCCACGGTCAACTCGGCCGCGGGCATTCCCAAGGACCTGTACCTCATCATCGACGACTACCACCACGTCGACGACCAGCGTGCGCACAGGCTGGTGCAGAAGCTGATCGACCATTGCCCCGCCAACCTGCACATTGCCATCGCCTCGCGCGCGGCGCCGCCGCTTGCCATCAGCCGCCTGCGCGTGCTGGGCCGGGTCACCGAAATCGGCTTCGGCGAGCTGCCTTTCAACGCCGAGGAAACGCGCAGCTTCCTCGAGCAGAACCTCGGCACGCTCAAGCTCGACGCTGAAGAGGTCCGCCTGATTCACGACAAGACCGGCGGCTGGCCGGCCAGCCTGGAGCTCATGGCCATCATGTTGCGCACCCGTCCCGAAACGCGCACCAAGCTGCGCGAGCTGGGATGGAGTTCGGCCGACCTCCAGGCCTATCTGGCCGAGGAGGTGGCGGCCCACCTGCCGGCCGAGCTGAACGACTTCATGGAGCAGGTGTCGGTGTGCCGGCGCTTCAACGTCGAGCTGGCCGCTGCCGTTACGGGGAGCGAGGACGCGGCAGGGCTGATCCGGCGGGCGGAGGAGGAAAACCTGCTGATGTACCGCGTGGAGTCGGACGACCGTCTGCCCTGGTATCGCTTCCATCCGCTGTTCGGCGAATTTCTGGCCACGCGCCTGGCGCGACGGGGCAAGGCGGCGGTCAGCGAACTGCACCGCCGGGCCAGCCAGTGGTTCGCCGGGCATGACCTGCTGGTGGAGGCCGTGCGCCATGCCATCGCGGGCGGCGATCTCGAATCCGCGGTCGACACCATCGACAACGCCGCGACGGATGCCTGGGACCTGAGCTATATCAGCCTGATGTTGAACCTGCTGGAGCGCTTGCCGCAGGAGAAGCTGTTCGCACGTCCGCGCCTCTTCTTCCTGGGGTGCCTGACGTATTCGATGACAGCGCGTCATGCCAAGGCGGAGCGCTGGCTCACGCAGATTCGCGAAAGCGAGGCCGCGAAGATTCCCGCCATCTCCTCCAAGTTGCCGCTCGCGGACGCGGCGGTGGCCATGCAGCGCGACGACACCCGGCGCTGCATCGACCTGCTGGAGCCGCTGCTGCCTGTGGTGGCCGAGACCCCGTACCTGCACCACGTCTACCTGCCGCTGCTGGGATGCTCGTACGCTTCGGTCGGCCGGTATGCCGAGGCCCACAAGCTGCTCGACGACAACCCAGTCACCCCGGCCGAGCGAAAGAACAATACCGCGCTGGTCGCGCAAGGCTGGCGCGCGCTGGTGCTGTTGACCGAGGGCAATGTCAAAGGGGCGGCCCGCCTGGCCGCCGAACAGCTCGCGGTGGCAGAGTCGCTGTACGGGCGTCGCTCGGTCTGGGCATCGGTGACCTCCGCCACGCTTGGCGACTCCTACTACGAACTCGACCGGATCGACGAAGCGCGCGAGGTGCTCGCCAACCGCGCGCACCTGGTGGTGCGGGCGTCCATGCCGCTGGTGATGCTGAGTGCCGCCCTCACCACGGCCCGGTTGAAATCGCTGAACGAGCCGCCCGAAGCGGTGCTGGACTTCATCGAGTCTCAGGCGGCTCACTATCAGGGCCTGGGCTTGCCCCGGCTCGTGGCCTGCATGCAGGCCGAGCAGGTCCGCATCCTGCTGGCCATGGGGCAGAAGGCCCGAGCTGGCGATGTGTCGGCCCGCGTGCAGGAGCTCGACGTGCTCTATCGCGATGCGGACGGAGCCCGCGCGGAGATTCCCGCGGTGGCCGCGCTGGATCGGGCGCGCATGGCACTGGCCGCCAACGATCCCAACAAGGCCTTGTCGGCCCTGCCCGTCGCGCGCGAGTATGCCCGCCAGTATGGTCGTGCGCGTATGCAGGTGCTGGAGGCGCTGCTCGCCGCCTTCGCGCTGGATGACCTCAAGCGCCTGGACGAGATGGACGCGCGGCTGGTGGAGGCCGTGCAGGTCGCGTCGCGCTGCGGTCTCGTGAGGGTCCTGCTCGATGAAGGCCCCCGCGCCGGGGCACTGCTCGCTCGGCTCAGGAAGGACAGCCGGTTCGACGAGGCGGCCGCCGCCCATCTGGAAGACCTGCTCGCGCGCTTCGGTCAGGCCGGCACCTCGCAGTCAGCCGTGTCCGGCCAGCGCGAGTTCCCGGTCCCCGACGGCGTCAACCTCACGCCGCGCGAGCTCGAGATCCTGAGCCTGGTGTCGCAGGCCATGTCGAACAAGCGCATCGCTCTGACACTGAACATCTCGCTGGATACCGTGAAGTGGAATGTCCGGAACATCCTGACCAAGCTCGACTTGTCCAGCCGCTATGACGCGATGACCTGGGCGCGCAAGCAGGGCCTGATTCGCTAGGAATCAGTTGCGGCGAACCCTCAGGGTTTTCCAGCACCATGCCGCCACCATGGGGGTCCCCACCCCAAAGTAATGGGGGGCACGCAGACCCCATCCCATAAGCTGACCTCCAAGCGAATCGACTTTGACTTGGAGGTAGTTAGATGAGCGTTTCCCAAGCCAAAAAAGGCAGGGTTGGATGGATCACGCTCGAGCGGCCGAAGGCGATGAACGCCTTGAGCCGCGAGATGATCGAGAGCATGACCACCACCCTGCTGGCCTGGCAGGACGATCCCGAGGTGAGAGCGGTGGTGATCACCGGCACCGGTCCCGCGTTCTGCGCGGGCGCCGACCTGAAAACGGCCGGTGCACCGGCGGCCCCCGGCGAGAAGGACTTTCTCGACCGGATCGTGGACTTCTTCGACCTGCTGCGGGCCTTCCCGAAGCCGACCATTGCCGCCGTAAACGGCCTGACGCTGGCCGGCGGCATGGAAGCCGTGCTGTGCTGCGACATCGTGCTGGCGGCCCGGAGCGCGCGCTTCGGCGACGGGCACTCGAACTTCGGCGTGTTCCCCGGCGGCGGCGGTGCGGCCATCCTGCCGCGTAAGGTACCGGCCAACGTGGCCAAGTACCTGCTGTTCACGGGCGACGCGCTGTCGGCCGACGACATGAAGGGCTGGGGCCTGGTCAATGAGGTCGTGGCCGATGCCGAACTGGCCGGCCGCGCGCAGGCGCTGGGCGAAAAGTTCGCCCAGAAGAGCCCGCTGGTGCTGTGCAAGATGAAGCAGGTGGCCAACGAGGCGGCCGACAAGTCGCAGGCCGATGCACTGCGCCACGAGCTGCTGGCGCTGCGCGATCACCAGCGCTCCTGGGACATCCAGGAAGGCCTGCGCGCCTTCGTGAAAAAGCGCGAGCCGCAGTTCAAGGGCTACTGAGATGTCCACGATGAAGAGCTACGAAACCGTCACCGACATGAAGCCCCAGGTGGGCGAGGTGATCGGCACCAGCGACTGGATGCTGGTGGACCAGCAGAAGATCAACCTGTTCGCCGAGTCCACCGGCGACCACCAGTGGATCCACGTCGATCCGGAGCGCGCCAAGAGCGGCCCGTTCGGCGCGCCCATCGCGCATGGCTTCCTCACCTTGAGCCTGATGTCGGCCTTGATGGTCAGCGCCTTCGAGATCCGCAAGAGCGTCATGGGCGTGAACTACGGCTTCAACAAGGTGCGCTTCATCCTGCCGGTGCCAGTGAACAGCCGCGTGCGCGCCCATTTCAGGCTGCTGGCCTGGGACGAAATCGACAACGGCGGCGCGCAATTGACGATCGGTGTTTCGGTGGAGATGGAGGGCTCGGACAAGCCGGTGTGCGTGGCCGAATGGATCACAAGAAGGTACTGACCTACTCCCGCTAGCGCGGTTCGCGCATCCCCCTTTCGAGGTGTCCGCCCGATCGCATCGATCAGGCGGTTGGGGACCTCTTTCTTCTGGAATTTGTTGAAGGTAAGGAAATGACGATTCGATTTGACGGCCGCGTGGCCATCGTGACGGGCGCCGGCAACGGTCTGGGCCGCGTGCATGCCCTGGAACTGGCCCGCCGCGGCGCCAAGGTGGTGATCAACGACTTCGGCGGCAGCCGCGACGGCAAGGGCGGATCCTCCGAAGCCGCCAAAAAGGTGGTGGAAGAGATCCGCGCCGCCGGCGGCACGGCGATCGCCAACGGCGCCAACGTCTGCGACTTCGAGCAGGTGCAGGCGATGGTGGCCCAGGCCAAGGCCGAATTCGGCCGCGTCGACGTGCTGATCAACAACGCCGGCATCCTGCGCGACAAGACCCTCTCCAAGATGGAGATGGCCGACTTCCGCGCGGTGGTCGACGTGCACCTGATGGGTTCGGCTTACTGCACCAAGGCCGTGTGGGAGCTGATGCGCGAACAGAACTACGGCCGCATCCTGATGACGACCTCGGCCTCGGGCCTGTTCGGCAACTTCGGCCAATCCAACTACGGCGCCGCCAAGATGGCGCTGGTGGGCTTGATGCACATGCTCACCATCGAAGGCGCGAAGAACAACATCCGCGTCAACACCATCGCTCCGATCGGCGCCACGCGCATGACCGAAGACGTGATGCCGCCCGAGATGTTCGCGGCCCTCAAGCCGGAGCAGGTGACCCCGGCGGCGCTGTTCCTGGTCAGCGAGAACGCTCCCTCCAAGGTGACGATGTCCGCCGGCGGCGGTGCGTACTCGGTGTGCCGCATCGTCGACACCGCGCCGGTCCACTTCGCCGACAGCGAGCTGTCGCCGGAAGCCCTGGCCGCGAACTTCGAACGCATCGCCGACTGGAACACCGCGCGTGCCTACGACGACTCGAACCAGCAGGTCTCGGCGCTGATGCAGGCCGTGATGGCCGGCATCAGGAAATAGGACAGAAGACACAACAAGGCAACGCAGGGAGCTGATCGAGGAGCGGCGCTCGAACCAGCGGTTCGGGGAAAGCCGGGTTTCAACAAACGTGAGGAGAGACATTTCCAATGACAAGCATCAATGAAACAAGGCGCCCCGGCATCCGGCGCCATGCACTGGCGGCGGCCACGGCCGCCCTGTGCGCCGGGCTGTGCGGAACCGCTGCGGCTGTCGACTTCGACACCGGCAACGAGGACCTGACGGTACGCTGGGACAACACCGTTCGCTACAACCTCGGCTACCGCGTCGAGGGGCAGAACCCGGCCATCATCGGCAACATCAACCTCGATGACGGCGACCGCAACTTCGCGCGCCACAGCATCGTGACCAACCGGCTGGATCTGCTCAGCGAATTCGACGTGGTCTACCAGAAGAAGTTCGGCGCGCGCGTGTCGGCGGCCGGCTGGTACGACCAGGCCTACGCCGGTGGTTTCGACAACACCAGCCTCGCCACCTCCAACCACATCGTCAACGGACAAAAGGCCTTTGGCCTGAGCCCGTATGCCAACCGCTACTACCACGGTCCCTCGGGCGAGTGGCTGGACGCTTTCGTCTTCGGCAACTTCGACTTGGCCAGCATGCCGGCGACGGTGCGCGTGGGACGCCACACGGTCAACTGGGGCGAAGGCCTGCTGCTGGGCGGCGCCATCCACGGCAACACCTACAGCCAGGCGCCGCTGGACTACGGCAAGTCCGCCTCCACGCCCGGCACCGAAGCCAAAGAGCTGTTCATGCCGCTCAACCAGCTGTCGGCCCAGTTGCAGGCCACGCCGGAGCTGTCCTTCGCTGCCCAGTACTACCTGCAGTGGGCCTCCACCCGGGTCATGGAAGGCGGCACTTACCTGGGCCCGGCCGACCAGTACTTTCTGGGTGGCGAGGCCATCCTGCAGGCACTGCCCAATGGTTCGGTGCTCACCGTGCCGCGCGCGCCGGACGTCAAGCCTAAGGACCGCGGCGACTGGGGCATTGCTGCGCGCTGGCGGCCGGAATGGCTGGACGGCACGATGGGCTTCTACTACCGCAACTTCACCGACAAGCTGCCGCAGGTCGTGGTCGGCCTCAACGGCGCGCTGCCGGGCAAGTTCAATTTCACCTACGGCAGCGACATCGACCTGTATGGCCTGAGCCTGAGCAGGCAGTTCTTTGGCGTGAGTGTCGGCGCGGACCTGAACTACCGCAAGAACATGGTGCTGGCGTCGGACTCGCTGGCGGTGCCAGCCACCCGCGTGATCGCCCCTGGCGAGGTCGTGGGTGCGCGCGGCAACACGTGGCACGCCGTGGTCAACGCCATCGGCACGGCGCCTGTCACCCCGCTGTGGGACAGCGCCAACTGGTCGGCCGAGTTCGCCTGGAACCGCTGGGACAAGGTCACCAGCGATCCGCTGAACCGCTTCAAGGGCCGCGCGGGCAACACGTCGCTGGACGCCGTGACCAAGGACTACTACGGCATCGCCGTCAACTTCACGCCCACCTGGTTCCAGGTGTTTCCGGGCGCCGACCTGTCCATGCCTCTCAGCTACTCAGTGGGCCTGAAGGGCAACTCGGCGGTGCTGCTGGGCGGCAACGAGGACGCCGGCAGCTACTCGGTCGGCCTGGCCATGGACCTGTACAGCAAGTACCGCTTCGACCTGAAATACGTCGACTTCTTCGGCACGCTGAAACCCGCGGCCAACGGCGTGGTGCCGGTGCCTGGGACGGCAGTCGCGGGCGCCAACGGCCTGACGCCGCTGGTGAAGGACCGCGGCGCCGTCTACTTCACGTTCAAGACCACCTTCTAAGTCGGAGACCTAGATGACGAAAAAACTCGCAACTGCATTGTTGTGCGCCGGGCTGTTGTCGGCGCACCTGGGGGCGGCGCAGGCCGCCGTATCGGCCGAGGAAGCCAAAAAGCTCGGAGCGGAGTTGACGCCCTTCGGCGCCGAGAAGGCCGGCAACAAGGAAGGCACCATTCCCGCGTACACCGGCGGCCTCACCACTCCTCCGGCGAACTACGACAAGAGCAAGAACGTCCGCCCGGACCCCTTCGCCAACGAGAAGCCCCTGGTTTCGGTCAGTGCGAAGAACATGGACCGGTACGCCGACAAGCTCACCGAGGGCACCAAGGCGCTGATGAAGGCCTACGCCGACTTCCGCATCGACGTGTACACGACCCAACGCACGGTCGCCTATCCGAAATTCGTTCTCGACAACTCGGTCAAGAACGCCACGCGCGGCAAACTGTCCGACGACGGCCTCAGCTTGCGCGGCGCTCGCGGGGGCATTCCGTTCCCGATCCCGAAGAGCGGCAACGAAGTCATGTACAACTACCTCGCAAGATGGCAGGGCTTCTCGGCGGTGATGCCGAAGTACTCGGCCTACAACATCGACGCCGCCGGAAAACTTGTCCTGAGCACCCAGGGCGTCTGGACCATCGAAAGCCCTTACTACGACGACTCGAAGGCGGAATATCCCTCGTACCTCACTCGAGCCAAGGCGAACTACACCGGCCCAGCACGCCGCGCCGGCGAGTCGATCATGACGCAGGAGTTCATGGATGGGAAAGGGCGCCGCGCCTACCAGTACCTTCCGGGCCAGCGCCGCGTCCGGCTGGCGCCGGATCTTGCGTACGACACACCCAACACCAGCACGGGGGGCATGTCGACGATCGATGACGTCAATCTCTACAACGGCAAGATGGATCGTTTCGACTTCCAGCTCGTCGGCAAGAAAGAGATGCTCGTGCCCTACAACGCCTATCGTTTCGCCTATCACGACAAGGCCGAAGACGTCTTCAAGCCGAAGTTCATCAACCCGGACGTCGTGCGCTGGGAACTGCACCGCGTCTGGGTGGTGGATGCGAAGCTGAAGGACGGCGCGCGCCATGTCTATTCGCGCCGCACCTTCTACATCGACGAGGACAGCTGGAACGTCCTGGCGTCCGACCAGTACGACGGTCGCGGCCAGCTGTGGCGTCCGGGCTTTGCCTACCTGACGCAGCTTTACGACGCCGCGGTGCCGAACAATTTCGCGTCCGGGCACTACGACCTGATTGCCGGAACCTACTACATCAACCAGTGGCCGGGCGCCTCGGGCATCAAGGTGAGCGAAGGCTTGCAGCAGGACTCGCAATGGACGCCGGATAGCCTCGCCGCGCAAGGTATCCGCTGATTGGACAGCCCGCGCCGCAAGCGCGGGCCTGTCGTCGCCTGACTGGCGCCTCCCCAGCTGCCTTCGCCGAAGGTGGCTCCACCATGTATGACCAGCCGGCCCCTGGCGGCCGGCGGCGACTGCCGAACAGTCGCATGACGAGTGGAGCAACGCGTGTTGCATAGAGCTTTACTGGTCCAGGCCGCGACCTGGGCCGCCATCACGATGGGCACGGCGTCTGCGCAGCCTGTCTTCCAAGCGCCGCTGGCCGTGCCGGCCGCGAAGTCCGCGCTTGCCATGCAGGCGCAGCTGAACGCGCTGGCCATGGCAGGCAAGCGGATCGTGGCTGCGGGACAGCGCGGCCACATTCTCTACTCCGACAACGGCAAGGACTGGGTCCAGGCCGAGGTGCCACTGAGCACCGATGTCACGGCGCTGTCATTCCCGGATGCGAAGAAGGGCTGGGCGGTGGCCCACCCGGGCGTGGTCCTGAACACGACCGACGGCGGAGCCACCTGGAGCAAGCAGTTTCTGGTCCGGGATGCCGACAAGCCGCTGCTGGACGTCTGGTTCGAGGATGACAGGAAGGGCTTTGCCATCGGCGCCTTCAACCTGATCCTGCGCACCGAAGACGGGGGCAAGTCCTGGACCTCCTGGGCCGACCGTGTCGACAACCCCAAGGCCATGCACCTGTACGGCATCCGGCCGGCAGGCGGCACGCTGTTCATGGTCGGCGAGCAGGGCCTGGTGCTCAAGCTCGATCGCGCCAGCCAGCGCTTCATCCGAGTTCCGTTGCCTTACGAGGGCACGCTGTTCGGCGTCACCGGCAGCGCCAACATGACGCTGGTCTATGGACTGCGCGGCAACGCCTTCCGCACCACCGACGGCGGCGCGAACTGGAGCAAGGTAGAGACTGGCGTCACAGCGGGCCTGACCGGCGGCGTGGTGCGCGCCGACGGCTCGGTGGTGCTCGCCAGCCAGGCCGGCCAGTTGCTCCTGAGCATCGACGACGGTGCCACGTTCCGCCGTATCCCACTCCTGAATCCTGCGCCGGTGTTCACGCTGGCTGATGCCGGCAATGGCAATCTGGGCCTGGCCGGCTTCGGCGGCGTGCGCCTCGAATCACTGAAGTGAGGGTAGTAGACAAATGGTGACGACCCAAATCGACGACATGCCCGTGGTCCGCGAGTTGAAGGACTTCGACCGCAGCTCGGGCAACTGGCTGGAGCGGCTGGTGTTCAACCACCGCCTGTTCGTGGTCCTGGCCTGCGTGCTGGCCACGCTCGTGCTCGGCTGGCAGGCCACGCGCCTGACGCTGAATGCCGCGTTCGAAAAGACCATCCCGCAGCACCAGCCCTACATCAAGAACTTCCTCGACAACCGCAACGAGCTCAAGGGCCTGGGCAATGCGGTGCGCGTGGTGGTGGAGAACAAGGCCGGCGACATCTTCGAGCCGGCCTACCTGAAGGCGCTGAAACAGATCAACGACGAGCTGTTCCTCACCCCCGGGGTGGATCGCGCCAACGTCAAGTCGCTCTGGATGCCGCTGGTGCGCTGGAATGAAGTCACCGAAGAAGGCTTCGCCGGTGGCCCGGTGATGCCGGACAACTACTCCGGCTCGCCGCGGCAGATCGACCAGCTGCGCCAGAACATCGCGCGCGCCCAGATCCTGGGCAGCCTGGTGGGCAACGACTACAAGTCCAGCATGATCTTCGTGCCGCTGCTGGACAAGGACCCCAGCGGCAAGCCCCTGGACTACTGGGAACTCTCCAAGCGGCTGGAAGAAATCCGCGCCAAGCACGCCAAGGCCGGCGGCGCCGACGTCAACATCCGCATCGTCGGCTTCGCCAAGGTGGTGGGCGACCTGCTCGATGGGCTGGCGCAGATGGTGCTGTACTTCGCGGCGGCCGCCCTGATTGCGGCGGCCATCCTGTACGCCTGGACGCGCTGCGTGCGCTCCACGCTGCTGGTGCTGGCCTGCTCGCTGGTGGCGGTGCTGTGGCAGCTGGGTCTGGTGACGCTCTTGGGCTACCAGCTCGACCCGTACTCCATCCTGGTGCCCTTCCTGGTGTTCGCCATCGGCGTGAGCCACGGCGCGCAGAAGATGAACGGCATCATGCAGGACGTGGGGCGCGGCACCCACAAGCTGGTGGCGGCGCGCTACACCTTCCGCCGCCTGTTCCTCGCGGGCCTGACGGCGCTGGCCGCCGATGCGGTGGGCTTTGCCGTTTTGATGCTGATCGACATCCCGGTGATCCAGGACCTGGCCATCACCGCCAGCCTCGGCGTGGCGCTGCTGGTGTTCACCAATTTGGTGCTGCTGCCGGTGATGCTGTCCTTCACTGGCGTGAGCCCGACGGCGGCGGCGCGCAGCCTTCGCGCCGAGCAACAGCAAGCCGGCGGCAGCTGGGCGCTGCTGGAGCGCTTCACCGAGCGGCGCTGGGCGCTGGCGGCGCTGGTGGTCTCGGCGTTGGTCGCGGTGGCCGGCTTTGCCGTGAGCACCAAACTCAAGATCGGCGATCTGGACGCTGGCGCCTCGGAGCTTCGGCCCCACTCGCGCTACAACCGTGACAACGCCTACATCACCGGCAACTACTCGCTCTCGAGCGACCAGTTCGCGGTGATCGTCAAGACCAAGCCCGAGGGCTGCCTGGCCTTTCAGACGCTGGTCGAGGCCGATCGCCTGGGCTGGACACTGCAACAGGTGCCGGGCGTGCAGACCACGGTCTCGCTGGCCGATGCGGTGCGCAAGATCACCGCCGGCTCCTACGAAGGCAACCCCAAGTGGCTGACCATCTCGCCGAACCAGGACGTGCTCAATTACTCCGCGCGAACGGCGGGAACGACCAATCCTGACCTGTTCAACACCGAATGCTCGGTGATGCCGGTGGTGGCCTACCTGTCGGATCACAAGGCCGAGACGCTGGATCGCGTGGTGCAGGCGGCCGACGCCTTCGCCCAGCAGCACAGCACCTCGGACCGGCAGTTCCTGCTGGCGGCGGGTAGTGCCGGCATCGAAGCGGCGACCAACATCGTTGTGAAGCAGGCCAACGTCACCATGCTGCTGTACGTGTACGCGGCGGTGATCGTGCTGTGCCTCATCACCTTCCGCAGCTGGCGCGCGGTGATCGTGGCGGTGGTGCCGCTGGCCATCACCTCGATCCTGTGCGAGGCGCTGATGGTGGCGCTGGGCATGGGGGTGAAGGTGGCGACGTTGCCGGTGATCGCGCTGGGTGTGGGCATCGGCGTGGACTACGCCTTGTACCTGCTGAGCATCCAGCTGGCGCAGCAGCGCGTCGGCGCCACGCTCAAGGACGCGTATCGGCACGCGCTGCGCTTCACCGGCAAGGTGGTGGCGCTGGTGGGCGTGACGCTGGCTGCCGGTGTGATCACCTGGGCCTTCTCGCCGATCAAGTTCCAGGCCGACATGGGAATCCTGCTGACCTTCATGTTCATCTGGAACATGCTGGGCGCGCTGGTGCTGATTCCGGCGCTATCGCATTTCCTGCTCCGCGGGGTCGGCGCAAGGAAGGGCGGCGTCGCCGGCGTCCCCGAGCCGAAGGGTGTGCCCCAACGCGCTTAGTCCGCTACTTGCGCGACGTGCGCGTGACCAGGATCTACGAGGGCACGAGCCACATCCAGAAGCTGATCATCGCGCGCAGCCTGGGCTGATACGGGCGAGCGAGCCCGGCTCCCCATCGAGCCGGAAGCCCATGCCTCACTGCCTGATCTTCCCGGCGCCGCTGACGATCGAGAGTTCGACGTACTTCGACCCGGTACGCGAGCCCGACTTGTAGCCGACGGCGTAGCCGCCGACGTCGAAGTTGTCCATGGAATCGAGCGCGGCGGCTATGCCCTCGCGTGTCGGGGCGCGACCCTGGCGGCGCACGGCTTCGACGATGACCTTCCCGGCGATGAAGCCTTCGATCATCGCGTAGCTGACTGGCACGTCGGGCTTGTCGGAGCCGGCGAGGACGTCCTTGAGCTCCTTGGCGATCTTGCTCGAGATCTTGTAGGGGCTCGGGGTCACCTGCGCGATGGCGACGCCTTGCAACTGCTCGTCGGAGAGGCGCTTGGCCATCTGTTCCACGTCGGCGCCCGAGTGCGTGAAGATCTGCCCCGTCCCGCCCGCGGCCCGGTACAGCTCGACGAAACCCGCCGCGGCGGCGCCGGTCGCCACGAGCAGGATGGCCTGCGGCTGCGCCTTCACGAACTGGTCGACGGCGGGCGTGACCGTCGTCGTTCCGGACGGATAGGAAGCGTGCGCGACAAGCTGCGCCTTGGATTTCTTCGCTGCCTCGTCGGCCGCCAGCACCAGATTGACCGAACCCGGTCCCGCTTCGTAGAGCATGGCGAGCCGGGTGATACCGATGGTGGCCAGGTGCTCGATGATCTTGTTGATCTCTTCGCGCAGGCCGGCCCGCACGTTGTAGACGTTCGGCGCGTCCGCGCGCAGCTCCCAGGAGCGGTAGCCCACGAGCACCAGCCTCTCGTTGTTCAACAGGCCCGAAGCGATGAGGTCCGCGACGTTCTTGTTGCCGAAATAGCCGGCCAGCACCAGCGGCTTGCTCTCGGTGATCAGTTCGCGGGTGGCGCTCAGCGTGTCTTCGGGCCGGCCGCCGTCGTCCTTGCGCACCAGTGTGAAGCGATGGCCGTTCACGCCACCGGCCTTGTTGACCTGCTTGAACAGCAGTTCCATGCCGGCGGCATACGCGCGGCCCTGGTTGGCTTCCAGGCCGGACATCGGGGCGACCTGGCCAACCACGATGTCCATGGACCAGGCGGCGGGGGCGGCCACTATCGATGCAGCCAGCATGGCCCGGGCAATAGTTCTTCTCATCTCCAACTCCGTCTTGATACTTCCGGTGTGAACGATAGCCGCACTTGGCGCGATCCCAATGGGGAAAGCACGTAAACGTGGAAAGTCCGTCAGTGTGGAAAGCACGTAGGTGCGCAGGCACGACCTTAAGGCCAGATGGCCGGGTGCAACCCCCTCCAAATGGGCGGGGTGGACCAGTCGGAAAATCGGGTAGGGGCGAAATGGCTGCCCGCAGCATCATCCAACGGCGCTGGGTTTGGGAGAGAGCCCGACGCGCAGAAGTTTGCGCGAAGTCAATTCACGGAATCGGGTAGGGCTGCGAGTCGGGCGTGTTCAGGGCGAGCTCGCGCAAGGCCTGGCGCCAATTGGAAGGCGGGTAGTTGTGCGGGTCGCGCGGCGCGAGGTAGTTCGCCAACTCGAAGTGATTGAGGCGATGGGGCACGGGCTCCAGCCCCAGGTCGGCGCGGCCGGCGATGTGCGCGGCCAGTGAGCGGCCCATGAGCGAATAGGCGAACGGCGCGGAGCCGATGCCGTCGAGGCCGATGCCCAGGATGTGGAGGTTGGGCGCATCCAGGCTGCGAAAGGCGCCGCCACAGCGTGCGGCGACATCGCCGAGGACGCGCAGGGTCCGCAGCGGCTGCACCTCCAGGAAGGACAGGTCCACGGCGTAGCCGGTGCCCCAGAGCAGCAGGTCGGGCTCCAGCTCCGCGCCGTCGCTGAGCGTGAGCTTGCGGCCTTCGATGCGTTCCACGGTGGCCGCATGCCGCTCGATCGCCGCGAAGTTCTCGACCATGCGATGGCGTCCGGGAATCAGCTGGTCGTGACGCAGGTCGAAGGGCTTGGCCGGCTGAATGCTTTCCAGGCCGAACTTCGCATAGCGGCCGCGGAGGTCCTCGGCGATCACCGCGCTTTGTTGTTCCAGGGTCATGCCGCTGACCTGCAGGCGCGCGAACTCGCGCACGCTGCCGGCAACATGCTTGATCTTGCGGGTGGGCGTGAACCAGTGCAGGCCGCGGTACGCCCAGGCGATGCGGGCGGCGCCGTGCTCGAAACACAGGTCCAGCAGGTCGAAGGCCGACCCGCCGCCGCCGACCACCAGCACCGATTTGCCGGCCACTTCGGCCGGATCGCGCAAGGCGCTGGAGTGGAGTTCACGCACATCCGGGGCGATACGGCTCACCTCGGGCACGTGCGGAATGTTGTGCGCGCCCGTCGCGCAGGCCAGGTGTCGGGCCTCGAAGTAACCCTTCGACGTGGCAAGCCGCCACACACCGCCTTCGTGCCGTGCGGAATGAACTTCGGTGGCGAGCGAGATGCCATCGGCCAGGCCAAAGCGGTCCACCCAGGACTGGATGTTGGCGAGGACGGCGGGCTGGTAGGGACCGGCCAGCGCCAGGTCGCCGATGGCCCAGTCGGCCGGTGCGATCTGGATGTCCTGCCAGGCGGGCAGCTTGCGCCACAGGCCGCCCACGCCATCCTGCCGCTCGAAGACGCGCGCCTGCAGGCCCGCCTGGCGCGCGTAGTAGAGGGCGACCACGCCGGCGATGCCGGCGCCGACGATAGCGACATCAAGCACTGCCTGCTCACGGTCCATGGCACCTCCGGGTCAAGGGCGAGCGGCAACTATAGGGTGCAAACCCCGGGCCAACAAGGAGCGCTGGTTGGAGGGAGACGCAGCGCCTGGCCGTCGGCATCTCAGCAGGCGTACGATGCGCGGCATGCGCAGCAGACCTCGCCCGAAGCTGGCCTACCTCGAAGCCATGGGCGCGGCGGCGCTGGCGACGCTGGCCTGCTTCGCGCTCGATGGCTACATGTCGGTCGCGGGGCTGACGATGGTGTACCTGGTGGCCTCCGTCGCGTGCGCCTTTCGGCTCGGCCGCCTGCCTGCCGTCGTGGCGGCGGTGTCGTGCGTCTCGGCGCTCAACTACTTCTTCATTCCGCCGCGCCACACTTTCCGGGTGGAAGGCGCGGAGTACTGGTGGATTCTCGCGGTGCTGCTGGCGCTTTCGCTGGTGCTCAACAACCTGGTGGCGCACCTGCGCGAGCGCCAGGACCGCGCCGAGCAGGGCGAGTTGCGCGCGGCGCAGTTGCACGAGCTGAGCGAAGCACTGGCCGCTTGCGAGAGCATCGAGGCAATGGCGCGCCGGGCGGCGGACTGGCTGTGCGCCAGCCTGGGCAAGCCCGCGGCGGTTTTCCTGCTCATGGACGACGGCCGACTGCAGCATTGGGGTGTGCCGGAAACCGAACCGGGATTTCACGAGGCTTCGGTGCGCTGGTCGCTGGAGCATGGCCGGCCTTTGGGGCGCGGCTGCGACGACTGGCGCGACCTGCCGCTGTGGTGCGCCCCCTTCGCCCGTCGCGGCGCCAAGGGCGCCGTGCAGGTGCTGCTGGCCGGCCGCGACAGCCCGGATGGCGAGACGCTCCAGCACTGGATGGCGCTGGCCGGGCAGGTCGGGCTGCGGATCGAACGTGAACGGGCCGCTTCGGCCGCGCGTTCGGCGCAAGAGAGTGCCCGCGCCGAAGCCGCGCGCAACACGCTGCTGGCGTCGCTGTCGCACGACCTGCGCACGCCGCTGGCCGGCATCGAGGGCACCGCAAGCACGCTGCGCGCCCAGTCAGAGTCACTGGCGCCGTCGCAGCGTGAACGGCTGCTGTCGAACATCGAGAACGAAGCGCGCGACCTCACGCTGATGGCGGACAACATCCTGCAGATGGCGCGGCTGTCGCAGCCGCATCTGCAACTGCGCATGGAGTGGGAGTCCGTGGAGGAAGTCCTGGGTGCGGCCGCGGCGCGCATGCGAAGGCGCTGGGACGGCACGCGCATCCAGCTGCGCGTAGCGCCGGGGCTGCCACCCGTGAAGGCCGAAGCCTCGCTGCTGGCGCAGGCGATCGCGAATCTGGTGGACAACGCCGTGCGTCACTCGGGCGGCGAACCGCTTGTGATCGTGACCGCCGGCCGCAGCCGCGAAGGGGTGTTCGTCGCCGTGCGCGACCATGGCCAGGGCCTGCCCGAGACCGACGCGGATGCGATCTTCGACCGCTATGCCAAGGCGGGCAAGTCGGCCGGCGCGGGGCTGGGCCTGGCGATCTGCAAGCTCGTGGTCCAGGCGCACGGCGGACGCATCGCGGCCAGGCGCTGCGAGCCGGGCAGCGAGTTCCGCATTGACCTGCCCGCCGCGCAACTCCCGCAGGAGCTCGAACGTGGCTGAAGTCCTCGTCGTGGAAGACGACAGCTCGATCTCGCAGTTCGTCTGCGCCAGCCTCAGCGCCGCCGGGATGCGGCCGCGCGCCGCGCACGACGCGGCCCAGGCGCAGCGGGAACTCGCCACCGGGCCCTGCGAGCTGCTGATCGTGGACCTGGGCCTGCCGGACATGGATGGTGTCGAGCTGATCGGCCTCGTCCGCCAGCGCCTGTCGACGCCCATCCTGGTCCTGTCGGCGCGCACGCAGGAGGCGCAGAAGATCGCCGCCCTCGATGCCGGCGCCGACGACTACCTGACCAAGCCCTTTGGCGTGGGCGAGCTGCTGGCCCGGGTACGCGCGATGCTGCGACGCGCGGCGACACCGCCGCAGCCCGCGCCCGTGCTGCGCGTCGCCGACCTGGTCTACGAACGCGAAAGCCGGCAAGTCAGCGTGCGTGGCCGCACGGTCCACCTGACTCCGTTGGAGCTCGAGCTGTTCGACCGGCTGGCGGCCAGCCCGGGCAAGGTGCTCACCCACCGGCAGCTGCTGGCCCAGGTGTGGGGCAGCGAGCACGTGGACCAGCTGCACTACCTTCGGATCTACATGGGCCACCTGCGCGCCAAGATCGAGGAAGACCCCGCCGATCCGCGCTACCTGCTCACCGAACTGGGCGTGGGCTACCGGCTCGCCGACGAGTAAGTGGCCACTCGATCCCTCCCCCTCCGGGGGAGGCCTGGGTGGGGGCGCTGCGTCACCTCGGCTGCATTTATGCGTTTTTTATGCCGCGTGCGGCACAAGGAAAGCCTCATTCCATCCGGAGGGCTTTCATGGAGACGGCATCGACAGCGCAAGAACTCGCAGGCGCACCGGCGGGCGAACTGCGCAGGCAGGGGACGGCGGCGCTGACACTGGCGGCGCTGGGGGTGGTGTATGGCGACATCGGCACCAGCCCGCTGTACACCATCAAGGAAATCTTCAAGCCGGAAACCGGCGTGGCCCCGACGCCCGAAAACATCGTCGGGGCGGTTTCGGTGGTGTTCTGGCTGCTGATGGTGGTGGTGACGCTCAAGTACGTGACCCTGATCATGCGCGCCAGCAACCGCGGTGAGGGCGGGATCATGGCGCTGCTGGCGCTCGCATCGCAAACGGCGGCGCATCAGCCGCGCCTGCGAGCCCGGTTGCTGCTGCTGGGGGCTTTCGGCGCGGCGCTGTTCTACGGCGACAGCGTGCTCACGCCGGCGATTTCCGTCCTGAGCGCGGTGGAAGGCCTGGAAGTCGCCGCGCCCGCGCTCAAGCCCTGGGTGCTGCCGCTCGCCATCGGCATCCTGGCGGGCCTGTTCATGGCGCAAAGCCGCGGCACGGCCACGGTGGGCAAGTGGTTCGGACCCGTGATCATCGTGTGGTTTGCAGTTCTGGCCGCCGTCGGGGCGTGGCAGATCGTCCAGGCGCCGCAGGTGCTGCAGGCGATCGATCCGCGCCACGCCTGGAACTTCCTGGCCGCGCGCGGCTGGGGCCTGTTCCTGGCCGTGGGCGCCGTGGTGCTGGCCGTGACGGGCGCCGAAGCGCTTTATGCCGATATGGGCCACTTTGGCAAGCGGCCGATCCGCATCGCCTGGACCGGATTGGTGTTGCCTTCGCTCGCGCTCAACTACGCGGGGCAGGGCGCGCTGCTGCTTCGCGACAGCCAGGCCATTGAAAACCCGTTCTACCTGAGCTTTCCGCCGGCACTGCTGTTGCCGGCGGTCGTGATCGCGACCCTGGCGACCATCATTGCCTCGCAAGCCGTGATCTCGGGCGCCTATTCGCTGACGCAGCAAGCGATCCAGCTCGGCTTCCTGCCTCGCCTGCAGATCGTGCACACCTCGACGCACGAGCGTGGACAGGTCTACGTGCCTGCGGTGAACTGGATCCTTCTGGGCGCGGTGGTGCTGGCCTGCCTCGGCTTCGGAAATTCCTCCGCGATGGCCTCGGCCTACGGCATCGCGGTGACCGGCACCATGCTGATCACCACCGTGCTCACGTATTTCGTGGTGCGCCGCGCCTGGGGCTATCCGCGGTGGACCGCCATCGGCGCGACGGCCTTGTTCATCACCCTCGACGCGGTGCTGCTTGCGTCCTGCTCGCTCAAGGTGCACGAAGGCGGCTGGTTCCCGCTGGCCCTGGCGGCCGGCGTGCTGGTGGTGATGACGACCTGGAAGCGCGGACGAGAGCTGCTCGGCGAAACGCTGCGGGAAGACCAGCTGCCGTTGCGCGAGTTCGTCCAGACCCTGGCCACTCAGGATGCGCTGCTGCGGGTGGACCGCACGGCGGTATTCATGTCGGCCGAACCCGGTGTAGTGCCCCAGGCGCTGCTGCACAACATGAAGCACAACCTGGCGCTGCACCGGCGCAACCTGGTGCTGACGGTGCAATACCACGAAGAGCCCACGGTGCCCGTGGCGCAACGCGTGGAGATCGAGGAGATCGGCCATGGCTTCTGGCAGGTCGTCGCGCACTTCGGCTTCGCCGAACAGCCGGACATCCCGCAGGCGCTGCGCCTGTGCGCCGAACATGGACTCGCGGTGGACGAATTCGCCACCTCGTTCTTCCTGAGCCGCGAAACGGTGGTGCCGCGGCCGCAGGCGCGGGCGCAGATGCCGCGCTGGCGGCAGAAACTGTTCGAGGCGCTGTCGCGCAACGCGGGCCGGGCCGTCGACTACTTCGGCCTGCCGGACAACGCCGTGATCGAGTTGGGCACCCGCGTGCAGTTGTAGCGGAACCGGGCGCGCCGCCAGGCAAGGCGCAAGGACCCGGGGCTGTTTATGACTTCTTTACACCGGGTCCCGGCTTCTCTTCCCCGTTTTTATGCGGCACGGCACAAAGTTCATCCGTTCGTTGAAACGGAGCTGACATGGACTTGATCTACCTGGCCCTGGGCGCGCTGCTGTGGGTTCTCATGGTGATGCTGGTGCGCGGGCTGGAGCGCCTCGCGCCGACCCGCAAGGAGCGGCCATGATCGCGCCCGCCGTGATCTACGGCTTCGGCGCCTTCTGCGGGCTCGCCCTGCTGGCGTACCTGGTGTACGCGCTGATCCGCGCGGAGGAGTTCTGAGATGAGCCTGTACGCCTGGGGCCTGTTGGCCCTTTTTCTGGTACTGATGCTGGCGGCCGCCTGGCCGCTGGGCCGTTACATGGCCGCACTGCTGGAGGGGCGCCATCCCGCCTGGATGCGCCGGATCGAAGCGCCGCTGTATCGCTGGGCCGGCGTCGATCCGCAGCGCTCCATGCCCTGGACACGCTACGCCATCGCTCTGCTGGCCTTCAATGCGCTGGGCGCGCTGCTGGTGTACGGCCTCCAGCGGCTGCAGGCCGTGCTGCCGCTCAACCCGGCGGGCATGGCGGCCGTTTCCCCGGATTCGTCCTTCAACACTGCCCTCAGCTTCGTCACCAACACCAACTGGCAGGGCTACGGCGGCGAGGCGACCATGAGCTACCTGACGCAGATGGTGGCGCTGGCGGGGCAGAACTTCTTCTCCGCCGCCACCGGTGTCGCCGTGGCCTTTGCACTGATCCGCGGCTTCGCCTTGCGCTCGGCCGAAGGGGTGGGCAACTTCTGGGCCGACATGACCCGCATCACGGCCTGGCTGCTGGTGCCCTTGTCCTTCGTGGTCGCGCTGTTCTTCGTGGCGCAAGGGATGATCCAGAACTTCGACGGCTACAAAGAAGTGCAGGCGCTGGAAGTCACCGCCTACCAGCAGCCGAAGAACGGCCCCGACGGCCAGCCGCTGAAGGATGCGAGCGGCCAGCCCGTGATGGAGGACGCGAAGACCGCCACCCAGACGCTGGCGATGGGGCCGGTGGCTTCGCAGGTCGCGATCAAGATGCTGGGCACCAACGGCGGCGGCTTCTTCAACGCCAATTCCGCCCATCCGTACGAGAACCCCAACGGCTGGGTCAACCTGGTGCAGATGCTCGCGATCTTCGCGATCCCGGCCGGCCTGTGCTTCACCTTCGGCCGCGCGGTGGGCGACGTGCGCCAGGGCTGGGCGGTGTTCGCGGCCATGACGGTGCTGTTCATCGCCGCGGTGCTGATCGCGATTCCCGCGGAGCAGGCGGGCAACCCGCTGCTGACGCCGCTCGGCATCGATCCGCAAGCGGCCAACATGGAAGGCAAGGAAGTGCGCTTCGGTCCGGTGGTGTCGGCCCTGTTCGCCGCCATCACCACGGCGGCCTCCTGCGGCGCGGTCAACGCGATGCACGACTCCTTCACGCCGCTGGGCGGGCTGGTGCCGCTGGTGCTGATGCAACTGGGCGAAGTGGTGTTCGGCGGTGTCGGCTCCGGCCTGTACGGCATGCTGATCTTCGCCATCCTCGCCGTGTTCATCGCCGGGCTGATGATCGGCCGAACGCCCGAGTACCTGGGCAAGAAGATCGAGTCCTACGAGATGAAGCTGACCTCGGTGGCGATCCTGGTCACGCCCATCGTGGTGCTCCTCGGCACCGCCCTGGCGGTGGTGGTGGCGCCGGGCAAGTCCGGCATTGCCAACCCCGGTGCGCACGGCTTCTCGGAGATCCTGTACGCCTTCACGTCGGCGGCCAACAACAACGGCAGTGCCTTCGCCGGCCTGTCGGCGAACACGCCCTTCTACAACACGATGCTGGGCCTCGCGGTGTGGCTGGGACGCTTCGGCGTGATCGTGCCGGTGCTCGCGATCGCCGGTTCGCTCGCCGCCAAGCAGCGGCTGCCCGTGACCGCCGGAACCATGCCCACGCATGGGCCGCTGTTCGTGGTTCTGCTGATCGGCACCGTGCTGCTGGTGGGGCTGCTGAACTACGTGCCGGCACTGGCGCTCGGACCCGTGGTGGAGCACCTGGTGCTGTGGGGCGGAAAGTAGGAGGAAACCATGAGCAAACATGAACGCAAGATCCTGCGCCTGATGGACCCGGGACTGGTCAAGCCCGCGCTGGCGGCAGCCTTCAGGAAGCTGCACCCCGCCGTGCAGTGGCGCAACCCCGTGATGTTCGTGGTCTACATCGGCAGCATCGTCACGACCCTGCTGGGCATCGAGGCCCTGCGTGGCGCCGGCGAAGCACCGGCACGTTTCATCCTGGCAGTGGCGGTCTGGCTGTGGTTCACCGTGCTGTTCGCCAATTTCGCCGAGGCCATGGCCGAGGGCCGCAGCAAGGCCCAGGCCGCATCCCTGCGCGGCATCAAGAAGAGCGCGTGGGCCAAGAAGTACTCGCACGAGCACAAGGGCCCTTACCACGGCGCCACCTGGCTGCCGCACAAGGGCGAGGAACTTCAGCGCGGCGACGTGGTGCTGGTGGAGCCGCATGACATCATCCCGCTGGACGGCGAGGTCATCGAGGGCGTGGCGTCGGTGGACGAGAGCGCCATCACCGGCGAGTCGGCGCCGGTGGTGCGCGAGGGCGGCGGCGACTTCTCATCGGTCACCGGCGGCACCCGCGTGCTGTCGGACTGGCTGGTCGTGCGCATCACGGTGAACCCGGGTGAATCCTTCCTGGACCGCATGATCGGGATGGTGGAGGGCGCCAAGCGCCAGAGGACGCCGAACGAGATCGCGCTGAACATCCTGCTGATCGCGTTGACGATCGTGTTCCTGATCGTGACGGCGACCCTGCTGCCGTATTCGATCTTCAGCGTGCAGGCGGCAGGTGCCGGCCAGGTGGTGACCATCACCGCGCTGGTGGCGTTACTGGTGTGCTTGATTCCCACCACCATCGGCGGCCTGTTGTCGGCGGTGGGGGTGGCCGGCATGAGTCGCATGATGCAGGCCAACGTCATCGCCACCTCCGGCCGCGCCGTCGAGGCTGCGGGCGATGTCGACGTGATGCTGCTGGACAAGACCGGCACCATCACGCACGGCAACCGGCAGGCCTCGGCCTTCCTGGCCGCCCCGGGCGTGTCGCCGGAGCACCTGGCGCGCGTGGCGCTGCTCGCGTCCCTGGCCGACGACACGCCCGAGGGCCGCAGCATCGTCGAACTGGCGCGCCGCATGCGCGTGGATGACCGGCCGCTGGAAGGCGCGCGCTTCGTCGCCTTCAGCGCACACAGCCGCATGAGCGGCGCCGATGTGCCGGAGTTCGAGCCGGGCGACGACATGCCGCTGCGCAAGGGCGCGTCCGACGCGATCCGCAACCATGTGCACGGGCTCGGCGGCCAGGTGCCTCCGGAGGTCATGCGCACCGCCGACGAGGTGGCGCGGCGCGGCAGCACGCCGCTGGTGGTGTCCGAAGGCGGCAAGGTGCTTGGCGTGATCGAACTGAAGGACATCGTCAAGAGCGGGATCCGCGAGCGCTTCGCCCAGCTGAGCCGCATGGGCATCAAGACCATCATGATCACGGGCGACAACAAGCTCACGGCCGCCGCGATCGCCGCCGAGGCCGGCGTGGACGACTTCCTGGCCGAGGCGACGCCGGAGGCGAAGCTCAAGCTGATTCGCGAGTACCAGCGCGAAGGGCGCCTCATCGCCATGACCGGCGACGGCACCAACGACGCGCCGGCCCTGGCCCAGGCCGATGTCGCCGTGGTGATGAACAGCGGCACGCAGGCAGCCAAGGAAGCCGGCAACATGGTCGACCTGGATTCGGATCCGACCAAGCTGCTGGAGGTGGTGGAAACCGGCAAGGCGCTGCTGATGACGCGCGGCTCGCTCACCACCTTCTCGATCGCCAATGACGTGGCGAAGTACTTCGCCATCATCCCCGCGATCTTCGTCACCAGCTATCCGCAGCTGGCTGCGCTCAACGTGATGGGGCTGGCCAGCCCCCAGTCCGCCATCCTGTCGGCGGTCATTTTCAATGCGCTGATCATCGTCTTCCTGATCCCGCTGGCGCTGCAAGGCGTGCGCTACCGGCCCATTGGCGCGGCGGCACTGCTGCGCCGCAATCTGCTGATCTACGGCGTCGGCGGCCTGATCGTCCCCTTCGCCGGCATCAAGCTGATTGACCTCGTGCTGGCCGGCATCGGCCTGGCGTAAAGGAGCTACTTCATGAACGACAAGGAATCCATCCTCCGCCCCACGCTGGTCATGCTGGCCGTGCTGACGATCCTGGTGGGCGGCATCTATCCGGCGCTGGTGGCCTTCGGGGCGCGCGCGCTCTTTCCGCAGCAGGCATCCGGCAGCCTGATCGTGAAGGACGGCAAGCCCGTCGGCTCGGAACTGATCGGACAGAACTTCACCGACCCGAAGCACTTCTGGGGCCGCCCCTCGGCCACCAGCCCGATGCCCTACAACGCGAGCGCCTCCGGCGGCTCGAACCAGGGGCCCCTGAACCCCGCGCTGGTCGAAGCCGTCAAGGCTCGCGTGGAGGCCCTGCGCGCCGCCGACCCGGGCAACACGGCGCCGGTGCCGGCGGACCTGGTGACGGCCTCTGCCAGCGGCCTGGACCCGCACATCAGCCCCGCCGCCGCACGCTATCAGGTGGCGCGCGTCGCGCGCGCACGCGGGCTGCCGCCGGAGAAAGTCGCGGGCCTGGTGGACCAGCACATCGAGCAACCCTGGCTGCCGCTGGTCGGCGAACCGGTGGTCAATGTGCTGCGCCTGAACCTGGCGCTCGACGCGCTGCAATGAGCGATTGCAGGCCGCTGCCATTTCCCACGCGGTCTGAGAGCATCTGAGGGTAAGCTGTACGAATGGCGATCGCTTCCGACCAGCGCGCTGACCAGCGGCCTGATCCCGACCAGCTGCTGGAGCAGTTGCGCGGGGAAGCGGCGCGTGCGAGCCGGGGGCGGCTGCGGATCTATTTCGGCGCCAGCGCCGGCGTGGGCAAGACCTTCGCGATGCTGGGCGCGGCCCGGCGCGAGCAGGAAGCGGGCGTGGATGTGCTCGTGGGCCTGGTCGAAACGCACGGCCGCGCGGAAACCGAGCAGCTGCTCGAAGGGCTGCCGCGGCTGGCGCGCAAGGAAACCGACTATCGCGGGCGCAAGCTGTCGGAGTTCGACATCGACGCGGCGCTGGCGCGCAAGCCTCGGGTGCTTCTGGTGGACGAGCTCGCGCACTCCAACGTGCCCGGCTCCCGTCACCCCAAGCGATGGCAGGACGTGCAGGAGTTGCTGGATGCGGGCATCGATGTCTGGTCCACGATGAACGTCCAGCACCTGGAAAGCCTGAACGACACGGTGGGGGCGATCACGGGCATCCGTGTGCACGAGACGGTGCCCGACACCGTGCTGGACGGGGCGGATGAAATCGTGCTGGTGGACGTCACCCCGGATGAACTCATCAACCGGCTGCGCGCGGGCAAGGTCTACATCCCGCAGCAGGCCGATCGCGCGGCGCGCAACTTCTTCCGCAAGGGCAACCTGATCGCGCTGCGCGAAATCGCGCTGCGCCGCACCGCCGAGCACGTCGAGGACGACGTTCGCAGCTACCGGGTGGAGCAGTCGATCACGCCGGTGTGGAACACCGGCAGCGCCATCCTGGCTTGCGTCGGGCCGTTCGAGGGCGCAGAGCAGGGGGTGCGCACGGCGGCCCGGCTGGCCGGCCAGCTGAACGTGCGCTGGCACGCCGCCTATGTCGAGACCGAGCAGCTGCGCCGGCTCGACGAGGCGGCGCGCGACCGGGTGCTGGCGGTGCTCAAGCTGGCGCAGGAACTGGGCGCGACCACGGCGGTGCTGGTCGGCAACGATCCCGCCGCCGCACTGGTCGCCCATGCGCAGAAGATGAACTGCGCCATGCTGGTCATCGGCCGTTCGCGCCCGGGGCGGCGCT
This sequence comes from Ramlibacter tataouinensis, assembly GCF_001580455.1. Classification (NCBI taxonomy): domain Bacteria; kingdom Pseudomonadati; phylum Pseudomonadota; class Betaproteobacteria; order Burkholderiales; family Comamonadaceae; genus Ramlibacter; species Ramlibacter tataouinensis. The sequence continues at coordinate 3,518,571 of NZ_CP010951.1, forward strand.
GGCTGCGACCCGGCATGACGCAACGGCTCGCCCAACTGGCGCCGGCGCTGGACGTGGTGGAGGTCGGCCGCACCGAGAGCGCGCGCCGGCTGGCGCGCGTGGTCCAGACGTCGGCCGACGAGGAGGAGCACTCCGCCTGGTACGAGCGCTGGCCGCGCTACCTGTGGGCGGTGGCCAGCAGCGTGGCGCTGACGCTGGCCGCGGCGCCGCTGCACGACCTGCTGGACCTGGCGAACATCGTGATGCTGTACTTGCTGGGGACCGTGGGGGTGGCGCTGCGCTTCGGCCGCGGCCCGGCGGCGCTGGCGGCCGTCCTCAACGTGGCGACCTTCGACATCTTTTTCGTGCCGCCCCGCTTCTCGCTGGCCGTGTCGGACGTGCAGTACCTCATCACCTTCGCAGTGATGCTGGGCGTGGGCCTGCTCACCGGGCAGCTCACGGCGGGCCTGCGCTTCCAGGCGCGCATTTCGGAGAGCCGTGAGCGCCGGGCACAGTCGCTGTTCGAACTGACCCGCGAACTCTCGGGCGCCTTGCTCGCAGCGCAGGTGGCCGACATCGGCAGGTCCTCGGTGCGCGCGCATTTCGGCGGCGAGGCTGTCGTGCTGGTGACCGACGACCGCGACGAGCTGGTGCTGCCTGCCAGCCCGCCACCGGGCTTCGATGCCAGCGTCGCCGACTGGGCCTTCCGCAACGCGCAGCCGGCTGGGTTGGCGACCAGCACGCTGGCGGCCCACAGCTGGCACTACGTGCCCCTGCGCGCGCCCATGCGGGTGCGCGGCGTGCTGGCGCTGCAGCCCGGGCAGGCGCGCTGGCTGCTCATTCCCGAGCAGCGCCAGCACCTGGAGACGCTGGCTCGGCAGATCGCGATCGCCCTGGAGCGCGTGCACTACGTCGACATCGCGCAGAAGGCCGTGGTGGACATGGAATCGGAGCGCCTGCGCAACGCGCTGCTGGCGTCCATCTCGCACGACATCCGCACACCGCTCACGGCACTGCTGGGGCTGGCCGACTCACTGCGTCATTCGCAGCCGCCCCTTTCTTCCGCGCAGGCCGACTCAGCCCAGCTGCTGATCGACCAGGCGCGCGAGCTGGCCACCCTGGTCAACAACCTGCTGGAGATGGCCAGGCTGCAAAGCGGGCGCGTCGACCTGCGCATGGAATGGCAGTCGGTGGAGGAGGTCGCGGGCGCTGCGCTGCGCAGCGTCGCCCCGCTGCTTCAGGGGCGGGCGGTCACGGTGGACGTGCCGGCCGGCCTGCCGCTGGTGGAGTTCGATGCCACCCTGATCGAACGGGTCCTGGCCAACCTGCTGGAAAATGCGGCCAAGCACGGCGCGCCGCCGATCGAGCTGCATGCCTCTGCGCACGAAGACGAGCTGGTGCTCACGGTGCGCGATCATGGCCCCGGCCTGCCGCCGGCGCTGCGCGGAAAGGAACAGATGCTGTTCGAGAAATTCACACGCGGCCTTCCGGAATCGAGCACGCCGGGCGTGGGACTCGGGCTGGCCATCTGCAAGGCGGTGGTGGAAGCCCATCACGGCCGCATCAGCGCCGCCAATGCCCCAGGAGGCGGCGCCGAATTCACGGTGCGGCTGCCGCGCCGGCCGCCACCGCAGTTGCCGCCTGCCGCATGAACGCACCGGCGCCCGTCGCACTCATCGTCGAGGACGAGCCGCAGATCCGCCGCTTCGTGCGTGCCGCGCTGGAAGGTGAGGGCTGGCAGGTGCACGAGGCCGAAACCGAAAAGCGCGGCCTGATCGAGGCCGGCACGCGCAAGCCCGACCTGATCGTGCTCGACCTGGGCTTGCCCGACGGCGATGGCATGGACCTCATCCGCGATGTGCGAGGCTGGTCCTCGGTGCCCATCGTCGTGCTGTCCGCCCGTACCAGCGAGACCGACAAGGTGGCTGCGCTCGATGCCGGCGCCGACGACTACCTCACCAAGCCTTTCGGCGTGGGTGAGTTGCTGGCGCGCGTGCGCGCCAACCTGCGCCGGCCGCGCGGTGCCGGCGCCGAAGAGGCGCGCGACGCCGTGTTTCGTTTCGGCAATGTCGAAGTGGACCAGGGCGCGCGGGTGGTCAAGCGGGACGGCGCGCAGGTGCACCTGACGCCGATCGAATACCGGCTGCTCTCGGTGCTGATCGCCAACGCGGGCCGCGTGCTCACGCACCGGCAACTGCTGCGTGAAGTGTGGGGCCCCGCGCATGCGGAGCAGAACCACTACGTGCGCATCTACATGGGGCACCTGCGGCAGAAGCTCGAAGATGACCCGGCCCAGCCGCGGCACCTGCTGACGGAAACCGCGGTGGGCTACCGGCTCATGGTCGCACCCTCCTGAGCGAGCCCTACCAGGTGTCGATGAAGCGGCCGCTGCCGAAGGGCTTGCGCGCCGCCGAATCCAGTCCCCGCACCAGCCAGGCGCGCGTGTCGGCCGGGTCGATCACCGCGTCGATCTCCAGCGTCGCGGCCATGTTCATCGCCTGCCCGTTCTCGTACTGCTGCGCCACCAGCTTCTGGAACAGCGCGTCGCGTTCGGCGCCGGGCGCGGTGGCCTCCAGCTCCTTGCGGAAACCCAGCTTCACCGCACCCTCCAGCCCCATGGCGCCGAACTCGCCGGTGGGCCAGGAGACGGTGAACACCGGCGCGTCGAAGCCGCCCGCGGTCATGGCCTGCGCGCCCAGGCCATAGCCCTTGCGCGTGACCACCGCGAAGAAGGGCACCGACAGCTGCGCGGCGACCACGAACATGCGGCAGACATGCCGCACCTGGGCCTGCGCCTCGATGTCGGGGCCGACCATGAAGCCGGGCGTGTCGGTGAGCGAGACGATCGGCAGGCCGTGCGCGTCGCACAGCTGCATGAAGCGCGCGGCCTTGTCGGCGGCGTGCACGTCGATGGCGCCGCCCAGGTGACGCGGGTTGTTGGCGATCACGCCCACCGCGCGGCCCTCGATGCGGGCGAGGGCCGTGATCATGCCGGTGCCGAAGCCCGCACGCAGCTCCAGCATCGAGCCCGAGTCGGCCAGCGCGTGCAGCAGGCGGCGCATGTCGTACACCCGCAGCCGGTTCTCCGGCACCGCATGGCGCAGCAGGCGCTGGTCGGCGCAGTCCCAGCGCGCCAGCGGCCCCTGGAAGTAGCCGAGGTAGCGTTTTGCCACCTGCACCGCCTCGGCTTCGTCCTTGACCAGCACGTCGATCACGCCGTTGCGCGACTGCACCTCGCTTGGGCCGATCTGCTCGGGCGCGAAGCTGCCGAGGCCGCCGCCCTCGATCATCGCGGGCCCGCTCATGCCGATGTTGCTGGCTTCGGTCGCGATGATCGCGTCGGCGCAGCCCAGCAGTGCGGCGTTGCCGGCGAAGCAGCGGCCGTGCACCACGCCCACCACCGGCACCTTGCCCGAGAGCGCCGCGAACTGGCTGAAGGTGTGGTTGTTCAGGCCCGCCACCACCGGCATGTCGACGTCGCCGGGGCGCCCGCCGCCGCCTTCGGCGAACAGCACTACCGGCAACCGGAGCTCGTGCGCCAGGCCCAGCATGCGGTCCTTCTTGTGGTGGTTGCGCATGCCCTGGGTGCCCGCCAGCACGGTGTAGTCGTAGGCCAGGACCACGCAGCGCGACTTCTCGGGGCCGAAGTCGGCGGCGTTCACGGTGCCGATGCCGCTGACCAGTCCGTCGGCCGGTGTTCTTTCGATCAGGTCCTGCATCGCCCGGCGGCGCGTCTGCGCGGCGATGGCGAGCGCCCCGTACTCGATGAAGCTGCCGTCATCGCACAGCCCGGCGATGTTCTCGCGTGCGGTGCGGCCGCCCTGCGCGTGGCGCTTGGCCACCGCATCGGGCCGATGTTCGTCGAGCGTGAACGCATGGCGCTCGATGACGCGTTGCAAGTCGGGCCGGATCGCGTGGAGGTCGGCCTCTTCGCGATGCTGCGCCGCCACGGCCGCAGCGTCGGCCGGCTCCATGAGCACCAGCAGCTGTCCCTCGCTCAGGTAGCTGCCGGCCTGCGCGCGCACTTCGATCACCCGGCCCGCTGCCGGCGCGTGAAGCACGTGCTCCATCTTCATCGCTTCGATCACGGCGACCTGTTCGCCCGCCGCGAAGACCTCGCCCACCTCCGCATCGAGCTCGACCAGCCGGGCCGGCATGCTCGCGCGCACGGCGATGAGACCGGGTGCCACTTCGGCGATGGCGGCCGCGGAGGCCGGTGCAGGCGCGCCACCGTACAGCTGCGCCTGCGCCAACAGCGCGGGCAACTGCTCCTCGATGAAGCGCGTGTGCAGTTGCTGGTTGTCGAACTCGGGCCGGGCGGCGATCGCACGCAGCAGCGCAAGATTGGTCGCCAGGCCTTCGATGCGCATCTCGGCCAGCGCCCGGCGCGAGCGGCGAACGACATCGGCGAACACGCGGCCGGGCGCGTGCACGACCAGCTTGGCCAGCAACGGGTCGTAGTGCGGCGACGGTGCCGCGCCCGCGACGCCGTGGGTGTCCACCCGCACGCCGGGCCCGCTGGGGAGGTCGAAGCGCTCCAGGCGGCCGCTCGAGGGGCGCGCCACGCCTTGCGCGTCGACCGTCTCGCCGTTGACGCGCCACTGGATCGCAAAGCCTCGTGGCTGCGGCGGCCGCGCCGGGTCCAGCCCGGCGTCGCGCAGCGTCTCACCCGCCGCGATGCGAATCTGCAGCTGTACCAGGTCCAGGCCCATCACCGCCTCGGTGACGGTGTGTTCGACCTGCAGCCGGGGGTTGGCCTCGATGAAGGCGAAGGGCAGGTCCGCCGCCTCTTCATCGACGAGGAACTCGAAGGTGCCCAGGCTGCGGTATTGCACCGCGCGTGCCATCTCGAGCGCGGCCTCCGCGAGCTGCCCGCGCACGGCGCCCGCCAGGCTGGGGCTGGGCGCAATTTCCACCAGCTTCTGGAAGCGACGCTGCAGCGAGCATTCGCGCTCGCCCAGGCTCATGAGCTCCTGCCCGTCACCGATCACCTGAACTTCGACGTGCCGCGCCTGGCGCATCAGGCGCTCGACGTACACGCCGGGCACGCCAAATGACTGCGCCTCCGAGGCGCAGCGCGCGTAGGCCTCCGGCAGCTGGCCGGCCTCGGTGACCGCGCGCATGCCGCGCCCGCCGCCGCCGCCCAGCGCCTTGATCATCACGCCCGCCGCGGCGTGGGCGGCGAAGAATTCGCTCGCCTCAGCCAGCGTGACTGGGCCGTTGCTGGCGGGCAGTACCGGCACGCCGCATTCGACGGCCAGCGCGCGAGCCCGGGCCTTGTCGCCGAACAAGGCCAGCTGCGGAGCTGTCGGCCCGATGAAGGCGATGCCGGCGTCCGTGCAGGCTTGCGCGAAGTCGGCGCGCTCGCTGAGGAACCCGTAGCCCGGATGGATCGCGTCGCATCCGGTACGCCTGGCGATGTCGATCAGCGCCGCCATCGCGAGATAGGCCGCAGGCCCGGCCGCGTCCAGGGCCACGGCCTCGCCCGTCAGTGCCAGGTGAGGCAGGCCCGCGTCGTCCTGCGCGTACACCGCGACACTCGCCGCGCCGAGGTCGTCGACGGCGCGCAGGATCCGCAGGGCGACCTCTCCTCGATTCGCGATCAGGATCTTCTTGAACATGAGCCCTATTTCATCAGAACAGGCCGTACCCGCGCCGTCCCCGGCGCGACGCGCTGGCGGACGGGGTCCGCGCCTCAGGGACGGGCCGGGTGCCCCGTGATCGCCTTGGCCGCTGCAGCCAGGGCGCCCATGACCGTGGTCTGCGGGCTCTCGGGCCCCGGCTCGGCCAGTCCCAATTCGACGCGCAGGCCGTCGATCAGCTGGCTCACGCCCGGCTCCGACATCACGGTCAGGTGCGAACCGGTGACCGTCCGGATGCGGATCTGGCCGCGCACGTGCTCGTCCCAACCGAGGGCGGGCCCGGCCGCCAGGTAGATGTTGTCGGCCCGGCTCGCCTTGAACAGCACGATGTCGCCCTCGTAGCTCGGCGGCGCGTAGCGCGACTGGGCATCGACGAAGTTGTGGAACAGGTGCGACTCCAGCAGTTCGGGCGGCAGCGGCTCGCCGCGCGCCAGCCGCTGCAGCGCGAGCGCGTACTTGCCGTCGTCGATCCGGGACTGGCGGCGGCGCGCCGGCCACTGGATCGCGTATTCCAGGCTCCACAGCCGCAACAGCCAGAGCTTGTCCAGGACCGTCAGCTTCCGGCGCGCCGCTTCCGGCGACAGCGTGTCGATCATCGCCAGCAGCGGAACCTGCTCGCCCTCGCGCTTGAGCTGTTCGGCCATGGCCAGCGCGATCACGCCGCCGGCCGAATAGCCGGCCAGCTGGTACGGGCCATGCGGATGCGTCGCGCGCAGCGCCTCCAGGTACTGCGCGGCCATCTCCTCAATGGAACCCAGGGGCGCCAGCCGGCCGTCCACGCCCTGCGCCTGCAATCCATAGAACGGCTGCTCGGCGCCGATGCGGTCGGAAATGACCTTGAAGTTCAGCACATTGCCGCCTGCGCCGTGCACGCAGAACAGCGGCACGCGGTTGGCGCTGCCACGGCAGATGGTCACCAGGGGCGACCAGCCGCGGGTCCCCATGGAGATGACGTTCGACTTCTTCGGCGCTTCTTCTTCCGCGGCCGGGCCGTCCAGCGAAAGGCCCGCCTGCTGCGCGACCAGGCTGGCCAGCGCGCCCAGGGTGGGCGCCTGGAACAGCGTCGCCAGGGGCAGGTCCACGCCATATTGCTTGCGGATGCGGGCGAACAGGCGCACCGCGGCCAGCGAATGACCGCCGAGCGCGAAGAAGTCGTCGTCGGCGGCGATTTCCTCCACCCCCAGCAACTCGCGCCAGACCTCGGCCAGCATGTTCTCGACCGGGTTGAGCCCGGCGGCCGGCGCCTGCGCATCCGCGCGCGCCGCGCGCGGCGCTGGCTTTGGCGAAGCAGCGGCCATGGCGCGCTGGATTTGCGCCAGGTCGATCGAGGACACCACGAGTTCGCGTGCCCCGCGGCTGAAGATGCGGTCGAACAGTTCGTGCGCATCCTCGCCGCGAATGCCGGCGGCGAGCATCTGCTCGGCCAGGCCGGGCTCGCGCGCGTGCGATGCCTGGGCCATCGCCCCGGCCTGCACGCCGCGCAGCGAGAAACCTTCCATTTCGGCCAGCGTTTGCCCGCTAGCCGTGCACAGCGCAACGTCGAAAGTCGCCAGCCGCGACCCCGCGCCTTCGCGCAACTGGACATGGCTGGTCAGCGCGGCCGGCAACGGCCCGATCAGGCGGATGCGATCGATCGACAGCGGCACGAAGACCTGCCCGTCGCGGTGGGCCGGGTCCAGCAGGTGCAGTCCGAAGGTGGCGGCCATGTCGGTCAGCGCCGGGTGTGCCGGGTAACTTGCGAGGTCGTCCCGGAAGCGCTCGGGCAACTCGAACTGCGCGACCGCCGTCGCCGTGCCCAGCTGCATGCGAACGATGTTGCGCCAGCGTTCGCCGAAGGCGACCAGGCGCTCCTGCGGGATGGTGCCCGTTTGCCAGCCGCCGGCGGGCGCCGTCGCCCGCGCCGGCAGGCTGCCCAGGAACAGGCTGGTGCCAGCATGCGCATGTTCGAGCCATTGCTTGTCGCTCGCCCCGCGGCTGCGTACGGTGAAGTCGTAGCCAGCCCCGTTGCGGCGCAGTTCGGTGCGGACGCGGCGCGCGGCGCCGGCGTCGAACACCATCGCTTCCTCGTACGAGAGCGACCGGATCTCGATGGCCGCGCCCGGGTGCAGCGCCATCATCGCGGCGCGCGCGATCTCGATGTACGCCGTGCCCGGCAGCACGCTGCGGCCGCCGACGCGGTGCTCGCCCAGCACCCACAGCGCCTGGCTGTCGTAGGTGGCTTCGAAGGCGGCGCCGTTGTCGTTGTCGACCTGCTCGCCCAGCAGGGGGTGCGCGCCCGCGGGCAAGGCCTGCGCGAGCGGATGCCCGCCGTAGGCGCGCGCCGCCATGCCGCGGTCGCCCCAGATGCCCCAGCGGATCGCCAGGCCGTCGTCGCGCGACGCGGCCAGCGATTCGAGGAAGGCGTTGGCGGCCACGTAGTCGACCTGCCCCGCTGTGCCCAGCAGCACGCTGGTGGAAGAGAACACTGCGAACACATCGAGGTCGCCGGGAGGCAGCAGCTCATGCAGCACCTGGGCGCTGCCCGCCTTGGCGCCCAGCATGCGCAGCATGCTTTCCGGCGTCTTGGCGGCGATCGGCGCATCGTCGAGGATGCCCGCGGCATGGAACACACCGTGGATGGTGCCGAACAGCGCGCGGCATTCGCTGACGACCCGCGCCATCGCCTGGCGGTCTCCGGCGTCGGCGCGGAAGGCGAGCACCTGCGCGCCGTGCTCCTCCAGCGCCAGCAGGCGACGCACCAGCCGCACCTCGGCCGAGTGGTCGCCGCTGGCCGCCAGCGCGCGCCAGTTGGCCTTGGGCGGCAGCGCCCGGCGGCCGACCAGCGCCAGCCGCGCCTTCCTGGTCCTGGCGAGCCAGGCCGCCAGTTCGAGCGCGATGTCGCCGAAGCCGCCGGTGATCAGGTAGACGCCGCCCTCGCGCAGCGTCGCGCGCGCGGGGCCCGGGCCGGCCTTGGCGAGCTGCTGCATGAAGCGCTGGCCGTCGCGATAGGCCACCAGGTCCGGTCCCTCCGGCGCGGCGGCTTCGAGCACGATGACGCGCGCGGCCTCGCCCGAAGAGACGTCCGACTGCGCCAGTTCGATCAGGCGGGCGCTGACGTTGGGCAGTTCCCGCGGGATCACGCGGCAGGGTCCCAGCGCGAGCGCGCGCTCCGCATGCGGCACAGCCTCGCCCTGCACGGCGAAGGTGCCGGCGGTGACCGCCGTGAGGTGGATCGGCCGGTCCACGTCCAGGTGCTGCAGGGCCTGCGCGACATGGACCAGGCTGGCGAAGGCCAGCGTGCGGTCGTCGGTTTGCGGCGAGCCCGCGCCGGGTATCGTGTCCAGCGCCCACAGATGCACGATGCGATCGGGCGCGAAGCCGCTGTCCTGCAGTTCGCGCAGCAGTCGCAGGTAGTGCTGCGCGTCGTCGGCGACGATGGTGAAGGCGCCGTCGGCCGTGCGGGCGAACCCGTGAGCGGCACGCACCAGCGTCACGCGCGCGCCAGCGGCCTGCGCCTGGGCCAGCACGTCGGCGGTGAGCCGCGCGCGGTTGCCGAACACCAGCCACTGCCCGCCGGCAGGCGAGGGCGCCGGGGCCAACGGCGAGGCGGTCCATTGCGGCACCCGGAACCAGTCATCCAGGGACGGCAGGCGTTCGACTGCGGGCTTGCGCGGCGCGGCCGCGGCGGCGGGGCTTTCCACGGCGCGAATGCCGGGCTCGACCCAATGCCGCTGCCGCTCGAAGGGGTAGGTCGGCAGCGAGATGCGCAGCCGCCGCCCCGGCCCGCGCAGGGCCGCCCAATCCGGCGTGACGCCGCGCGTCCACAGCGCGCCGGCCGAGGTCATCATGAGGGCCAGGTCGGCATTGGGCTCCTGCGCCTTGCAGGTCGAGGGCACGATCAGGCGCTGCGCGCCGAGCTGGTTCTGCCGGGCGAGCGCGCACAGGCCCTGGCCCGGGCCGGCCTCCACCAGCACCGCGTCGGGCAACTCGCGCAGGCGCGCCAGCCCATCGGCGAAACGCACCGGCTGGCGCAGGTGCCGCACCCAGTAGCCGGGATCGCGGATCAGCGATTCGTCGGCCCAGTCGCCGGTCACGTTGGAGATGAACGGGATCGCCGGCGGGTTGAACTGCATGCGGCTGACGCGGTCGCGGAAGCGCTCCAGCACGCCGTCGAGCAGGCGCGAGTGCGCCGCCACGTCGATGTGCAGGCGGCGGCCTTCCAGGCCGCGCTGCTTCAGGCGTTCCTCGAGGGCGGCGATGGACTCCAGCGCGCCGGAGGCGATGCACAGGTCGGGCGCGTTGATGGCCGCGATGTCGAGCTCCACGCCCTGCCCGAGCGCGCGCAACTCGGCTTCCGGCAGGTCGACCGACAGCATCGCGCCCGCCGGCGCGGCTTCGAACAGCTGGCCGCGCAGCACCACGATGGCCAGCGCGTCGGGCAGCGACATCACGCCGGCCAGGCAGGCCGCCACATACTCGCCGGCGCTGTGGCCGATCACGGCGGCGGGCCGCACGCCCCAGCTGGCCCAGAGCCGGGCGATCGCGTACTCGAGCACGAACAGGGCCGGGATCGCGATGCCGGGGCGCTGCAGCAGGCGCTGCGCTTCGGCATCCTGCGCGTCGCGTTCGAACATCACGCTGCGCAGGCCGGCCGGCGCATCGGGTGGCAGCTGCGCCAGGCATTCCTCGACCGCCTCGCGGAAAGCCGGCTGCGTCAGCAGCTCGCGGCCCGCGCCCGGATAGTGTGCGCCGCCGCCGGGGAACATCAGGACCACGCCCGGCGCATTCGCCCCAGCCTTGGAGGTGACACTGTGGGCGTGGTTCCTGGCCTGCAGCACCGCGCGCAACTGGCCGGCATCGGACGCGACGACGGCGCAGCGGTGCTCGAAGGCGCGCCGCCCGATCTGCAAGGTGTGCGCCGCATCGGCGAGACTGAAGTCCGCCGGCGGCTCGGCCAGGAACTCCACCCACTTCGCCTTGAGCCGGTCCAGTGCCGCCGCGCTGCGCGCCGAGAAGGTCAAGACCTGGGGACTGTCCAGCGGCGCTTCGTCGGCGGCCAGCAGCGGCGCTTCCTCGACGATGGCGTGCGCATTGGTGCCGCCCACACCGAGGGAGTTGACCGCGGCCCGTCGCGGCGCGGGGCCGCGCGGCCAGGGCCGGGCCTGGGCCACCACCCGGAAGGGCGTCTTGTCCATCTCGATGCGGCTGTTCGGCCGCGTGAAGTTCAGCGAGGCCGGGATCAGGCCATGGCGCAACCCCAGCGCCACCTTGATCAGCGAGGCCGTGCCGGCGGCGGTGTCCAGGTGGCCGATGTTGGTCTTGATCGAACCGATGCCGCAAAAGCCGGTGCCGCCCTCGCCATAGGCCTGCGTGAGCGCCGCCACTTCGATCGGGTCGCCCACGGCCGTGCCGGTGCCGTGCGCCTCGATGTAGCTCACGCTGCCCGGCGCCACGCCCGCCACGGCGAGTGCTTCGGCCGCGGCGCTGGCCTGGCCATCGACGCTGGGCGCGAGGTAGCCGGCCTTTTGCGAGCCGTCGTTGTTGACCGCCGAGCCGCGGATCACCGCGTAGATGTTGTCGCCGTCGCGCAGCGCATCCTCCAGCCGCCGCAGCACGACGATGGCCGTGCCGCTGCCGAAGATGGTGCCGGCGGCGCCATCGTCGAAGGCCCGGCAGTGGCCGTCGGGCGACAGGATTTCGCCTTCCGCGAAGCGGTAGCCCTGGCGGTGCGGCAGCTCGATGCTCGCGCCGCCCGCCAGCGCCATGTCGCATTCGCCGGACAGCAGGCTCTGCGCCGCCATGTGCACCGCCACCAGCGAGGTGGAGCAGGCGGTTTGCACCGACACGCTGGGGCCTTTCAAATTGAGCAGATAGGACACCCGCGAGCACAGGAAGTCCTTGTCGTTGCCGGTGTGCCGCAGCAGGAACAGGCCCATGGACTTCACCAGCTGCGGATTGCTCAGCAGGTTGTAGGTGAAGTAGGCCTGCATGCCGCAGCCCCCGAATACGCCGATGGCGCCGTCGAAGCGCTCGGGCATGTGGCCCGCGTCCTCCAGCGCCTCCCAGGCGCATTCGAGGAAGTGGCGGTGCTGCGGATCGAGCACGCCAGCGTCGCGCTTGGAGAAGCCGAAGAATTCCGCGTCGAACATCTCCATGTCCGGCAGCACCAGCGCGGCGCGGATGTAGTTCGGGTCCGCCAGCTCGGCGTCGCTCACGCCGGCGGCGCGCAGTTCGTCGTCACCGGGCCACTGCGTGGCTTCCAGGCCGCCCTGCAGCAGCCGCCACAGCTCGGCGGTGGATCGCGCGGACGGGAAGTGCCCGGCCATTCCGACGATGGCCACACTGCCGGGCTCCACATTCATCGGCGTGCTCGTCATCACTGCGCCTCAAAGGGAGGGTTGGGTGCCGGTTCCCGCGCGCGAGCGCATCATGCGCCTTGCCTGCGCCCGTGCCAATCCGTCCCCGACCGCGCTCGCGGCAGGCGCGTGGCCGCCCAGGTGCGCCGCCAGCGACTTGATGGTGGGCAAGCGGAACATGTCGGTGATCGACACTTCGCGTCCGCAGGCCTCGCGCAATCGCCTTTGCACCTGCACCACCAGCAGCGAATGGCCGCCCAGGTCGAAGAAGTTGTCGCCGGTGCCCACCTGCGGCAGGCCCAGCACGTCCTGCCAGATCGCGGCAATGGTCACTTCGAGCTCCGACTGCGGCGCCGAGATGGCGGCGCGCGCTGCGGCCGCTTGCGGTTCCGGCAGGGCGCGGCGGTCGACCTTGCCGTTGGGCGTCATGGGCAGGGCCGGCAACACCAGCACCGCAGCCGGCACCATGATGTCCGGCAGCTCGCGCGCCAGCGCGCCGCGCAGCGACTCCGGCTGCGGATTCGCGCCCGGCTGCAGCGTGACGTAGGCCAGCAGGCGCTTTTCGCCGGCCGCATCCTCGCGCGCGATGGCGACGGCGTCCTTCACGCCGGCTTGCCGCAGCAACAGGCTTTCGATCTCGCCGAGTTCGATGCGGTGGCCCCGGATCTTCACCTGGTGGTCGATGCGACCGAGGAATTCCAGCGCGCCGTCGCCGTGCCGGCGCACCAGGTCGCCGGTGCGGTACCAGCGCTGCCCCTGCGGGTCGGTGACGAAGCGCTGCGCGCTCAGCTCGGGCCGCGCCAGGTACTCGCGCGCCACGCCGGCGCCGCCGATCCAGAGCTCGCCCGGCACCAGCGCCGGGCATTCCATGCCCCAGGGGGTGCGCAGCGACAGGCGGGTGTTGGCGATCGGCTGCCCCAGCGGCACGAAACCGCCCACCTCGCGCAGCTCGCAGGTGCTGGACCAGATCGTGGTCTCGGTCGGCCCGTACATGTTGAGAAGCTGTCCCGGCACCAGCTCGCGCAGCTGGCGCGCCAGGGTCAAAGGCAGGGCTTCGCCGCCCACCATCAGCGCGGAAAGCCGCGACAGCGCGGACCGGCCGGCGGCATCGGCCACCAGCATCGAGGCCATCGAAGGCGTGCACTGCAGGTGCGTGACGCCCTCGGCCGCGATCGTTTCCGGAATCGATACCTGCTGCGCCGCGGGCACGAGGCTGCGCGCCGCTTCCATCAGGTCCTTCAGCTGCGCGAGGTGATCGAGCACCGTCTGGGTGGCAATGCCGAAATCGACCAGACAGGAAACCTCGTCCACGCCGATGTCGCGCAATTTCGCCACCATGGCCAGGCAGCGCTCGCGCGTTCCGAAGAGGGCGCTGGTGCCGTAGTAGCGGTTGAACGCATGCTCCAGCAGCGCGTCCATTTCTTCTTCCGACAGCGGCGCCGACTCCATGATCTCGACTGGGCTCTTGCCGTCCTTGGCGCTGCGCTGCACGAAGGTGGGGAAGGTCCACGCCGCCTGCCGCACCAGGTCCATGGCGCTGCGCAGGTAGTTCTTCATGGGCTGGCGCACCGTCTCGCGCACGGCGTCCTCGTCATCGCCGACGAAGGTGTGCAGCATCAGCGTGACCTGCGGCCGGCCGGCATGGCCCGCCTGGTGCCAGGCCATGCGATAGAGCTTCAGCTTGTCCCCGACCTCCTCCACCGTCTGGCCCAGCAGGTGCGTCAGCACATGGCAGCCGAGTTCGCCGGCCTGGCGGAAGGTTTCGGGATTACCCGCCACCGTCAGCCACACCGGCAGTTCCGGCTGCACCGGCCGCGGCAGCGTGCGCACTTCGACATCCTTGCCGGTGGGGCCGGGGAAGGGCAGGCGCTCGCCGCGCCACAGCCGCCGCACCACCTCGATGTTGGCCAGCATCTCGTTCTTGCGATTGGCGAAGGCCTGCGGCGCGATGACGAAGTCGTTGGGCTGCCAGCCGGCGGCGAAGGACACGCCCACCCGTCCCTGCGAGATGTTGTCGACGAAGGCCCACTCCTCGGCGACGCGGATCGGGTGGTGCAGGGGCAGCACGCAACTGCCCGCACGGATCTTGATCTGCGTGGTGGCCGCGGCGATCGCGGCGCTGGTGACGGCCGGATTCGGGTACAGGCCGCCGAAGGCATGGAAGTGCCGCTCCGGCGTCCAGACGGCGGCGAAGCCGTTACGGTCCGCGTACTTCGCGCCTTCCATCAGCAGCCGGTAGCGCTCGCTGGCGTTCGATTCGTGGTCGCTCGCAAAGTAGAACAGGCTGAACTCCGTCGTGCCGGCGGCGGCCCGGGCCTGGTTCGAATGCAGCACCACCGTGAAGCCGCGCGCCAGCGTCCAGCACAGCTCGAGCACGGAGATGTCGAAGGACAGGCTGGTGACGGCCAGCCAGCGTCCCGGCGGCTCGTGCGCGATGCGCGGGTCCATGCCCGCGAAGAAGTTCATCACGTTGCGATGCGTCACCACCACGCCCTTGGGCTTGCCGGTGGAGCCGGAGGTGTAGATCACGTAGGCGGCGCCGTCGGGATCGAAGTCCGGCAGGGCGGCACTCCCCTTGCCTGCAGCGCCGTCGCCGCCGGGCGCATCGAGCAGCAAGGCGCGGTCCGCGGCGATCGGGACGCTGCGCGCCAGCTCCGAGGTGGTGACCACGAACCGGGTGCCCGAGTCCTGGACCATGAACGCGATGCGCTCGGCCGGATACTCGGGGTCCAGCGGCAGGTAGGCCGCACCGGCCTTCATCACGGCCAGCAGGCTGACCACCAGTTCCGGTGAGCGCTCCAGGCACAGGCCTACGATGTCGCCGCGGCGAACGCCGCGGCCGGCCAGCCGCATCGCCAGCGCGGTGGCGCGCTCGTCCAGGCTGCGATACGACAAGGCCTCGCCCTGGCAGCGCAGCGCGATCGCCTCCGGCGTGCGGGCGGCCTGGGCGGCGATCGCCTGGTGCACGCCGACTTGTTCTGCCTCGGGCGCCTGCGTGGCATTGAGCGCGGCCAGCAGCTTCGCATCGTCGTCGGGCAGCAATGGCAGCGCGGACAGCGCTTCGGCGCCTGCATCGAAGGCCGCCAGCCAGCTGCCCAGCTGCACCGCCATCTGGCCCAGCGTGCCCTCGTCGAACGCGGCTCCGGGCGCCACGAGTTCAAGGCCGCCTGGGCGCGAGGCCGCCAGCACCAACTCGAGTCCAGCCGCCGGTGCGATGCCCGGATCGGCCGCCAAACCGACGCGAACGCCGGCCAGCGGCGGATGCCTGTCGCCCAGGCGCAGGGGCAGGTCGCGCGGGCAGGGGCCGGCGCGGCGCGCCGCTTCGAGCTGCGCCTGCGCCGCCGAGGCCAGCCGCGCCGTGGCATCGGAAGCGCCGGACGACAGGTTCAAGACGACCCAGGGCTGCAACCAGGGTTCCAGGTCGGCCGCCTGCCGCGTCAGGCCCTCGTCGCAATACAGCAGCGAGACCTGCTCCTGTCCGGTGATGGCCGACAGCCAGGCAGCGAAGCCGGCGAGCGTGCCGGCGCCGAACGCGCCGGCGACGCGCGCGCGGGACGGCGCCTGCGCTTCGGTGGCAGCGGCGCGCTGGCGCGGCTGCGGCAGTTCCAGCGGCGCCAGCGCGGACAGCACCCGGCGCCAGTGGCGTTCGCCCTGGGCGACGCGTGGCGCGCAGGCGTCCAGCTGGTCGCGCTCGCGCCCGTCCAGCGCCGGCAAGCGCTCGCCCGCTTGCGGCAGCGCATGCACCGCCCGGCCGTCGATCTCGGACAGGCCCTCCAGTGCGATGGCGCCTTCGGCGGTGGCGACCTGCAGCGAATCCGGCGTCGCGGCGATCACGGTTCCGGCCGCGGCCGAGACGGCGGGCTGGACGCTGGCGCTGCGAACGAGCAGCAGCCGGTCCCCCAGCCGGACCTTGGCCCGGCCCAGCGGATTGGCATAGGCGCCGAAATCCAGCGCGCGCACCATGGCCGCGAGTTCCCGCGCCGGCCGCTGGAAGTCGAGCGTGCCCAGCGCAGCAGGCCGCTGGTCGCGCGCGAAGTAGCTGCGGCCTCCGGCCTGTTCGCGCAGCGCGAGTTCGCCACGGGCCAGTTCGCCCACCATTTCGACGAAGCTGGCCAGTCCCGCTTCATAGCAGCGCGCATTCAGGCCCAATGCCGTGTCGTCGGGCAGCACCGGGAACACCAGCTGCCTGGCGATGCGGCCGGCGTCGGGCACCTCGGTCATCTCGTGCCAGGTGACGCCGTGCGCGGACTCGCCTGCCATCAGCGCCCAGGACGTCGCGTTCAGTCCTGCGTAGCGCGGCAGCGGCCCATCGTGGAAATTGAGCGCGAGCCGGCGCGCGCGCGCCAGGGTGTCACGGTCGATCATCCGCAGGTTGGCAACGCTGAAGAGATAGTCGAACTCGGCGGGCGGCAGCCGGATGGCCGTATCCGGATCGATGCGCACCGCCTCGATGCCGGCGGCTTTCGCATGCGCCAGAACCTCGTCGTTCGCGCTGGCCACCAGCCGCGCCGTGTGGCCCGCTTCCAGCCAGGCCTGCAGGCAGCGAACCAGCAGGCTGCCGTCGCCCACGAATGCAGCACTCGTACTGCTCATCTTCGAAAGTGCCTTTCCACGCGGTACGCCGCAATGCTAGATGCGAAGAAGCAGTCGTCCAATCTATGACGCCCTGCTCAGTTGCTTAATGTCCATGGCCGATTTGCAGCGCGCCTGGCGCAGTTGCAATGGATCGCGCAAGGCGCCGCCCATGACGAGGGCCATGGCGCAGTCGTCGAAGGGCCGCAGGATCCAGCCGCCAGCGCTCCGGCGGCCGTCTTCCGTGCGGATGTCGAAGCGTCCCTGGGGTCCGGGCGAGATGGCGACCCGGGCGTTGCCTTCCGCCAGCCCCGTGCCCCAGGCTTTCCAGAACGCCTCGAGCAGCGCCCATGATTCGAAGAAGCCGCGCGCCTCGCCCGGCGCAGATACGACGAAGGGGGCGAGCAGTTCCGGGTCGGCCCGGCGCATGTCGATCGCCTCGACGTCAATGCCGACCGGGCCGGCGAGCGTGAGCGCACAGGCAGTTGCCTGCCGGCTGCGCGAATTGCTGACATTCAGCCGCGGCTCACCCGCAACGCCAGGCTTGCCCTGGGCGTCGTGCGTCAGCCGCAGGGACGAAGGAGGGCGGCCCGAAACGCCCGCGATCAGGGACCGCAGCAAGGCATGCGCGAGAACGTAGGACAGCCGGTCGGCCTCGACGCGAAAGCCATGCGCCCGCGCGAGTTCGCCGGGGTCCAGCCAGCCAGCCAGTTCGAGCCAGTCATCGGGACACAGGTCGGCGGTGCGGGCATAGGCGACATGGACTTCAGGCACTGGCATGGGGGCGCTCCGACTCCCCTCCCATGGCCGGTGGCCGGCTCCGCTCGGTGTTGCTCAGGCAGCGCCACGCGCGGTTGGTGCGAACGATGGCTTCGGCCCATGCCTGGCACGCTTGCGCGCGCTCCCGGCTGCCCGGCGGGTAGGACTCCATCTGCTGTCGTGCCGCACGTTCCCGCTCGATCGAGTTCGCATACAGCGCCGCCGCATCCTTGGTATCCAGGTCAATGTTGGATTGCATTTCCGTTTGCCTCCTGCAAGCTGGTGAATACTGCGTCAGCCGCCAACTCATCCGGGTGTCAAAACACAAGAGACGAACCCGTCCTACAGGGGGTCCTTGACCCGGATCAATCCAGCAGCGCGCGGCGTATCGGCTCGACCCAATCGCCGGACTTGGGCGAGTACATGCCGAAGGAGGGCGATGCGAACTCCCAATAGGCCCAGCCGATCCCGCGCCGCTCGGCTTCGTCGCGCACGATGCGCGCGTAGGCCTCACGCGACTTGATGTCGGCCTTCTCGTAGGTGCCGAACTCGCCCAGGTGGACCGGGTAGCCGCTGGATTCGTTCCAGCGGCGCGCCTTGTCCAGCGCATCGACGATCATCTTGCGGTCCGCGTCGCTGCAGCAGGTCGGTCCCTGCGGGAACTGCGGCATGAAATCCGCGCCCTGGTGCGTGAAGGGGAAGGGATCGTAGTTGTGGATTGCAACAATGATGTTGCGGTCACGCGGCAGGCGCAGCCTGGACAACTCATGGATCGAATTCCACTCGCCGGGCCCGATGATCACCGTGCGCGTGGGGTTGGTCTTGCGCACTTCGGCCAGCACCTTCACCGACAGGGTGTTCCAGGCCTCCCCGTTCAGGCGCCCGTGCGGTTCGTTGAGCAGCTCGAAGATCAGCTTGGGCGGGCGGTCCTTGTAGCGCGCGGCGAGCTGCCGCCACATGTTGACCAGGCGCACGTCGAGGACCTCGGGGTCGACGGCGAATTCATTGTGGTGCAGCTTGTCGCTGGAGATCTGCGTGTAGTGATGCAGGTCCAGGATCACATAGAAGCCGCGTGCCAGCAGCGCGTCCACGATGCTGTCCACGCGCCGGGCGAAGGCCTCGTTGATGGCGGCATCCGCCGTCGGCGCGGCGTTATTGCTCCAGCGCACCGGGAGGCGCACCGTCGTGAAGGTGCCGGCCATCTTGTCGATGTAGGCCGGATCGAACTTGACGCCCCAGTCGCCTTCGCGCGGCGCGTCGAGCATATTGCCGAGGTTGATGCCGCGGCCGAGGCTGCGGGCCATGTTGCAGGTCTGCGGCGTCACCGCCGCGCACGACTGTACGGTGCCGCTGCGTGCATCGCCCCGGCCCTGCTGCGCATGGAGCTGGAACGGCAGCACGAGCGCGAGCAACGCGGCGGAAAGGCAGGTCGTGGGATGCATTGTCATCGGCAAATTCTGTCCGCGTGGCTCGCCGAATTCGGCGCCGGGCTACAGCTTGCGGCCTTTTCCTACACCCGGAAACGACCTGAGGCGCGAGCACGATCTGCCGCAGTTTTTTGGCGCGGAAGTCCTACAACCAAAGCGCAGCGATTCCCACACTCACGGCAACGAGCGCCTTCGTACATTGAATCCGATGAGCCACTGATCCCTCTCACCGTGAAGTCTTCGACCAGCGCCACGATTCAACAACAAGCAGCACCGGACGCCGATCAATTCCTGAAGATCGCGGCATCGGGTGTGAGCGTGACCCGCCACGAGCAGCTGTGGCGCTGGCTGCGCGGAGACGTGCAGCGCTGGCTGCCGCACCAGGCCATGATGGTCGGCTGGGGCGACTTCGGCGCGGGCGCCTTCCGATTCGATCTGCTGTCCAGCCTGCCGGGCCTGCGTACGCACGACTGGACCGAAGCGTCGATGTCGCCATTGGTCGGGTACTTCCGCGACTGCTGGGTGGCCGCGCAGCAACAGCCATGCATCGTCGATGCGAGCCTGTGCGGCGAATTGGTGCGCAGCCGCGGCGATGGCCTGCCGGCCGACGCGCTGTTGGGCATGAAGACCGCGCTGGTGCACGGCATCCCGCGCGGCCAGGAGGCCGAACGCGTGTTCATCGCCTTCAGCCGCGAGGACCCCTTGCCGTGCGGCGCAGGGCTGGCGCTGAAACTCCTGCTTCCATTCATCGATACGGCGTTACGACAGATGCCGCCCGCCCCGATGCGCCGCGCATCATCCGCGAGCGATGATTCAAGCAAGCATGCGCTGCGCGCCGCCGCCCTCAGCGAGCGCGAGCGGCAGATCATGGCGTGGGTCGCCATGGGCAAGACCAATCCGGAGATCGGGATGATCCTGGACATCAGCGAGTTCACCGTCAAGAACCACATGAAGAGCATTTTCAGCAAGCTGGACGTGACGAACCGCGCGCAAGCAGTAGCCAGGCTGGAGAGGATGAGTGCCCATGCCTGACGCCAAACCCGCGTTTGGCACCCGTACTCAGGTGCCACCGCCGCCGGCGCCCTCCGCGCTGGGCGGCACCGCGCTCGCGCAGAGCCGCCTGCTGCTCGCGCTGGAGGTCTTTCTCGAGCCTGGCATCACGGTGCTGTCGCTCTGGATCCTGGTCTGGCTGCTCGACGGCGCGCTCGATGCCGGATGGCTGGTCGCTTCCATCGTCGCGTTCGCCCTCGCGTTCCCCGGGCGCTCGCTGGTGCGCTCCCCGCCCGATCGGGTGATCCTGAGCATCCTGCTGGCCTGGGGCTGGACCGCCGGCCTGCTGCTGGCCCTCGGTTTTGCGACCGGCCACATCTACGAGTTTCCCGCCATCGTGGTGGTGAACTGGCTATGGTTCTCGCCCACGTTGCAACTGCTGGCGCATTGGGGCCTGCGCGTGTCGGCGCCGCACCTGGTGCGGTTGCAGGGCCCGCCGCTGCGCGCGGTGGTGGTGGGCATGAACGAGCAAGGCTGCATGCTGGCCGACCGCATCAGCAGCGCCCCCTACGCCGGCATCGAAATGGTGGGCTTCTTCGACGACCGCATGCCCGTGCGGCAGCAGGGGGCGGAGCGCCATCGCATGCTCGGGCGGATCGCCGAGATCGCGGAGTTCGCCAAGGCCAACCGGGTGCAGCTCATTTACCTGTCCTTGCCGATGGCGTCGCAGCCGCGCATCAAGGAGTTGCTCGATGCGCTGAAAGACACCACGGCCTCGGTCTATTTCGTCCCCGACATGTTCGTGACCGACCTGATACAGGGGCGCACCGACACCGTGTGCGGATTCCCCGTCATCTCGGTGTGCGAGACGCCCTTCCGCGGCCCCGCCGGCGTGCTCAAGCGCGCCGAGGACATCGTGCTGACCTGTCTGATCCTGGTGCTGATCTCTCCGCTGCTGCTGGCGATCGCGCTGGCGGTCAAGATGAGCTCACCGGGGCCCGTCATCTTCCGCCAGCGCCGCTACGGCCTCGATGGCGAGGAGATCGTGGTCTACAAGTTCCGCTCGATGCGGGTGACCGAGGACGGCGACACCATCGAGCAGGCGCGCAAGAACGACAGCCGCGTCACGCCTTTGGGCGCGGTGTTGCGAAAAACCTCCATGGATGAGTTGCCCCAATTCATCAACGTGCTGCAAGGACGGATGAGCATCGTCGGGCCGCGCCCGCATGCGGTGGCGCACAACGAGAGGTACCGCGGCCTGATCAAGAGCTATATGGTCCGGCACAAGGTGCGGCCCGGCATCACAGGCTGGGCGCAGGTCAATGGATTCCGGGGGGAAACGGTGTCCCTGGAGATGATGGAAGGACGGATACGGTGCGACCTGGACTATCTGCGCAACTGGTCGCTGCGGCTTGACCTGTACATCATCGCCAAGACCATAAAGCTGGTTTTCAAGGATGCTTCCGCGTACTGAAGGGAATATAGTGCGACCGAGCCATTGCATCAGGCGCACTCGCGGCGTCAGTATCCCTCCCAGGGCACGCGGGCTCACGGGGTCCTGGGCGCATGCCCCGGCGTACGGGGCAGAAGTAGAACCCGGAGAAATCAAATTGAAGAAACTTCGCATCCGTCCCGCACTTGCCCTCGCTGCTTTCGCCTTGGCCACGCCTGCGGCGTTTGCGCAACAACAGCAGCAGCCGGAGCCGCCTCCGCCGCCGCCGCAACCGCAGCAGACCGGACTGCCCGAAGGCCTGCACCTCAGTGCGCAAGCCGGCGTGGAGCATGACAGCAACGTGCTGCGCACGGCCACCAACGAGATATCCGACACCGCCCTGACCGGGGGCCTGGGGCTGAGTTTCAACCGACGCTATGGCCTGCAGAGGATTCGCGCCGACGTCCAGGCCCAGTGGTGGTGGTACTCGGACCAGTCCGACCTCGATTTCCATACCTTGAATTACGCGCTCGCCTGGGATTGGTCCTTGACCCCGCGCTTCCACGGCGTGGCCAGCGCCGATCGCCGCGAGTACCGCGAAGTGACGACCACGGCGCTGGGTGGCAACCAGGTCGGCAGCCGTGTCGAGCGCGTGGAACTGCTGGAAGGCATCTTCGACGTGACCGCGACCTGGCGCGCCCTGGCCGGCATCTCGCACACCAAGAACGACAGCTCGCAACCCGGCAGCTGGGACGGCGAGCCGGAGATCAACTGGTGGCATGTCGGCGTGGGTTATGACCTGCCCTCGGGCTCCTCGGTACGCCTGCGCTACCGCCAGGGCGACGGCGAGTACCACGACCCGGCGTTCACCACCTTCGCCGCGCTCAACACCGACTTCAAGGACAGCGAATGGGAACTGTCCGGGCGCTGGACAGTCACCGGCAAGACCACGGTGGACGGCCGCCTCGCCTACCTGCGCCGCGAACATGACGCGCGGCCGCAGCTCGACTTCAGCGGCTGGGTCGGGGGCGCCAACGCCAACTGGGAAATCACCGGCAAGACGCGCCTGACGGCCGGCTATGCGCACGATCTGACCTCCACCGGCACGCCCCTGGGCGGCCATGTGGTGAGCGATCGCCTGTTCCTGGCGCCCATCTGGGCCGCCACCGGCAAGACCTCGTTCAGCCTGCGCTACGACTACACCCGCCGCCGTTGGGAAGACGTGCCGGCGCCGTCGTTCGACTCCGGCCGCCGCGACACCGTGCAGGCCCTGGCCCTGGGCGTGGATTGGTCGGCGCTGCGCTGGTTGACGGTCTCGGGGTACCTGCGCCAGGAAAAGCAGAGTTCCTCGATCCCCAGCGCCAAGTACGACGCCACGGTGTTTGGGGTCCTGGCGAAGGCCACTTTCTAAAACGCAACCGCAAGGAGAGATCTGCATGAGCCCCAAGCTGCTACGTTCGATCGGCGCCATCGCCATCGCACTGGCCGCCGCGGCTGCGACGGCCCAGGACGCGAGCAAGGCCACCGACTACAGGCTCGCGCCGGGCGATTCGATCAGGGTCCAGGTCTACCAGAACCCGGACCTGTCGGTCGACGCTCGCGTGTCCGAGAGCGGCGTGGTCAACTACCCGCTCATCGGGCCCGTGCAGATCGGCGGCCTGTCCATCACCGAGGCCGAGCGCGCCATCGCGCAGGCGCTGCAAAAGGGCAATATCTTGAAGCAGCCGCAGGTGAACATCAACCTGGTGCAGCAGCGCGGCAACAACGTGGCGGTGCTCGGCCAGGTGCAAAAGCCCGGCCGCTTCAACCTCGAGACCACCAACATGCGGGTGAGCGAGATGCTGGCCGCGGCCGGCGGCATCACGACGACGGCCGACGAGGTCGCGACGATCACCGGCACCCGCAACGGCCAGCCGTTCCGCAAGCAGGTGGACATCCCGGCGCTGCTGTCCGGCAAGTCCGGCGACGACCTGGTGCTTTCTCCCGGCGACACGGTCTATGTCGAGAAGGCACCCACTTTCTATATCTATGGCGAGGCGCAGCGTCCCGGCAACTACCGCGTCGAGCGCAACATGACGGTGATGCAGGCGATCGCCGCGGGCGGCGGGATCACGGCGCGCGGCAGCCAGAACCGCGTGCGCATCACACGGACCAACCCGGACGGCAAGACCGTGGAAATCTCGCCACGCCTCACGGACGTGGTGCAGCCGGGTGACGTGCTGTTCGTGCGCGAAAGCATCTTCTAGCAATCCATCTGTTCGGCAGCAGGGCAGTCAAGCAGTGAAGCAGTAACGCAGTAAGGCAGGGAAGATTCACGATGAGCCTGTACCAGTTGTTTTCGATCCTGCGCGCGCGCCGGCTCGTGGCGGGACTCATCCTTCTGTCCACGCTGGCGCTGGCGCTGGCCTGGATTCTTTTCAGGCCGACCCAGTACACCGCGCGCGCGCCGGTGCTCGTGGACATCACGCGTCCCGACCCGATCAACCCGACCCCGGTGTGGGGCAACCCGGCGCCCGGCTTCATGGCCACGCAGATCGACATCGTCAAGAGTGACCGTGTCGCCGAGCGGGTGCTGCAGTTGCTGCCGGCCGACCAGGCGCCCATGAAGGGCTTGCGCGAACAGGCCCAGAAGAAGGAGAAGAACGGAACCTCGCCCGATCGTGGCATCTCCCAGGCCCTGCAGGAGCGCCTGGAAGTCAAGCCGGCGCGCGAGAGCAACGTCATCAACATCACCTGGACCGGC
Organism: Ramlibacter tataouinensis; assembly: GCF_001580455.1. Lineage (NCBI taxonomy): Bacteria > Pseudomonadati > Pseudomonadota > Betaproteobacteria > Burkholderiales > Comamonadaceae > Ramlibacter > Ramlibacter tataouinensis. Next base: position 3,542,450 of record NZ_CP010951.1, read on the forward strand.
CGCACGCCTGCCGAGGCGGCGCGCGTGGCGAATGCCTTCGCGCAGGCCTACCTGGACACCACCGTCGACCTCAAGACCGACCCGCAGCGCAAGTACACCGTGTGGTTCGACGACCAGGTCAAGGAGGCGCGCGACCGGCTGCAGAAGGCCCAGCAGCGCCTGGCGGATTACCAGCAGAAGGCCGGCATCGTCAGCACCGACGAGCGCGCCGACTACGAGACCACGCGCCTGAACGACCTGTCCCAGCAGCTCGTCGCGCTGCAGAACCGCGGCCGCACCGCACCGGCGGGCGCCTCGGACGCGAGCCCCCTGGTCAACAACCTGCGCCAGGACGCCGCCCGGCTGGAAGCGAAGCTCGCGCAGAACTCGGCCACCATGGGCTCGCGCCATCCGGAGATGCAGCGCCTGCAGGCCGAACTGGCCACGCTGCGCAGCCGCATGGCCGAGGAGTCGGCGCGCGTCGGCCAGACCGCGGCCAGCGCCGCCGAAGCGGCCAAGGTGCGCGAGCGCGAGTTGGTGGCGGCCTTGGCCGAGCAAAAGCAGAAGGTGCTGGCGATGAACAAGCAGCGCGGCGACCTGAGCCTGCTCAAGAGCGATGTGGACAGCGCCCAGAAAGCCTTCGAGACCGTCAGCGCCAGTTCGGCGCAGGCGCGGCTGCAAAGCATGAGTAACCAGACCAACGTGATGCGCCTGGCGTCGGCGGTGGAGCCGCTGGACCCGGCCGGGCCGACCAAGGTCCAGGCCCTGCTGATCGCCCTGGTGGCCGGCTCGATCCTGGCCATGGCCGGCGCATTGCTCGCCGAACTGGCCAACCGCCGGGTGCGCACGGTGCAGGACCTCTCGCTGGTCACGCACCTGCCCATCCTGGCCACCGTGCCGGCGGTCGCTCCGCCGCGCTATGTGCACCCGCGCTTGAGCGCCCCGGCCTCGCGCAGGCTGGCCCTCGCCAGGAGTGGCGGATGAGCAACAGCACACAGATCTTTCCCCTGCCCAATCGTGCCGAGCTGGCCGATCTGGACATTCCGATGCCGAGCCGGGAGGCGGCGCAGCCGATCGGCGCGCTGCTGGTGGACGCCGGCGCGCTCGATCCGCAGGACGTGCCGCGCATCCTCGAATACCAGAAGAAGGCCGCGCTCATGTTCGGCGAGGCCGGCATGGCGATGGGCCTGCTGGACGAAGAGGACGTCAAGCGCGCGCTGGCGCTGCAATTCGGCCATGCCTATGTGTCACCGGATTCAGGCCTGGGCCACGAGCTCATTGCCGCGATGGATCCCGACAGCGACGCCGTGGAGCACCTGCGCGTGCTGCGCAGCCAGCTGATGCTGCGCTGGTTCGAGAACGATGCGCGCCAGGCCGCGCTGGCCGTGGTCAGCCCCGGACCGGGCGAGGGCCGCAGCTACATCGCCGCCAACCTGGCCGTGCTGTTCTCGCAGCTGGGCAAGCGCACGCTGCTCATCGACGCCGACCTGCGCCGGCCACGCCAGCACGACATCTTCGGCCTCACCGGCCGCATGGGCCTGTCCACGGTGCTGTCGGGCCGCGCCGGCTGGGAGGCGGTGCACGAGATCAAATCGCTGCCGGGCCTGTGGGTGCTGCCCTCCGGCGCCGCGCCGCCGAATCCGCAGGAGCTGCTGGCGCGTCCCGGCTTCGCGCGGCTGGTGCAGGCGCTGCGGGCGAGCTACGAAGTGATCCTGATCGACACGCCGGCCGGCAGCGTCTGGGCCGATGCAGGGACCATCGCCGCGCGCGCCGGCGCGGCGCTCATGCTGGCCTGCCGCGACGCGACTTCGGTGCCGCGCGTGGCGAGCCTGGCCGACGACCTGCGCCAGTTCGGCGTCACCATCGTCGGCGCCGTGCTCAATGGCGCCGAGCCGGTGAAGCCGCAGCGCGCGGGGCCCCGGCCGGCAGCGCGGATGCGGGTATGAGCCGCACGGCCGCTCCGAAGGCTCATGGCACCGCAGCCCGTAGGGCGGAGGTATTCCGAATGAGCCGCACGGCCGCTCCGAAGGCTCATAGCACCGCAGCCCGTAGGGCGGAGGTATTCCGAATGAGCCGCACGGCCGCTCCGAAGGCTCATGGCACCGCAGCCCGTAGGGCGGAGCTTATCCAATGAACCCTCCGCTGCGCGCCAATGAGTGGCAGGCGCGCTGGCGCGAGCTGGTGCAAAGCGTGGTGCGCGTGCGCACCGGGCGTGGCGAGCAGCAGCTGCTGGAATCCCTGGCGTATCCGGCCGATCCCATGGTGGTGGCCTTCGTCAATGCGCATGCGATGAATTCGGCTGCGGTGGGCCGGAAGTTCTTCGAAGCCCTGGTGTCGGCCGACATCCTCCTGCGCGACGGCGTCGGCATGGCCGTCCTGCTGCGACTGCTCAACCAGTCGCCGGGCCTCAATCTCAATGGCACCGACCTGATCCCCAAGATCCTGCGCTTCTACGCCGGCCGCTCCATCGCGCTGTTCGGCACGCAGGAGCCGTACCTGCGCAGCGCGCGCCAGCGGGTGATGCAGGAACTGGCGCCCGGCAGCGTCTGCATCACCACGCACGGCTTCCGCGACACCGGGGACTACATCCACCTGGCGGCTTCCCACCGGCCCAGCCTGATCGTGCTGGGGATGGGCATGCCGCGCCAGGAGGAGGTCGCGCACATGCTGCGCGCGGCCCTGGGCTACCCCTGCCTGATCGTCTGCGGCGGCGCGATCATCGACTTCATCGGCGGCAAGACCTCGCGCGCGCCGGCCTGGATGCGCGGCGCCGGCCTGGAGTGGCTGTATCGCCTGGCGCTGGAGCCCCGCCGCCTCTTTCAGCGCTATGTGGTCGGCAACCCGCTGTTCCTGCTGCGCGCGGTGAGCCTGGCGGCCGCCTCGCTGCGGCAAGGCGGGCACGGCGCGGCGACCTAGTGTTCTGTCCCACAAATAACTGGCATTTCGCTGCGCGGTATCGGGGCATGCGCCCCGATACCGCGCAGCCCGGAGGGTTCGGCGCCTGCGGGGCCCTCGCCGGGCGCCCAGAGGGGGTCAAGACGCCCAGTCTTGACCCCCTCTGGCCACCCGCCGATCATCCCCGCAGGCATCCGAACGAAATGCCAGCTATTTGTGGGACAGGACACTAGGCCCGGAAGCACGCAAACGGCGTGAACGGGCCTAGACTCTGACCCATGAACATTCTCCTGACCGGCGGCGCCGGCTACATCGGCAGCCACACCTGTGTCGCGCTGATGCAGGCCGGCTATACGCCCGTCATCCTCGACAACTTCGCCAACAGCCATCCGCGCGTGATCGAACGCCTGCAGGCGATCACGGGCCAGCCCGTAATCTGCGAGCGCGGCGACGTGCTTGATACGCAAGAGGTCGAAGCCGTGCTGCGCCGCCACCGGATCGCCGGTGTGGTCCACCTGGCGGGCGACAAGGCCGTCGGCGAAAGCGTCGCCAAGCCGCTGAAGTACTACCGCAACAACATCGGCGGCGCGGTGAGCCTGATGCAGGCAATGCAGGCCGCCGGCTGCGGCATACTGGTGTTCTCCAGCAGCGCCACCGTGTACGGCGATCCGGCCAGCGTGCCGATCCGCGAGGACTTCCCGCGCAGCCACACCAACCCCTACGGACACACGAAGCTGGTGATCGAGGACATGCTCGCGGCGCAGGGCGCCGCCGATCCGTCATGGAAGGTGGCGGTGCTGCGCTACTTCAACCCGGTGGGGGCGCACCCGAGCGGCCTGATCGGCGAAGACCCGGCCGACGTGCCCAACAACCTGATGCCCTACATCGCCCAGACGGCCATGGGCACGCGCGAGCAGCTGAACGTGTTCGGCAACGACTACCCCACGCCCGATGGCACTGGCGTGCGCGACTACATCCATGTGTGCGACCTGGCCGAAGGCCACGTCGCGGCGCTGCGTTACCTGCTGGAAAGCGGCAAGGGCCTCACGGTGAACCTGGGCACCGGCCGCGGCTACAGCGTGCTGGAGGTGCGGCGCGCCTTCGAGAAGGCCAGCGGCCGCGACATCCCCTACCGGATCGCGCCCCGGCGCCCGGGCGACGTGGCCCAGTGCTACGCCGACCCGGAGCTGGCGCGCGAGCTCCTGGGCTGGCAGGCCAGCCGCAGCCTGGACGAGATGTGCGCCGACAGCTGGCGCTGGCAAAGCCGCAATCCACGCGGCTACCGCGACTAGACCGGCTTTCCGCGCGGCCGCACCGCTACCATCCGGTACATTGATGGCCTGTCACGGCAATATGGCTGCTTCACCCGACGGATTCACCGACATCGCCAAGGCGATCCAGCTCGCCCTGGCGCCCGTGTTCCTGCTCACCGGCATCGCGGGCCTGCTCAATGTGATGGCCGGCCGGCTGTCGCGCATCATCGATCGGGGCCGACAGCTGACGGAGGGTGTGCCGGGGCTGCCAGCCGGGGAGCCCAAGTCGCTGACCCGTGAGCAGCAAGTGCTGGAACAGCGCAGGCACCTGACCAGCGTGGCCATCACCGCCTGCACGATCTCGGCGCTGCTCGTGTGCGTGGTCATCGCGGCAATCTTTGTCGAAGCGATGCTGGCCGCGCCCCTGAACTGGGTCATCGGCGGGCTGTTCACGCTCGCGATGCTGGCGCTCGTCGTCGGCCTGGCCTACTTCCTGCGCGAGGTGCACCTGGCGATGAAAAGCATCCGCATCCGCCTGCCCGCGGCCAAGTAGTCCCTGCGGGCAGGTCCCCGTTACGAATTGCCGGGGTCGGCGATATCATCCCGGCGGCAGGAGCCGGGCTCCCGCCTTCGTTGTCGGTTCACCACCCTGGAGGGAATCATGGCAGCAGTGACGGCCCAAGCCGAAAAGATCATCGCGCGACCCCTGGAGGTCGTCCAGGCGCAGTTCGTTGACATGCAGCACCACGCATCCACGCGCGTGCATGCCGACCTGGAAGTGGCCAACGTCCGTGCGCTGCCGGACGGCTGGCGCATCACCGGTCGCAGGCGCGTCCTCGGCAAGCTGCTGGAGGACGAGATCGAGGTGCTGCGCGACGCCGAGGGCAACTCCACCCTGCGCGGCATCTCCGGCCCGAACGCGGGTTTCGTGATCAGCCAGAGGTTCGAGGCATTGGACGCCGGCCGCACGCGCGTGCGCACGTCCGTCGAACTGCCCGTTCGCGGCTTCAAGGTCCTGCTCAGGCCGCTCCTTCGCATGGGCCTGCAGCGCGACCTGGTCACCGCGCTCGAAGAGGACCGCCGCGACCTGGAGGAAAAGGGCTACCAGCTCGCGGCCTAGCATGCGCCAGTGGCAAATGCGCGGCGCCGCGCTCTTGATCGGCGCCATCCTTCTTTCGGGATGCGGGTCCCTGGCCAGCAACCCGGGCGCCGACTTTTCGGATGCGCCGGAAAGCCGCGCCCGACCTGCCCTCGCCATTCCCAGGCATGCCTCGTACGCCGAAGCCCTCGCGGCCTGGCGCGGTCCGGAGGATGTGAACGCCTGGATCGGCGCCGAATTCCAGTACGACATGGACCGGGCCGTGGCGCTGTCGGAGACGGCGCGCGCCGGCCAGCCCGCCACGCCCATCATCGAGCCTGCCGCCTTCTATGCCAGGCCCGAAGGCGTGTGCGTGGACCTCGCGCGCTTCGCGGTCGAGACGCTGCGGCGGGTCGCTCCTGAACTCAGGGTGAGGTACCTCATGATCGAGTTCGAACCGGCCAGCGTGCGCGGGCAAGTCCTGCGCCGCCACTGGGTCGCCGTCTACGAGAACGCGGACGGCATTCGCGTCGTTGCCGATTCCAAGCGTCCTGGCATCATCGCGGGCCCGTACCAGACGCTTCAACAGTTCGCCGAGGAGTACGCCCGCTTACGCGGCCGGCAGATCGTGCACTATCGCGAGTTGGACAGCTATCAGCGCAAGATGAAATCGGCTGCTTCCCGGCAGGTGCGTGAACGCCTTGAGTGAACCAACCGTTTACCACATCCCCGTCTGTCCCTTCTGCCAGCGGCTGGAGATCCTGCTGTCGCTGAAAGGCCAGCGGAACCAGGTCAGGTTTCGCGTGATCGACGTCACGCAGGCACGGCCCGAGTTCTTGCTCGAGAAGACCCGCGGCAGCACAGCCTTGCCGATCCTGGAGACCGCGGACGGCCGGATCCTCAAGGAGAGCCTGGTCATCCTGCAGTACTTGGAGGACCTGTACCCCGAGCCCGTCGTCGCGCAGCGCGATCCCTACCGGCGCGCGGTGGAAAGCCTGCTGGTGCGGATGGAAGCCGAGTTTTGCAACCACGGCTATGCGTTCGTGATGAACCAGGACGCCGGGCGGCGCGATGCGCACCGGGCGGGCATGCTGCGCCAATACGCCCGGCTGGACGAGTTCCTGATGGAGCATGCCCCCTCGGGGCCTTTCCTGTTCGAGGCGTTCGGTTGGGCGGAGACGGTGTTCACGCCCTTGTTCATGCGCTTCTGGTTCCTGGAGTACTACGAGGATTTCCAGTTGCCCGCTGAACTTGCGCGGGTGCGGGCCTGGCGCGATGCCTGCCTCTCGCATCCGGCGGCGCAACAGGTGAGCCGCGAGCAGATCGTCAAGCTGTACTACGACTACGCCAAGGGTGCCGGCAACGGGGCGCTGCTTCCGGGCCGAAGGCAATCCTCGTTCAGCTTCAAGCCCGACTGGCCGGAGCGCCCCTGGCCGCCCCGGGACAAGTACGGCCACAGCGCGACGGATGAAGAACTGGGTTTGTGAAGCTTCTGGGGACGGGTTCAGGCAGAGCCCGGCGGCCTCCGGTTGCCCGCGCCTGGATTGGCTGCGAGACTTCGGCACTCGTTCATCGGAGGCGCTATCGATGACCCGAACTGACGACTACCAGGTGCGTACGATGCGGCGCGAGGAGCTTGCATTTGCCATCGAACTGGCGGCGCGCGAAGGCTGGAACCCGGGGCTGCACGACGCCGAGTGTTTCCATGCGGCCGACCCCGATGGCTTCCTGGTCGGCGAACTTGCGGGGGACCCGATCGCCTGCATCTCGGCGGTGTCCTACGCCGGGCGCTACGGCTTCATCGGCCTGTACATCGTGCGTCCCGAGTTCCGCGGCCAGGGCTACGGCTGGCGGCTGTGGCAAGCCGGCATGGCACGGCTTGGCGGGCACAACGTGGGCCTGGACGGGGTCGTGGCGCAGCAAGGCAACTACGCCAAATCCGGATTTCGCCTCGCCTACCGCAACGTCCGCTACCGGGGTCGGGCGCAGGCGGGTACCGTCCACGCCTCGATCGCGCCGGCGTCCGCGGTCGCGTTCGAGGCCATCCGGGATTTCGATCGGCATGTCTTTCCCGAACCGCGCGACGAGTTCCTGCGCGCCTGGCTCGCCCAGCCCGGCGCGGGCGCCTACGTGGCGCGCGAGGGCGGGCGGCTGGCCGGCTTCACGGTCGTGCGGCCCTGTCGCGAAGGCTGGAAGATCGGTCCCCTGTCGGCGGATGACGCCCAGGTCGCCCTGCGCCTGCATGCCGCGGCATGCGCGCACGCAGGCGCCGGCGCTACGGTCTTTGTCGATGTGCCGGAGGCGAATCCGGATGCGAAGCCTTTCCTGGCCGCTTTGAACCTGACGCCCGTATTCGAAACCGCACGCATGTACACCGGTCCGGATCCGGCGATCGAACTGCCAAAGCTGTTTGGCGTGACGACCTTCGAACTGGGTTGACTACGCGTCAGTCCGATGCGAAGTGACGCAGGGCCTGCTCGACAGGCAGGAACCCCGTGATCTCGACGACACCGGTGTCCGCGCCGCGCCGCAAGCTACTCGGCCGTGATGTTGCCCTTCTTCACCACTTCGGCCCAGCGCTGGGCGTCTCGCGCAATCAGGGCTCCGAACTCGCCCGGCGTGGACGTCTCCGGCACCATGCCCTGCGATGCGAAGGCCTGGGCCACCTCCGGGTGCTTGAGGATCTTGCCGATCTCCTGGTTGATCCGGTTCACGATGTCGGCAGGCGTGCCCTTGGGGGCGAGCACGCCATACCACAGGTCCACGTTGTCGGGCACCTTGGCCTCGGCCAGGGTGGGCACATCGGGCAGTTGCGACAGGCGCTTCGGGCTGCCCGCGGCGATGGCCTTCAGCTTGCCTGCCTGGATCTGCGGCAGGGCCACATGCATCGGCAGGAACATGAAGTCGATGCGGCCACCCAGCAGGTCAGTGACGGCGCCCGCGGTGCCTTTGTAGGGGACATGCAGCATGTCCGTGCCGGTCCGCTGCAACAACAAAGCCATCGCCAGATGGTGCGGGGTGCCCACACCCGGCGTGGCGTAGGTCAGCTGGCCCGGCTTGGCCTTGGCCGCGCCCACCACATCACTCACGGTGGCAGCGGGCTGCACGTTCGGGTTGGCCACGAGCAGCAGCGTGCCCCATGAGGTCAGGGTGATCGGCTCGAAGTCCGCGACGGGGTCATAGGACAGCGTCTTGAACAGGCTCTTGTTCATGACCAGCGTGTTGACCTGGACCAGCAGGGTGTGACCATCGGGCTTGGCCCGGGCCACCTTTTCACTGCCGATATTGCCGCTGGCGCCGGCGAGGTTCTCCACGGTCACCGGCTGGCCGAGTGCGGCAGGCAGGCGCGCTGCCAGCTGGCGCGCGACGATGTCGATGCCGGTGCCGGGCGTGTAGGGGACGACGAGCGTGACCGGCTGCGTCGGCCAGGCGGATGCCGACATCGCGGCGAAGCACATCGACAGCGCAGGCAGCAGTTTGCGGATCCAGGTGGCGATCACAGTGATGTCTCCTGTTGGTGGTGGACTGAACTGCAAGCCGATTCTGCATCGCACCGCAATTTCCTGCCTATTCGAGCGCAACGGTCAAGGGATCGTAGGGATAGAGCCAGTTGTTGCGCGAGGCGGCGATGTTGCGGTCTCGGAAGGCCTGCCGCATCTGGGCGGCGTTCGAGATGTGGTAGAGCTCGCCCATCTCGTTCGATTCGTGAACGACCCGGGCGGCGCGCGGGGCCCGATGCCGCTCGTAGACGCGCAGGGCCTCTGCCAGAGGCCGGTCCAGTTCCAGCGCGCGCGCCAGCACGGCGGCGTCTTCGATGGCCATCGCCGCGCCCTGCGCCATGTAGGGCAGGGTGGGGTGCACCGCATCGCCCAGCAGCGTGACCCGCGACGTGCTCCAGGTCATCACCGGCTTGCGGTTGTTAAGCGCCCAGCGAAAGCACATGTCGCGATCGGCGTTTTCGATGGCCGCGCGCACCATCGGGTGCCAGCCGGCATAGTCTTGGTCGAGTTCGCTCCAGGGCTTGCGGCTGGTCCAGGACTCTTCTTCCCAGGGCCGTTCGACGCAACCGACGAAATTCAGCAGCCGGCCGGCGCGCATGTAGTACATCACCGCGTGGTTCTTCGGGCCGCACCAGATCGTCGAGGCGAGCGGAGGCCGCAGCGCCTCGGGGATGCGTTCGACCGGGATGGCCAGCCGCCAGGCCACCTGTCCGGTGAAAACAGGCGGCTCGGTATCCACCACATGCTGCCGCACCACCGACCGGATGCCGTCTGCGCCGACCAGCAGTTCGGGGCGTTCCACCCGGCCGTTGTCGAAGGCGACTTCCACATGGTCCGGCGCTTCCCGAATCTCGCGTGCCCGGTGCGCCAGCTGCACGGCCTGCGCGTCCAGCGCCCGGACCGCCTGCAGCAGCGCCGCATGCAGGTCGGCGCGGTGGATCTGGTAGTAGGGCGCGCCGTGCGCGGCCTCGTGTGCGGCGCCCAGCTTGATCTCGTGCAGCAGCTCGCCGTCGTCGAAGCGACGGAACTCGAAGGCCAGCGGCTTGACGCCCAGGGACTCGAGGGTGGGCTGGAGTCCCAGGCCATAGAGCACCTTGACCGCATTGGCGCTCATCTGGACGGCCGCGCCGACTTCGCCGAGTTCCGCGGCTTGCTCGTACACACGCACGCGGTGCCCGCGGCGCAGCAGGCTCGCGGCCGCAGCCAATCCGCCGATGCCGGCGCCGATCACCGCAATCTCCATTCCGGGTCCCTCGATTGCTCCAGGCCCACCACGACGATGCACTTGCTTGGCGGGCGACGAGCCGCTTCAGCCATCATGGCAGAAAGTCCTCATCCACGCAGAGGCAGCCCGCGCCGCCCTGCTCGTCCATGCGAGCTGCCGAATAATCGGCGCTCGTGAGCTCGAGTCCCGGCATTCCAAAGCAACCTGCGCGGCGGTCGCATGATTGACTTCGTTCGCCGACGGGGCCCGTCGCTGGCGCTGGTCGTGCTGGTGACGGGCGCGGCGGCGCTGGCGCAAAGCTCGATCGCCTACACCTTCGCCTTCGGTGCGCTGAAGGCTGCGCTGGGGTTCGACCTGTCGAAGCTCGCCGAATTGGGCTATGTCGGGCGCTGGGGGCTGCTGACGGTCATGGCCGTGCTGTGGCTGCTCGGGAAGAAGCGGCCGCTATTCCTGCTGGCGATCATCGTCAACGGTTTCGCCACGCTGGTGCTGCTGCTGCACACCGGCTTTCTCACCAGCGTGCTGGCCGGGCTGTCCGCACGCACGGTCAGGGAGATCCTGCTGGACGTCGTGTTCATGGGGATCTCCAACATCCTGATCTTCTCGATCTGGTACTGGGTGATCGACCCGCCAGGAATCGAAAGCGAGCCCGGCGCCATCAAGCCGTGGGCCTTCCTTTTCCCGCAGCGCGCCGGCGAGCTGCCCCACTACGGGGATTGGCAGCCGCGCTACCTGGACTACCTGTTCCTCGCCTTCACCACCAGCTTCGCGTTCAGCCCGACCGATACCTTGCCACTCACGCGTGGGGCCAAGATGCTGATGCTGCTCCAGGCCGCGATCTCGGTGATCACGCTCACCGGCATCGCCGGCAGCGCCATCAACATCCTGGCGGGAACCGCGACGGGCTAGCCCGATAATGCCCCGGCACGGCCGCATGGCGGCGCGTGCGCCAACTGCCATGAGTTTCGACCACCTGCTCGTTTCGACCAAGTTCGCGCCTCCGCGGCTCGGATCCCGTTTCATCCGGCGCAAGCACCTGCTGGAGCACCTGCGCAATGCGCAGAAGGCCGCGCTGGTGCTCGTCACGGGCAGCGCGGGCTTCGGCAAGACGGTGCTGCTGGCCCAGTGGCGGCTGGAGCTGATGAAGGCCGGTGCCGCCGTGTCCTGGCTGTCGCTCAGCCATGACGAGCGCCAGCTGTTCCCGTTGGGCACGCACATGCTGGCGGCCTTCAAGCGCCTGGGAATTTCCGTCGAAGACGGCGTCCTGATCGACGGCGACGGCGTACGCACCGTGGACGCCCTGGCCGCACAGGCGATCAATGGGGCGGCCGCCGTGGGACGCGAGCTGTACCTGGTGATCGACGACTACCACCATGTCGAGGATCCGTGGGCCCACAAGCTGATGCAGAAGCTGCTCGACCACTGCCCGGACAACCTGCACATCGTGATCGCGTCGCGGGTGGCGCCGCCCCTGAACCTGGCCCGCTTGCGGGTGGGAGGGCGCGTCGACGAAGTCGGATTCACCGAGTTGCCCTTCGACATGGAAGAGACCCGCCTGTACTTCGAGCAGGGCCTGGCGGCCATGAAGCTCACCGCAGACGAGGTGCGCCTGATGCACGACCTGACCAACGGCTGGCCGGCGAGCCTGCAGCTGCTGGCCAGCATGCTCAAGAACCGGCCCTCCACCCGTGCGCGGCTGCACGACCTGAGCATGCATTCGATCGACCTGCAGGCCTATCTCGCCGAGGACGTGGTCGCTCACCTGCCGGGCGAGCTCAACGAGTTGCTGGAAGCGCTCTCCATCTGCCGGCGCTTCAACGCGGAACTGGCCGCAGTGATGACCGGCCACGCAGACGCGGACGCCATGATCAAGCGGGCCGAGGAGGAAAACCTGCTGATCTACCGCGTCGAGTCGGACGACAGCTCGCCCTGGTACCGGTTTCACCCGCTGTTCGGCGAGTTTCTCGCCTCGCGCCTGGCGCGCCGCGGCGCCGGCACGGTCAACGAACTCCATCGGCGCGCCAGTCGGTGGTTCGCCGACCGCGGCCTGCTGGTGGAAGCCGTCAGGCACGCCATCCGCGCCGGCGACCTCGAATTCGCGGTGGAGACGATCGAAAAGTCGGCACCGGAAACCTGGGGCCTGGCTTACATCAGCCCGATGCTGAATCTGCTGGAGCGCCTGCCGCAGGAGACGCTGTTCGCGCATCCGCAGCTGTTCCTGCTTGGATGCGTGACCTACTCGCTGACCGCGCGCCATACCAAGGCCGAGAGATGGGTCGCGGAACTGCGCAAGAGCGAGGCGGTGAGGAACCCGGCGATCTCGTCGCGGCTGGCCATCGCGGACGCCTGCATTGCCCTGCAACGCGATGACAGCCAGCGCACCATCGAGTTGCTGGAGCCGCTGCATGATGACGCGGGCGGCAGCCGCTTCCTGCGCTACGTGCAGGTGATCACGCTCGGGTCCGCGTATGCCGCGGCCGGCCGCTTTGCCGATGCGAACAAGCTGCTGGACGACAACCCCGTCCCGCTGGAGGACCGGAAGAACGACATGGCGCTGGTGGCCGACAGCACGCGGTCCCTGGTGCTGCTGATGGAAGGCCGCGTCCAGGAGGCGGCCCGGCTGGGTTCCACTCAACTCGCACGGGCCGAGGCCGCGCACGGCCGCCGGTCCATCTGCGCCAACTTCATCGCGAGCATGCTGGGCGACGCCTACTATGAGCTGGACCTGATCGACGAGGCGCGCGAGGTGCTGGCCAACCGGACGGGCATCCTGCAATCTTCCACGCCGGGCGTGATGCTGACGGCCAGCCTGGCCCGGGCGCGCCTGGACCTGCTGCAGAACTCGGCCGAGGCCGCGCTCGCGTTCCTGGACAGCTATGCGGCGCACTACCGCAGCCTGCGGCTGGACCGGCCGTACGCCTACATGCTGGCGGAGCAGGTTCGCATCCTGCTGGACCGGGACGAGCGCGCGCGGGCTGCGGAACTGGGCGCGAAACTGGATGACCTCGCCGCAGCCCACCGTGATGCCCGCGGCTTCCTGGCCGAGATCCCGGCCGTCGTGGCCTTGGCGCAGGCGCGCCTGGCGCTGGCTGAGAAGCTCTCGCAACAGGCGCTCGACCGTCTCGAGGTCGTTTGCGCGCATGCCGACCGCTACGGCCGGGGCCGCAACCGGGTGCTGGCCGACCTGCTCAAGGCCGTCGCGTTGGAGGAGTTGGGACGGCGCGAGGACGCGAGCGCTTCCCTCTTGCAAGCGCTGGAATCCGGCTCGCGCCTGGGTCTGGTCCGGACATTCCTGGATGAACGAGAGCGTGCCGGACGCCTGCTGGCGGCGCTCGCACCGCACCTGGGCGCGATGCAGGCGCCGCTGGCTGACTATTTGTCCATGCTGAGATCGCGCTTGGGCGGGTCCGCATCGGTGCCGGCTGCGCAGCGCGAGAGCGCCGCCCCGTTGGCCAAGGCCGATGTCAACCTCACGCCGCGCGAGGTGGAGATCCTGGGCCTCGTGTCCCAGGCCATGTCGAACAAGCGCATCGCGCTCACCTTGAACATCACGGTCGAAACCGTGAAGTGGAACATCAAGAACATCCTGGGCAAGCTGGGCGTGTCCAGCCGCTATGACGCGATGACCTGGGCGCGCAAGAACGGATTGATCGATTGATCGATTGGGCCCTGTCAACGGCCCTTGCCGCAACAAGGGGCTGCACGGTCCCTGCATTCACCCAAAAAGCTTAAGTCGCCCGCAAGTGACGCGGGCGCAAGTTCGCGCTCGCTTTGCCGGCATGTCTTGAGCGTCCGATCCTAGGGTTTCTCCAAGGTCGTCCCCCCCTTGAAAAGGGAGGGGAGGGGATTTCGCCTCCCCACTTATCGTTTGTCCGCACCGGTTGGGGGGTGGGGCCCTCGGCGGAGCGGACATTTAACAACGACTGAGGATGCGATCCATGGCGAGACTCTTTCCTGCGATGCCGGCCCTGCGGCGGCACGCAATTCAAGTGGCAGTCGCCGCGCTGTGCGCGGCTGCCGGCGGAGCCGGGGCGGTTGAATTCGACACCGGCAACGAGGACGTGACGGTGCGGTGGGACAACACCGTCCGGTACAACCTCGGCTACCGCGTCGAGGGGCAGAACCCGGCCATCATCGGCAACATCAACCTCGATGACGGCGACCGCAACTTCAAACGCCACAGCATCGTGACCAACCGGCTGGACTTGCTCAGCGAGTTCGACGTGGTCTACCAGAAGAAGTTCGGCGCGCGCGTGTCGGGAGCCGGGTGGTACGACCAGGCCTACGCCGGCGGCTTCGACAACACCAGTCTCGCCACCTCCAACCACATCGTCAACGGCCAGAAGGCCTTCGGCCTGAGCCCGTATGCCGACCGTTACTACCACGGCCTGTCGGGTGAGTTGCTAGATGCCTTCGTCTTCGGCAACTTCGACGTCGCCAATATGCCGCTGACGGTGCGTGCAGGACGCCACACCGTGAACTGGGGCGAAGGCCTGTTGTTGGGCGGGGCCATCCACGGCGTCACCTACGGCCAGGCGCCGCTGGACTACGGCAAGTCCGCCTCCACGCCCGGCACCGAAGCCAAAGAACTGTTCATGCCGCTCGCGCAGTTGTCGGCGCAGATGCAGGCCACTCCGGAACTGTCGCTGGCGGCCCAGTACTACCTGCAGTGGGCCTCCACCCGCATCATGGAAGGTGGCACCTACCTCGGCCCGGCCGACCAGTACTTCCTGGGCGGTGAAGCCGTCCTGCAGCCGCTGCCCAATGGTGCCGTGCTGACCGTGCCGCGCGCCGCGGACGTCAAGCCCAAGGACCGTGGCGATTGGGGCGTCGCTGCGCGCTGGAGCCCGCAGTGGCTGGACGGCACGATGGGCTTCTATTACCGGAACTTCACCGACAAGCTGCCGCAATCGGTCATCGGCCTCAACGGCGCGCTGCCGGCCAACTACAGGTTCACCTACGGCAGCGACATCGACCTCTACGGCCTGAGCCTGAGCAAGCAGATCGCCGGCGTGAGCATCGGTGCGGACCTGAACTACCGCAAGAACATGTCGCTGGCCACCGACTCGTTGGCCGTGCCGGCCACCCGCGTGATCGCCCCCGGCGAACTGGTGGGGCCGCGCGGCAACACCTGGCACGCCGTGGTCAACGCCATCGGCACGGCGCCTGCCACCCCGCTGTGGAGCAGCGCATCCTGGTCGGCCGAGTTCGCCTGGAACCGCTGGGACAAGGTCACCAGCGACCCGCTCAACAAGTTCAAGGGCCGCGCCGGCAACACGGCGCTGGACGCCGTCACCAAGGACTTCTACGGCATTGCCGTCAACTTCACGCCCACCTGGTACCAGGTGTTCCCGGGCGCCGACCTGTCCATGCCTCTCAGCTACTCGGTGGGTCTCAAGGGCAACTCCGCGGTACTGCTGGGCGGCAACGAGGACGCCGGCAGCTATTCGGTCGGACTGGCGCTGGACCTGTACAGCAAGTACCGATTCGACCTGAAGTACGTCGACTTCTTCGGCACGCTGATCGCGGCGGCCAACGGCGTGGTGCCGGCGCCGGCGACGGCGGTCGCGGGCGCCAACGGCCTGACGCCGCTGCTCAAGGACCGCGGCGCCCTCTACTTCACGTTCAAGACCACTTTCTAAGAGAGTTCCAGAAATGAAAAAACTCGCAACGGCAATGATTGGCGCGGGCCTGTTTGCCGCGCACCTCACCGCCCTGCACGCGGCGGTGACGGCCGATGAAGCCAAGCAGCTGGGCACCACGCTCACCGCGATCGGCGCGGAGAAGGCCGGCAACAAGGACGGCACGATCCCCGAGTACACCGGCGGCCTCACCACGGCGCCGGCCGGCTTCCAGAAGGGCAGTGCCGTCCGGCCCGACCCCTTCGCCAGTGAGAAGCCGCAGTTTTCGATCGACGCGAAGAACGTCGACCGCTACGGCGACAAGATGACCGAAGGCGCCAAGGCCCTGATGAAGGCCCGCCCGGACTGGCGCATGGACGTATACCGCACGCAGCGCACCGTGTCCGTTCCGAAGTTCGTCCTCGACAACACGGTGAAGAACGCCACGCGCGCGAAGCTGTCCGATGACGGCCTGAGCATGCGCGGTGCGCGCGCCGGCATTCCGTTCCCGATCCCCAAGAGCGGCAACGAGGTCATGCTCAACTACCTGGCGCGCTACCAGGGCATCTCGAACGTCATTCCGAAGTACACGGCCTACAACGTCGATGCCGCCGGCAAGCTGGTGATTTCGACCCAGGGCAGCTACCTGACCGAGAGCGTCTACTACGGCGACACGAAGGCGGACGAGCCGGTCTGGTTGAGCCGTGTGCGTGCCAACTACACCGGTCCGGCGCGCCGTGCCGGCGAGGCCGCCATGGTGGTGGACCCGATGAACTACTCGGAGAACGGCCGGCGCGCCTGGTCGTACCTGCCGGGGCAGCGCCGCGTGCGCCTGGCACCCGACCTGGCCTACGACACGCCCAATCCCAGCACCTCGGGCATGTCCACCTATGACGACACCAGCATGTTCAACGGCAAGCTGGACCGCTTCGAGTTCAAGCTGGTGGGCAAGAAGGAGGTCTACGTTCCCTACAACACCTACCGCTTCACGTTCAACGACAAGCCGGAAGACGTGTTCACGGCCAAGTTCATCAACCCCTCGGTGGTTCGCTGGGAACTGCACCGGGTGTGGGTGGTCGATGCGAAGCTGAAGGAAGGCCAGCGCCACGTCTATTCGCGCCGCACCTTCTACATCGACGAGGACAGCTGGCACGTGGTCGCCAGCGACCAGTACGACGGCCGCGGCCAACTGTGGCGCGCGGGCTTCAACTACCTGGCGCCCCTGTATGACGCGGGAACCATCAATGCCACGGCCAGTCACTACGACCTGATTGCCGGCACCTACTACGCCAACATCTGGCCGGGCGCCGGCGGCGTGAAGGTGATGGAGCAGCTCACGCCGGATACGTCGTGGACGGCCGACGCATTGGCGGGGCAAGGCGTCCGCTGATACCAGGCAGCAACCGCTGACAGCGCCGCGGCCAGAGCGCAACACGCTTGGGCCGCGGCGCTTGCATTTCCAGATCGACGTTCGCGAAAGCAAGCACGTGCGCAACAAACTGACCTTGGTCCAGATCGCCCTCTGGACCGCGACGCTCGCGGGTTCGGCCCTTGCCGAGCCCGTGTTCCAATCTCCCCTGGCACTGCCGGCCACCAAGAGCGAGCTGGCCATCCGGGCACCGCTGAATGCCGTTGCCATGGCCGGCCCGCGCCTGGTGGTGGCTGGCCAGCGCGGGCACATCCTGCACTCCGATGACGGCAAGACCTGGGCGCAGGCCGAGGTGCCCCTGAGCGCGGACCTGACGGCCTTGTCCTTCCCCACACCGAAGCTCGGGTGGGCCGTGGGCCACGAAGGCAGTGTGCTGCACACCGGCGACGGCGGCGCCAGCTGGCAAAGGCAGCTCGACGGCAAACGCATCGCCGATCTGTTGGCCAAGCACACCGGCCAGCCGGCCAACCCCGACCAGCCCCTGCTGGACGTGTGGTTCGAGAACGAGAAGCAAGGCTTTGCCATCGGCGCCTTCAACCTGATCCTGCGCACCGAAGACGGGGGCAAGAACTGGACGCCGTGGCTGGACCGCGTCGACAACCCCAAGGCGATGCACCTGTACGCCATCCGGCCGGCCGGTGGCACGCTGTTCATGGTCGGCGAGCAGGGCCTGGTGCTCAAGCTCGATCGCGAACGCCAGAGGTTTGTCCGCGTGGCGCTGCCTTACCAGGGCACGCTGTTCGGCGTGACCGGCAACGCCAACATGGCTGTCGTGTTCGGCCTGCGCGGCAACGCCTGGCGCACCACAGACGGCGGCGCCAGCTGGAGCAAGGTCGAGACCGGCGTAGCGGCGGGCATCAGCGGTGGCGTCGCGCGCGCCGACGGCTCGGTGGTGCTGGTCAGCCAGGCCGGCCAGGTGCTGCTCAGTCCGGACGACGGTGCCACCTTCCGCCGCATCCCCCTGCTCAACCCCGCGCCCGTATTCGCTCTGGCCGATGCCGGCAAGGGCCATGTGGCCATGGCCGGCCTCGGCGGCGTGCGCCTCGAAGAACTGAAGTGAAGTGAAGTGACATGGTGACGACGACCCACATCATCGACGACATGCCCGTGGTCCGCGAGTTGAAGGACTTCGATCGCGCCTCGGGCAACTGGCTGGAGCGGCTGGTGTTCAACCACCGCCTGTTCGTGGTCCTGGCCTGCGTGCTGGCCACGCTCGTGCTCGGCTGGCAGGCCACGCGCCTGACGCTGAACGCCGCGTTCGAGAAGACCATCCCGCAGCACCAGCCCTACATCAAGAACTTCCTCGACAACCGCAACGAGCTCAAGGGCCTGGGCAACTCGGTGCGGGTGGTGGTGGAGAACAAGGCCGGCGACATCTTCGAGCCGGCCTACCTGAAGGCCCTGCGGCAGATCAACGACGAGCTGTTCCTGACGCCCGGCGTGGACCGCGCCAACGTCAAGTCGCTGTGGATGCCGGTGGTGCGCTGGAACGAAGTGACCGAAGAAGGTTTCACCGGCGGCCCCGTCATGCCGGACAACTACTCCGGCTCGCCGCGGCAGATCGACCAGCTGCGACAGAACATCGCGCGCGCCCAGATCCTGGGCAGCCTGGTGGGCAACGACTACAAGTCCAGCATGATCATCGTGCCGCTGCTGGACAAGGATGCCAGCGGCAAGCCCCTGGACTACTGGGAACTCTCCAAGCGGCTGGAAGAGATTCGCGCCAAGCACGCCAAGGCCGGCGGCGCCGACGTCAACATCCGCATCGTCGGCTTTGCCAAGGTGGTGGGCGACCTGCTCGATGGGCTGGCGCAGATGGTGCTGTACTTCGCGGTGGCCGCCCTGATTGCCGCGGCCATCCTGTACGCCTGGACGCGTTGCGTGCGCTCGACGGCCCTGGTGCTGGCCTGCTCGCTGGTGGCGGTGCTGTGGCAGCTCGGGCTGGTCACGCTCTTGGGCTACCAGCTCGACCCGTACTCGATACTGGTCCCGTTCCTGGTGTTCGCCATCGGCGTGTCGCACGGCGCGCAGAAGATGAACGGCATCATGCAGGACGTGGGGCGCGGCACCCACCGGCTGGCGGCGGCGCGCTACACCTTCCGCCGCCTGTTCCTCGCGGGCCTGACGGCGCTGGCCGCCGATGCGGTGGGCTTTGCCGTCTTGATGCTGATCGACATCCCGGTGATCCAGGACCTGGCCATCACCGCCAGCCTCGGCGTGGCGCTGCTGGTGTTCACCAACCTGGTGCTGCTGCCCGTGATGCTCTCCTACACAGGGGTCAGCCCCACCGCGGCGGCACGCAGTCTGCGCGCCGAACAGCAACAGGCCGGCGGCACATGGACACTGCTGGAGCGCTTCACCGAGCGGCGCTGGGCGTTGGGAGCACTGGCCGTCTCTGCCATAGTGGCCGCAGCCGGCTTTGCGGTCAGCACCAAACTGAAGATCGGTGACCTCGACCCCGGCGCGTCCGAGCTGCGGCCCACCTCGCGCTACAACCGCGACAACGCCTACATCACCGGCAACTACTCGCTCTCGAGTGACCAGTTCGCGGTGATCGTCAAGACCAAGGCCGAGGGCTGCCTGGAGTACCCGACGCTGGTCGAAGCCGACCGCCTGGGCTGGGCGCTGCAGCAGGTGCCGGGCGTGCAGACCACCGTCTCGCTGGCCGATGCGGTGCGCAAGATCACCGCCGGCTCCTACGAGGGCAGCCCCAAGTGGCTGACCATCTCGCCCAACCAGGACGTGCTGAACTACGGCGCGCGCACGGCCGTCACCAGCAACCCCGACCTGTTCAACCGGGAGTGTTCGGTGATGCCGGTGATCGCCTACCTGGCCGACCACAAGGCCGAGACGCTGGAGCGCGTGGTCAAGGCCGCCGACGAATTCGCCGGCGCGCACAGCACGCCGGAGCGCCAGTTCCTGCTGGCCGCCGGCAGCGCCGGCATCGAGGCGGCCACCAACATCGTGGTCAAGCAGGCCAACGTCACCATGCTGCTGTACGTGTACGCGGCGGTGATCGTGCTGTGCCTCATCACCTTCCGCAGCTGGCGCGCGGTGATCGTGGCGGTGGTGCCGCTGGCCATCACCTCGATCCTATGCGAGGCGCTGATGGTGGCGCTGGGCATGGGGGTGAAGGTGGCGACGCTGCCGGTGATCGCGCTGGGCGTGGGCATCGGCGTGGACTACGCCTTGTACCTGCTGAGCATCCAGCTGGCGCAGCAGCGCGCCGGGGCATCGCTGGCCAGCGCCTACCGCCACGCGCTGCGCTTCACCGGCAAGGTGGTGGCGCTGGTGGGCGTGACGCTGGCTGCCGGTGTGATCACCTGGGCCGCCTCGCCGATCAAGTTCCAGGCCGACATGGGGATCCTGCTGACCTTCATGTTCGTCTGGAACATGCTCGGCGCGCTGGTGCTGATTCCGGCGCTGTCGCACTTCCTGTTGCCCAGGGTGGCCGTCGCGCATCGCGAACGCCAGCGTGAAGTGGCCATGGCCTGAAGGAACGAATGATGAGACTCGTGAAATTGCTGGCGGCATCGCTGGCCGCCGCCGCCTGCGTCCAAATCCCAGCGCAGGCCCAGACTCCCGTGTCGGACCAGGAGGTGTCGGACGCCTATGTCTACCTTCTCGGGCGCCTGCTGGTGCTGCGTCAGCAAAAGCAGGACTTCGAGCGGGAGAGCCGCCAATGGAACAAGCTGTACCACCGCGAGCCGGGCGGTGTCCTCTGGGTCAATCCCAGCCTGGACGTGGTGTACAGCGAAGCCTGGGTGGCGGTGGACGAGAGGACTTGCGTCGGCCTCGAAATCCCGCCGATCACCGGGCGCTACTACACCTGGCACATGCTGAACGGCTGGGGCGAGACGGCGCTCAACATCAATGAGCGTACCTTCCCCCAGCATCCTTCTGGTCAGTACGCGCTGTGCCTGAAGGGTGCGCAGGCCAAGGTTCCGGCCGGTGCCTTGCGCATCGACCTGCCCAGCAAGACCGCTTTCGTGCTGGCAAGGGTGGAGCTCGGCAAGGACCCGAAGGAGGCGACGCGCCTGCAGCACCTGATGAAGCTGACGCCGCTGGGTGAGCCCAAGATCGATCCGCCGCCGGCGCTGCAGTTCTCCGGCGGGCCTTTCCTGGGTGCCGAAGCTTTCGACAACGCATCGGCGGTGCTGGCGAGCGAAGCGGACATCAATCCGGGCATGGAGCCGCTGCAGGCGCTGGTGCCGCGCGTGGAGGCGCTGGTGCGCTCCGGTGCCGAAGGCCGTGCACGCGTCGAGAAGGTGATCCGGGATCAGGCCGTGCCTGCTTTCCAGAAGCAGCGCGTGGCCCTGGGGACCATGCGCGACGGCTGGTTCGGTCCCACCGTCGGCAACTACGGCAGCAACTACCGGCTGCGCACGGCGACCAATGTGAGCGGCATCTGGGCCAACAATGCCGGTGAGTACTCCGCCTTCGTGGCCCGCGGGCTGGATGGCGATGCGGTCTACACGCAGACCTACGCGAAGGACAGGCTTCCGGGGGACCGGGTGCGCTATTTCTGGTCCGTCACGGCGGTCGATGCGCAGCAGTACCTGGTCATTCCCAACCCCTTGGGGCGCTACCTGCTCAACCAGCAGTCGCCGCTGAAGTACAACGACGACGGCTCGCTGACGCTGGTATTTGCCTCGCGCAAGCCCGACGGCTATCCCGAGTCGAACTGGTTGCCGACGCCTGCCGGCGCCAGGTTCAATCTCACCTACCGCATGTACGGGCCAATCCAGGAGGTGCAGGAAGGGCGCTATTTCCCACCGCCGGTGCTGAAAGTGCAATGAACCGTTTCATCCGGCTGGGGATGACGAACGTCCTGCTTACCCGTGCCGCGCTCCCCCTCCAAAAACGGGGGGATTGCGTTGGGTGCGCTGCGTAACCTGACAGGGTTGAGTCAAGCCGGACCGCACAGGCGAAGCCCGGCAGATTGACCAGAGGAAAGAGACAACATGATCGTTCAGCAACCCACCGAAGACCAGCGCCTCGCGGTCGAAAGCTTCCGCAAGTTCCTGCAATCGGAGATCCGCCCGATCGCCAGGGAGTACCGCGACCGCCACATTCCCAAGGAAAAGATGCGCGAGATCCTGCAGGCGACCGCCGAATTCGGCCTGCCGGGCGCGACCGTTGCCGTGGAGCACGGCGGCATGGGCCTGTCGATGGTCACCGAGGCGATGCTGTTCGAGGAACTGTGCGCCGTGTCCGTGGACATCGGCCTGTGCGTGATGATCAACAAGGGCATGGCACTGACGCTGTCGGAACTGCCCGAGTCGCAGTGGCACCTGCGCGACCGCTATCTGCCCGACATGGTCGCCGGCCGGGCTTTCGCGGGCTTCTGCATCAGCGAACCCGACGTCGGATCGAATGTCGCCGACATCAAGGTCGCCGCGCGCCGGGACGGCGACCATTTCATCATCAACGGCGAGAAGACCTGGATTTCCAACGGGCACTACGCCGATTTCGTGTTCGTCACGGCCAAGACCGGCCCCAAGGAACTGTCACACATCCTGGTCGACCGGAAGGAGCACGGTTTCGAGTCGCGCAATATCGACAAGATCGCGCTCAACGGCCAGTCCACCGCGCAGGTGTTCTTCAGCGACACGCGCGTGCCCGTCACCAACATCATCTGGGAGGAGGGCAATGCGCTCAAGAACACCATGAAGGTGTTCGAGAAGGCGCGCGCCAACGTGGGCATGCTGTCGGTTGGCCTGATGCGCGCCGCGCTGGAAGCATCGGTCGCCTACTCCCGGGAGCGCAAGCAGTTCGGCAAGCCGATCGCCGCGCACCAGCTGGTCGCGGCCAAGATCGCCGAGATGGGTACTGCGCTCGATGCCGCCCGGTTGCTATGCTATCGCGCGTTCTCGATGATGGATGCCGGCATCCGCTGCGATATCCAGTCGTCCATGGCCAAGCTGTTCGCGACCGAGGCCGCGGTCAAGGTCTGCCGCGACGCGGTCCAGCTGCACGGCGGCAACGGGCTGACCAAGGAGTTCGATGTCGAGCGGCTGGCGCGCGAAGCTATCGTGATTCCGATTCCTGACGGCACCTCGGAGATCCAGAAGCTGGTGATCTCGCGCGGCCTGACCGGCATTGCCGCCTTCGTGTGAGCCCGTGGCTGAGGACGCCCTCCTGTACCAGAAGGCCGGCAAGACAGCGCTCATCACGCTGAACCGGCCCCGGCACAAGAACGCATTGGATGCGGCCTTGGGGCGGGAGCTGCTTGCGGCCCTGCAGGCTGCGCGCGACGATGCCGAAGTGCGGTCGCTGGTGCTGACGGGCGCCGGCGGTGACTTCTGCAGCGGAGCCGACCTGAAAGACGATCAGGCGCCGGGCGAGAAGGCATTCGCCGGGCGCAACGTGGTGCTGGGCTTCCACCGCTGGTTCTCCGAGCTCATGGATTTCGAGAAGCCGGTGATCGCCGCGGTCGACGGTTTCGCGGCCGGCGCCGGGATGTCCGTCGCCCTGGCCGCCGATTTCGTGATCGCCACGCCACGGGCGCGGCTGGTGGCCAGCTTCGCCCGGATCGGCCTGATCCCGGACCTGTCGCTGCTCTACCTGCTGCCGCGCCTGGTCGGGCTGGCGCGGGCCAAGGAGATCGTGTTCTCGGCTCGCCAGATCGACGCCGATGAGGCGCTGGCCATGGGCCTGGTGCAGGCAGTGGTCCCCGCCGAGCGCCTGCGGGAGACGGCGCTCGAATACGCCGCGCGCTTCGACCAGGCGCCCACGCAGGCGCTGGGGCTGGCCAAGAGCATCCTCAACCGGGCATTCGAAACCGACCGGCATGCACTGACCCAGCTGGAGGCCGCCGTGCAATCGATGTGCGGCGCCAGCGACTATCACGCGGAGGCGGTTCGACGCTTCCGTTCCCGCGAAGCGCCCCTGTTCACCGGGGCGGCTCGCGCGTAGTGTTCTGAAGAATCAAGGAGAGATTGATGACAAGCAAAGTGGTTGTGGCCGGCGTCGGCATGATCCCGTTCAAGAAGCCGGGCCAGAGCGAAACCTATCCGGTGATGGGCGCGCAGGCCGCGCGCCTGGCGCTGGCCGATGCCCGCGTGGGCTACGAGTCGATCCAGCAGGCTTACGCATCGTTCATCTACGGCGATTCGTGCAGCGGCCAACGCGCGCTGTACGACGTGGGCGTGACGGGGATTCCGATCTTCAACGTCAACAACAACTGCTCGAGCGGCTCCAGCGCGATCTACCTGGCGCGCCGGGCGATCGCGAGCGGCGAGGCCGATATCGTGCTGGCCCTGGGCTTCGAGCAGATGAATCCGGGCGCGCTCGGGACCAACTTCCCGGACCGGCCGGACGCGACGGGACGCTTCATGGAGGAATGCGACCGATTGCTCGGCCTGTCGGACATTCCGCCCGCACTGCGCATCTTCGGCGGCGGCGGCCTGGAGCACATGCGGCGCTTCGGCACGCCGATGGAAACCTTCGCCAAGATCCGCGCCAAGGCCAGCCGGCATGCCGCCAACAACCCGATGTCGGTGTTCCGCAAGGTGGTGACCACCGAGGAGGTGATGGCCGACCCGGTGATGTGGCCGGGCGTCATGACGCGGTTGATGGCCTGTCCGCCCACCTGCGGCGCGGCGGCCGTTGTGCTGTGCAGCGAGGACTATGCGAAGAAGCACGGACTGGACACGCGGGTGTGGATTGCGGCGCAGGCGATCACGACCGACGGCCCTGAGACCTTCGGGTCGGGCGACATGCGCCACCTGGCCGGCTTCGGCATGTCACGCGCCGCGGCGAACAAGGTCTATGAAGCCGCCGGGATCGGCGCCGAGGACGTGGACGTGGTGGAACTGCACGACTGCTTCGCGCACAACGAGCTGCTCACCTACGAAGCGCTGAGCCTGTGCCCGGAAGGCGGCGCGCAGAAGTTCGTCGATGACGGCGACAACACCTATGGCGGCCGCTATGTGGTCAATCCCTCGGGCGGATTGCTGTCCAAGGGCCACCCGATCGGCGCCACCGGCCTGGCGCAATGCACCGAGCTGGTCCAGCAGCTGCGCGGCCAGGCCGACAAGCGCCAGGTCGAAGGCGCGCGGGTTGCCGTGCAGCACAACGTGGGCATTGGCGGCGCGGCCGTCGTGACCATGTACCGCAACTGATCCAGGGACCGCGATGGACTTTCGACCCGATCCCAGCCTGGATGCATTCCGCCGCGAAGTGCGGGAGTTCCTCGAGGGACTGCCGGCCGAGCTGCGCAACCAGCCGCGCAGCACGCGCTCCAAACCGGCCGAGGTGAGGCTCTGGCAACAGACCCTGCACGCGCGCGGCTGGGGCGCGCCCTACTGGGCGAAGGAACACGGCGGCGCCGGCTGGTCGCTTTCGCAGATGCTGGTGTTCGACGAGGAATGCGCCGCGGCCGGCACGCCGACCGTGGACGGTTTCCTGCACAAGCTGCTCGGCCCGGTGCTCAACCAGTTCGGGACACCGGAGCAGCGCGCCGCACACGTGCTGCCTTCGCTGCGTGGCGAGCGCCTGTGGTGTCAGGGCTTCTCGGAGCCGGGCTCGGGATCCGACCTGGCCTCGCTGCGCACGCGCGCGGAGATCGGTGGCGACCACTATGTGGTCAACGGCCAGAAGATCTGGACCAGCTACGCGCACGAGTCCGACTGGATCTTCTTGCTGGTGCGCACCGACGCGAACGTCAAGAAGCAGTCCGGCATCAGCTTCCTGCTGGTGGACATGAAGACGCCCGGCATCACGGTGCGTCCGATCCGCAGCATCGACGACTTCCATCACCTGAACGAGACCTTCTTCGACAGCGTGCGCGTCCCTGTGGCCCAGCGCGTCGGCGAGGAAGGCGGCGGCTGGAGCATCACCAAATTCCTGCTGAACAACGAGCACGCCAGCGCCGCCGAGCTGCCTTCGCTCAAGCGCTACATGTCCGAGTTGCACCGGCTGGCCGATGCCCAGCACTTGCGCGAGCGGCCCGAGTTTGCGCTGAAGCTGGCGCGCCTGGAAGCTGAATTGCAGGCGATAGCGATGATGGTGCAACGTGTGACGGCGCTGGAACAGGCGCACGACCCGGCGGCCCTCACGCTGGGTTCCATGCTGAAGATCCGCGGCACCGAACTGCAGCAACGGCTGACCGAGGCGCATGTGGAAGCGCTGGGCGACTACGGCGCGGTGGCTTACCCGCACCCCGAACTGGAGTCCAACGCCCGCTTCCCGGGCCAGGATGCCGCCCGGGGTTTGGCCAACGACATGTTCTTCCGTCGCGCTTCGACCATCTACGGCGGCACCAGCGAAGTGCAGCGCGGCATCATCGCCAAGCTGCTGTTCCAGCTTTGACCCACGCAATTTAGGTATGGACTTCTTTCTGAGTTCGGAACAGCAGCTGCTCCAGGACAGCGTGCGCCGCTTCATCGACAAGGCATTTGGCTTCGAGGCACGCGCCGCGCTGGTCAAGCAAGGGCAGGGCGGCAGTGCCGGGCACTGGCGCACCTTCGCCGACAACGGCTGGCTGGCTGCCGCGCTGCCCGAAGAGTTCGGCGGCCTGGGCGGCTCGCTGGTCGACACTGCCCTCATTGCCCACGAGTTCGGACGCGGCCTGGTGATCGAGCCGTTCATCGGCTGCGCGGTGCTCGCCGCGCAGGTCCTGGTGGCCGGCGGCACGGCGGCGCAGAAGGACCGTTGGTTGGCGTCGCTGGCCGACGGCTCGCGCCGCATCGCGCTGGCCTACAGCGAACCCGCCTCGCGGGGCATGGCCCTGCCGGTCATGCTGCGGGCTGAGCGCCGGGAGGGCGGCTACGCGCTTCACGGCGTCAAGTCGCTGGTGCTCGGGGCGAGTGGCGCCGATGCTTTCATCGTGTCGGCGCAGGTGCCGGGGACCGAGGGCATCACGCTGTTCCTGGTCGAGGGGAAGGCGCCCGGCCTGGACCGCCAGGAACTGCCGCTGCATGACGGCAGCCAGGCTCAGGAGCTGGTGTTTGACGGCGTTCACGTCGGCGCCGATGCACTGCTGGGCGAGCCGGGCGCGGGGCTGCCGGCGCTGCAGGCCGGCCTGGCCCACGGCACCGTGGCGCTGTGCGCAGAGCTGGTTGGCGCGATGGAGAAGGCGATCGAAGTGACGGCTGACTACCTCAAGACCCGCAAGCAGTTCGGCGTGCCCATCGGCACCTTCCAGGCGCTCCAGCATCGGCTGGCCGACATGGCCGCCGAGATGGAAGTGGCGCGCTCGATGCTGCATGCGGCACTGGCATCGGTGGTGAACGACGAAGCGCCCACACGGCAGAAGACGCTGTCGGCCGCCAAGGCGTTGATCGGCCGCGCCGCGAAGATCGTTTGCGGCCAGGCGATCCAGCTGCACGGCGGCATCGGCATGACCGAGGAATACCTGGTGGGGCACTACTTCAAGCATGCGGTGGTGGCGGACCTTTTGCTGGGTTCCAGCGAGCGCCATGAAGCGGCGAATGCGGCTGCCCTGGCTGCCACCGTGCGGAAGTGAAGAAGGAATGACAAAACCTGCAACCGGCCCGCTCGCGGGACTGCGCATCCTGGAGATCTACGGCATCGGTCCGGGGCCCTTCTGCGGCATGCTGCTCGCAGACATGGGCGCCGACGTGGTCGTGGTCGACCGAATGCAGCTGGGCCCGGAAGACATCGACGTGGGCAAGTTCGCGGTCACGAACCGCGGCAAGCGCTCCATCATGCTGGACCTCAAGACGGCGGAGGGCGTGGAGACGCTGCTGAAGCTGGTTGAGAACTGCGACGCCATGATCGAGGGCATGCGTCCGGGGGTCATGGAGCGACTGGGAATCGGGCCCGAGGTATGCCTGGCGCGCAATCCGCGCCTGGTGTATGGCCGCATGACGGGCTGGGGGCAGACCGGCCCCCTCGCTCCGGCGGCCGGCCACGACCTCAACTACATCGCCTTGTCGGGCGCGCTGTGGTACGCGAGCGAGCCGGGGCAGCCGCCGATCACCCCGCCCAGCCTGCTGGGCGACGTCGGCGGCGGGGCGCTGTACCTGGCGCTGGGCCTGCTCGCGGCGATCATGAGCGCGCGCGCCACCGGCGAAGGCCAGGTGATCGACGCGGCCATCGTGGACGGCAGCGCCAACATGATGAACCTGGTGCTGGGCCTGAAAGCGGCGGGCGCGTTCGCCAACGAACGCGGCCGCAGCCTGCTCGATGGCCCGCACTGGTACCGCACCTACCGCTGCGCGGACGGCAAGTTCGTGAGCGTGGGCGCGCTCGAGCCGCGGTTCTACCGCCTGCTGATCGAAAAGATGGGGCTGGCAGGCGACCCCCTGTTCGCGAACCCGCGTGATGCCCAGGCCTGGCCGCTACTGCACAAGCAGTTCACCGAGATCTTCGCGACGCGCACGCGCGACGAGTGGTGCGCGCTGCTGGAAGGCTCGGATGCCTGCTTCGCGCCGGTGCTCGACCCGGACGAGGCGGCCGATCATCCGCACATGGCCGCGCGCGGCGTGTACAGCCGCATCGACGGCGTGCTGCAGGCCAATCCGGCACCGCGCTTTTCCCGCACGCCGGCGCAGGCCGGCAGCGTGCCGGGCCGGGGCCAGCACCAGCAGGCGGTGCTGGACGAATGGTTGCAAGGGCGCTGACTGTCCCGCATCGCATTCAACCCGGCGCGCTGCCGGGACTGCTGATTCGGCGCGAGCAGGCCGCCGGCCGCCGGTTCGAAACCAAGACAAGGAGACATACATGCAAGACGGCGACAAGCCGACCCTGCTGCACCGCTTCGTGCACCTGGAGGGTACCCAGCCCGAAGCCATCTACTTCACGCAGCCGTATCCCGATGGATCGGTCGTCGACTACAGCTGGCGGGAGGTCGGAAACCAGGCCCGGCGCATGGCCGCCTACCTGCGATCCCTCCAACTGCCGCCCGCAAGCGCCATCGCTATCGTGGGCAAGAACAGCGCCCACTGGATCATGGCCGACCTGGCGATCTGGATGGCCGGGCACGTGTCCGTGCCGCTGTATTCCACCATGGGCACGCAGATGGCCCGATACATCTTCGAGCACTGCGAACCCAGGCTGCTGTTCGTGGGCAAGCTCGACGGCAAGACCGACGGCTGGAACGAGATCCGCATGGCGATCCCGGAAGGCATGCCGCTGGTCGGTCTGCCGATGTCGCCAGTTTCTGGTGCGCGCGATGTGCCGCAGTGGGACGAGATCACCGCGCGCTCCGAGCCGATCCAGGACATTCACCAGCCCGAACCGGGCGACCTGGCGACCATCATCTACACGTCCGGGACCACGGGCGCGCCCAAGGGCGTCATGCACAGCTTCGGCGGGATGATGGCCTATGCGCTGGGCGCGGGCGAATTCTGCCGCATGACCCCCCGGGACCGCATGCTGTCCTACCTGCCGCTCGCCCACGCGGCTGAGCGCGCCTTCGTTGAAGCGAATTCGCTGTGCCACGGCGTGCACGTGTACTTCTCGGACAGCCTGGAGACCTTCGCGCAGGACCTGCAGCGGGCCCGGCCGACGCTGTTCATTTCCATGCCGCGGCTGTGGACCAAGTTCTACGGCGCGGTGTGCGCGAGGCTGCCGCTGCGCAAGCAGAAGCTGCTGTTCGCGCTGCCGATCGTGTCAGGGCTGTTCAGGAAGAAGATCCTCAGGCTGCTCGGGCTCGATGCCGTCAGGATTGCCTTCACGGGCTCGGCCCCGCTGGCGCCCGAGATCACCGGGTGGTACCGATCGCTGGGACTGGAATTGCTGGACGTCTACGGCATGAGCGAAGACTTCTGCTGGTCGCACTACAGCCGGCCGGGCCTGGTGCGCATGGGCTATTCCGGTCAGACCCTGCCCGGCGTGGAGCGGCGCATCGACGACAACGGCGAGATCCTGATCAAGTCGATCACGGGCATGATGGGCTACTACAAGCAGCCCGAGCTCACCGCGCAATGCATGACGGCGGACGGCTTCTTTCGCACCGGCGACCGCGGCGAGGTGGACGAGATCGGCCGCCTGAAGATCACCGGGCGCGTGAAGGACATCTTCAAGACCAGCAAGGGCAAGTACATCGCGCCGGCGCCGATCGAAAACCAGCTCACGCACCCCATGGTCGAAGCAGTGTGCGTCGCTGGCGCGGCGCAGGACCAGCCCTTCGCGCTGGCGATGCTGTCGGTCGACGGCAGAAAGCAGCTGCTGGACCTGCAAGGCAAGCTGACGCTGACTGCCGAGCTCGAGACCATGCTGGAGCACGTGAATGCCGCGCTGGAGAAGCATGAAAAGCTCGACTACCTGGTGGTCGTGAACGAGCTCTGGTCCGCCGACAACGGTTTCCTGACGCCGACCATGAAGATCAGGCGCAACGCCATCGAGGAGCGGTACGTGAGCAAGGTAGCGCAGTGGGCCGCGGCCGGCGCGAAAGTCGTCTTCGATCGCTGATCGAGCTTATGAAGGAACGGACGCGTCGCGAAGGACCGGGTGAAATGATGAACAACAGGATGAACCTGCGGGCGAATCGGGTGCTGGCGGCTTGCGCCCAGGCCTTCGTGCTGGCCTCGACCTGCGCCGCCGCCGCTTTTCTGCCGGCCGGGGCCCAGGCACAGGACTCGGCGCAGAGGCCGGGTGAGGGCGTGCCGGACGCCGTCCCGGTCACGGCCGACAACTTCAGTCGCGCCGAAACCGACCGCTACATGGCACTGGTCGCCAAAGGCGGTGCCCTGGGCAAGTTCGGTCACGACCGGCTGCTGCGCGGCCTTGAGAGGCGCGTGATCCGGCCCAACCGCGACACCTTGTACTCGAGCGCCGTCTTCGACCTCGACGCCGGGCCGGTGACGATCACGCTGCCCGACGCCGGTCCGCGCTTCCGGTCGCTGCAGGCGATCGACCAGGACCACTATGTGCACGCGGTGGTCTACGACGCCGGCCGCTACGTCTTCACGCGCGACAAGGTCGGCACCCGCTATCTGCTGGTCGGGGTGCGCACGCTGGTCGATCCGAACGACGCCAAGGATCTGGAACAGGCTCACAGGCTGCAGGACGCAATCCAGGTCGAGCAGGCCAACCCCGGGCGTCTCGAGTTGCCGCGTTGGGACACAGCGGGTCTGAACAAGGTGCGCGACGCGCTCAAGGTGCTGGGCGCCACCGTGCCGGACGCCAAGGGCATGTTCGGCGCCAAGGGCCAGGTCGATCCGATCCATCACCTGATCGGAACGGCGATCGCCTGGGGCGGCAATCCCGAGAAGGACGCCAGCTATCTCAACGTCACGCCGCGCCGGAACGACGGCAGTACCGTGCACCGGCTGGTGGTCAAGGATGTTCCGGTCGATGCCTTCTGGTCGATCACCGTCTACAACGCCGAGGGCTATTTCGACCCCAATCCGCAGGGCAGCTACTCGCTCAACAATTTCACGGCGAAACGCGAGAAGGATGGTGCCATCGTCGCGCAGTTCGGCGGCTGCGAGGGTCAGGTGGCCAACTGCCTGCCGATCGCTGCCGGCTGGAACTACCTGGTGCGGTTCTATCGTCCGCGCCCCGAGGTCCTGAACGGTTCCTGGAAGTTTCCGGAAGCCCAGCCCGTGCGCTGAGTCTCCTGCTCCTTCCCCCACCGGGGGAGGGAGCAATCGCCCCCTCTAAAAACGGGGGGCAGGACGGGGGCCCATTTCCGCAAACTGACGTTCATTCAGGCCGCAATGTCAATCGGCCAAGGAGATATGGATGAGCGTTGAGTTTGATGTGAAAAATTCGGTCGGCTGGGTCACGCTCGCCCGGCCGCAGGCGATGAACGCCTTGAGCCGCGAGATGGTCGATGCGATGACCGGCAAGCTGCAGGCCTGGCGCGATGATCCGGCCGTGCGCGTGGTGGTGGTCACCGGCACCGGCAAGGCTTTTTCCGCCGGCGCCGATCTCAAGCAGGCGGGCGCTCCCGCCGCCCCGGGCGAGCCGGACTTCCTCGATGCGATCGTGACGTTTTTCAACCTGCTGCGGGCCTATCCCAAGCCGGTGATCGCTGCGGTCAACGGCATGGCGCTGGCTGGTGGTCTCGAAACCGTGATGTGCTGCGACATCGTGCTGGCCGCGCAGAGCGCGCGCTTCGGCGATGCACACTCCAACTTCGGTGTGTTCCCGGGCGGCGGCGGTGCCGCGGTGCTGCCGCGCAAGGCGCCGGCCAACGTCGCGAAGTACCTGCTGTTCACCGGCGACGCGCTGCCGGCCGAGGACATGAAGACCTGGGGCCTGGTCAACGAAGTCGTTGCCGATGCGGAGCTGACGGCGCGCGCGCAGGCGCTCGCCGAGAAGCTCGCGAAGAAGAGCCCCGTCGTGTTGTCGCGCATGAAGCGGGTGGCCAATGAGGCGGCCGACAAGTCGCAGGCCGATGCGCTGCGCGACGAGGTACTGGAACTGCGCAACCACCAGCGTTCCTGGGACATCCAGGAAGGCCTGCGCGCCTTTGCCGAGAAGCGCGAGCCCCAGTTCAGGGGCTATTGATCCCCACGCAAGGAACAAGGAACATGGAAAACATCTACATCGTCGGCGCCGCCATGACGCCCTTTGGCCGCCACATGGACAAGAGCGTCAAGCAGCTCACCGCCTGGGCGGTGGAAGACGCGCTCAAGGACGCCAACTGCGACCGCAAGGCCATCCGCGCTGCCTTCTTCGGCAACACCACCCAGGGCCACTTCGACGGCCAGCACATGATCCGCGGCCAGGTGGCGCTGCTGCCGCTGGGCATCGAGGGCATTCCCATCTTCAACCTGGAGGGCGCCTGCGCCTCTTCCAGCCACGCCTTCAACCTGGCCGTCAACCAGCTGCGGGCGGGCGCTGCCGATGTGGCGCTGGCCGTCGGCGCCGAGAAGATGTACACGAGCGACAAGGCCAAGATGTTCTCGTGCTTCGAATCGGCCTGGGACCTTGAGACCTTCGAGGCCAACAAGGGCTACCTGGCGGACATGGGCAAGGGCATAGCTCCTCCGCCCGGCTCGCAGTCCGACAAGCCCTACAGCCCCTTCATGGACGTCTACGCGGCGCTGGGCCGCGGCCTGATGGAGCGTTTCGGCATCACCCAGCGCCAGCTGGCGGTGGTGGCCTCCAAGAACCACGGCCATTCGGTGCACAACGAGCGTTCGCAGTACCGCATGCCGATGACGGTGGAGTCCATCCTGTCGGCCCCGCCCATCACCTACCCGCTGACGCTGCCGATGTGCTCGCCGATCTCCGACGGCGCCGCCGCGGCGATCCTGTGCACCGAATCGGCGCTGAAGAAATACGGCTTCGACCGCAGCCGCGCGGTGCGCGTGCTGGCCTCCGTCGTTCGTTCCGCCTCGGCGCGCGCAGCCGACGACCACGACAATGGCTGCACCCACCAGGCGGCCAAGGCGGCGTTCGAGCAGGCCGGCGTCGCCCCGTCCGAGATCAACGTGGCTGAGGTGCACGACGCCACCGCCATCGGCGAGCTGATCGCGTTCGAGGCCATCGGCCTGCGCGAGCCGGGCGCCAGCGGCGAGCTGGCTGAGCGCGGCGAAACCACCATTGGCGGCTCCATCCCGGTGAACCCCTCGGGCGGCCTGGAGTCCAAGGGCCATCCCATCGGCGCCACCGGCCTGGGCCAGATCTTCGAACTGGTCGGGCAGTTGCGCGGCGAGTGCGGCGCGCGCCAGGTGCAGGGTGCGCGGCTGGCGCTGCAGGGCAACGGCGGCGGCCTCTGGCGCGTCGAAGAAGCCACCGAACACATCGGCATCTTTGGCCGCGCCTGAAGGAATCCTGGATGAAAAGCTACGAGACCCTCGCCGACCTCCAGCCGCTGGTTGGTGAAAACATCGGCACCAGCGACTGGATCCAGATCGACCAGGACCGCATCAACAAGTTCGCCGACGCCACCGGCGACCACCAGTGGATCCACGTCGACGTGGATCGTGCCAAGACGGGTCCGTTCGGCGCGCCGATCGCGCACGGCTTCCTCACGCTGAGCCTGATGTCGGCCTTCTTCGGCACCGGCTTCGAGATACGCAAGAGCACCATGGGCGTCAACTACGGGCTGAACAAGGTGCGCTTCATCCAGCCGGTGCCGGTGGGCAGCCGCGTGCGCGGCCAGTTCAAGCTGCTGGCATGGGACGCCATCGAGGGCGGCGCGCAACTGACGATCGAAGTGGCCATGGAAATGGAGGGTTCCTCCAAGCCCGTGTGCGTCGCCGAATCGATCACGCGCCGCTTCTAGGTTTTTCTCCTTCCCCTTCCGGGGGAAGGTGGGGATGGGGGCGCTTGCTGAGGCCGCAGCGCCCCCACCCCAGCCCTCCCCCGGTGGGGGAGGGAGAAGAGCTTGTCTTTTTGATTTTTTGCTGAAGGTATTGAGATGACGATTCGATTTGACGGCCGGGTGGCCATCGTGACGGGTTCCGGCAACGGTCTGGGCCGCGTGCACGCGCTGGAACTGGCGCGCCGTGGCGCCAAGGTGGTGATCAACGATTTCGGCGGCGGCCGTGACGGCACCGGCGGCTCCTCCGAAGCCGCGCTCAAGGTGGTGGAGGAGATCCGCGCCGCCGGCGGCACCGCGATCGCCAACGGCGCCAACGTCTGCGACTTCGAGCAGGTGCAGGCCATGGTCGCCCAGGCCAAGGCCGAGTTCGGCCGCGTCGACGTGCTGGTCAACAACGCCGGCATCCTGCGCGACAAGACCTTCTCCAAGATGGAAATGGCCGACTTCCGCGCCGTGCTGGACGTCCACCTGATGGGCTCGGTGCACTGCACCAAGGCCGTGTGGGAAGTCATGCGCGAGCAGAACTACGGCCGCATCCTGATGACGACCTCGGCCTCGGGCCTGTTCGGCAATTTCGGCCAGTCCAACTACGGCGCCGCCAAGATGGCGCTGGTCGGCCTGATGCACATGCTCACCATCGAAGGCGCGAAGAACAACATCCGCGTCAACACCATTGCCCCGATGGCCGCCACCCGCATGACCGAAGACGTGCTGCCTGCGGCCATGCTGGACGCGATCAAGCCCGAGCAGGTCACGCCCGCCGCGCTGTTCCTGGTGAGCGAGGATGCGCCCACCAAGACCACGCTGTCGGCCGGCGGCGGCGCGTTCTCCGCCGCCCGCATCGAGGACACCGCGCCGGTCTACCTGCCGCCGGCGGAATGCACGGTCGAGGGCGTGGCGGCACGCTTCGCCCAACTCACCGACTGGAGCACGGCCCGCGCCTACGAGAACTCCACGGTGCAGGTGGGGGCCCTGATCGAGGCCGCCATGAAGGGCATGAAGGCCTGATCCCCCAGCTGTCCATGACCGATACATCGACCGCATTCCTGAGCGAACAGGAGATCATGATCCGCGACTCCGCGCGGAAGGTCGCGCAGGAGGTGGTCGCGCCCACGGCCGCCGAGCGCGACCGCACGGCGGCCTGGCCGCGCGCGGAGCTCAAGACCGTGGGCGAAACCGGCTTCCTCGGCATGCTCGTGCCCGAGAAGGACGGCGGATCGGGGGCCAGCTTCGTCGAGTACTGCCTGGCCATCGAGGAATTCTCGGCCGCCGACACCGGCTTTGCCACGGCGATCCACGTCCATAACTCGGCGGGCTTCATGCTGGCCCGCAATGGCAGCGAGGAACAGAAGCGCCGTTACCTGCAGGCGTTGGCCAGCGGCGAGCGCATTGGCGCATTCCTGCTGACCGAGCCGCACGCGGGCTCCGATACCGCGGCGTTTCGCACCTCCGCACGGCGCGACGGTGGCCACTACGTCCTCAACGGCAGCAAGCAGTTCATCTCGAACGGCAACGAGGCCGGCCTCGGGTTCGTCCTGGCCGTCACCGACAAGAACGCCGGCAAGAAGGGCAGCAGCCTGTTCATCGTCGACCCGGCCGAACCGGGTTACCAGGTGGCGCGGGTGGAGCACAAGCTCGGACAGCGGTCCGCGCATGTCGCGCAGATCCTGCTGGACGAATGCCGGGTGCCGGCCGACCACCTGGTCGGCGGCGAAGGCGACGGCTACAAGATGATCATGGGCTCGCTCTCGGAAGGACGGGTCGCCATCGCGGCCGTGGCGGTGGGCACGGCGCGCGCCGCGCTGGAAGCAGCGGTGAAATACGCGAAGGAACGCCAGGCCTATGGCGCGCCCATCTTCAACCTGCAAGGCGTGAGCTTCGACCTGGCCGACATGGCGACCAGGGTGGAGGCGGCGCGCCAGCTGTACCTGCATGCCGCGCGGCTGTGCCATGCCGGCATCCGCTGCGACAAGGAAGCCGCGATGGCCAAGCTGTTCGCCAGCGAGATCGCCGAGCAGGTCTGCTCGGACGCCCTGCAGATCCACGGCGGCTACGGCTACCTGAACGACTTCCCGGTGGAGCGCTACTACCGCGATGTGCGGGTGACCAAGATCTACGAGGGCACCAGCCACATCCAGAAGATGATCATCGCGCGCAGCCTGGCCTGATCCAGGAGCTCCCGTGCGGCTCGATGCTTCGCTTGCGTCGGTGGTCACCGGCGGCGCCTCGGAACTCGGGGCGGCGAAGGCCCGGCGCGTGTCACGGGGCGCGGCGTCCGGGCGGCGATAATCGTTCCTGAGGTGACAGGGTGGAGAGCTCGCTTCCACCCTGTCACCACCACTTGCACGATTTCCTGCTTGTCGACACTTGTCGGCGCCAACCACGTCTCACGCATGCTGCGCTACAGCACCATCCCCGTCACCCCGTTCCAGCAAAACTGCTCCATCGTCTACGACGACCAGACGCGCGAAGCCGCGGTCATCGACCCGGGCGGCGATCTCGATCGCATCCTGGACGAGGTCGAGCGCCTCGGGCTCACGCTGCAGCAGATCTGGTTGACGCACGGGCACATCGACCATGCCGCCGGTTCGAGCGCGATGGCGCAGCAGCTCGGCATCCCGATCATCGGTCCGCACGAGGCCGACCGCTTCTGGATCGACGGCCTGCCGCAGCAAAGCCGCATGTTCGGCTTCCCCGCGGCCGAGGCCTTCGTGCCTTCGCGCTGGCTGGCCGACGGCGACACCGTCGAACTGGGCGCGCACCGGCTGCAGGTGCGGCATTGCCCGGGGCACACGCCCGGTCACGTGGTCTTCCACTCGCCCGACATGAAGCGCGCCTTCGTCGGCGACGTGCTGTTTGCCGGCAGCATCGGCCGTACCGACTTCCCGCAGGGCGACTACGACACCCTGATCTCCAGCATCACGCAGCGCCTCTGGCCCATGGGCGACGACACCGTGTTCATTCCCGGGCACGGCCCGGAAAGCAGCTTCGGCGCCGAGCGGGCGAGCAATCCCTACGTGCGGGGCACCTGAACGGCCCGTTCCGCGCCGCTGCCTCGCCGCGGATGGGCCGACAGGAACCATTCGGCCGCGGACTGCAGCAGCTCTTCATAAGGCGTCCAGCGCAGCCCGAGTTCCTGCTGCGCGCGCTCGCTGCGCAGATGCAGCTGGCGCTCGAACACGCCCAGCAGCCCGGGCGGCAGCGGGTCGGGCAGGGCGCGCGTTGAGCGGCCGGCCTTCTTCAGCAGGATCTCCAACACCTTCAGGGGCGGACCGGCGAGCCTGGCATCGAGCTTGAGCTGGCGCGCCGAGAGCCGCTTCACTGGCGTCGCGCCGATCGCCAGCGCGAGGTCGACGAAGTAGTCGTTCCAGCGCGGGCTGTCCGGCGCGGCCAGGTTGTAGACGCGCGAGCCGCCGGCCGGCGCCTGCCGCAGGCTCGCAAGGATGGCGGCGCAGACGTCCTGAACTGCCACCAGGTTGGACCACCCGTCGCCGGCCGCGCCCAGGTCGCCGAGCCGGCCGGCGCGCAGCCAGCGCCCGATGCGGCCGACCCAGAGCTCGCTGCCGGGCCCCCACACGCAGCCGGGCCGCAGCATGACCACCGAGCCGCCGTGCGAGGCGAACGCCGCGATCGCGTCTTCGGCTTCGCACTTGGCCTTGGCATACCAGCCGATGGAGCCATCACGTGGCGCGTCCTCGCGCGCTTCGCCTTCGAGCGCGCCGTACACCGACATGGTGCTCAGGTGCACGATGCGCTGGCAGCCCGCGTCGTTGGCCGCATGCACCAGCACGCGCGCGCCCTGCGCGATCGCCTCGGCGCTGCCGGCGACGCAGTTCACCACCGCATCCATGCCGCGCAGCGCGCGCTTGAGCGAGCCGGCATCGGTCGCGTCGACCGCGGCCCGCCGGGATGCGCTGACCGGCTCGGCCCAGCCGCTCTCGGCCAGCGTCGCGCACAGGCGCGAGCCGATGTAGCCCGAGCCGCCGAGCACCAGGACCTTCATGCCGGCTGCTCCTCCAGCGTGGCGATCGGCCGGGGCGACAGCCGCTGCGCCAGGTGACGGGCCAGCCGCAGCGACAGGGCCAGCAGCGTCAGCGTCGGGTTGGCCTGGCTGGACGTGGGAAAGACCGCGCTGCCCGCCACGTACAGGTTGTTCACCGAATGCACGCGGCAGTTCGCGTCGACCACGCTGGTCCGCGGATCGGCCCCCATGCGCGTCGTGCCGATGTGGTGGCCGCCGTAGGCGCCGAAGCGCACCAGGTCTTCTTCGAGCGCGCCCGCGTCGTAGCGGAGCCGGCCCAGGCCGCTGCGCTCGACCTCCTGCGCGATCACATCCAGCGTGCGGCGCAGCGACTCGATGTCGGCGCTGGAGTAGCACCAGTTCACCCGCAGCTGCGGCATGCCCAGCGCGTCCAGCTTGCCGGCCAGGGTCACACGGCTGCGCGCCTGCGGCATCTGCTCGCCATGCAGCTCCAGGCTGAAGCGGTTGCTGCGGTTGCGCAGGATCACCGAGGGGAACTTGCGCGCCGCCAGCGTGCGCCGGGTGAGCCAGTGGCCGAGGAAGGCCAGGGTGTCGAGCGGGTCGGCGGCGACGTTCAGCAGGTGCCGGGCGTACAGCGGCAGCGTGGCGGCGGTGCCGTCGTTGACCCGCTTGCCGTATTCGTAGCTGATGAAGGGCCGCGCCAGGAACAGGCCCGACAGCACGCCGCTGCCATGGCGCGGATCGGTGATGCGCGGGAAGTGCAGCCGCGCGACCGCATTCGCCAGTCCCCGCCGGTGCTGCTCCGCCTCGCGCACGGCGATGCGGCGCCGGCAGTAGATGCCTTCGGGCGAGACCTCGTAGCCG
This sequence comes from Ramlibacter tataouinensis, assembly GCF_001580455.1. Classification (NCBI taxonomy): domain Bacteria; kingdom Pseudomonadati; phylum Pseudomonadota; class Betaproteobacteria; order Burkholderiales; family Comamonadaceae; genus Ramlibacter; species Ramlibacter tataouinensis. The sequence goes on from NZ_CP010951.1 coordinate 3,581,470, forward strand.
TGTCGCACGCCCGCGGCATCGCCCTGGATCTCCAGCGTCCCCACGTTGCCGGCGATGTGGCACATGTAGTAGCGGCCCACCACGTCGTGCTCGTTGCCGATGCCGGCCGGCGCCGACTCGCGCGAGGCCAGCAGCAGGCGCGCCGTTTCCAGTCCGCCGGTGGCCAGGACCACGGTACGCGCGGCGACGGCGAAGCGCCGGCCCGCCAGCGTCCTCACTTCCACTTCGCGGATGGCGCGGGTCTCCTTGTCGAGGCGCAGCCCGGTGCAATTGGCGTTCAGCAGCACGTGCACATCACGGGCGACCTGAAGCCGCCGGGCGTAGCGTGCGCCGAAGTCGGTGGGACAGGAGAAGCGCTCCAGGCCGTCGGTGCTGACCACCTCGCTGGCGAAGCCGCGGAACATGGGCGGCGCCTCGGGGCTGAACGCCTGTCGGGCGTCATAGGCGAAGCGCCCGGCTTCGGCCAGGCGGTTGGCTTCCGGGTAGAACGGCCGCAGGTCTTCCAGCGAGATCGGCCAGCCGCTGTGCGGCACCTGGCTGCGCGCCTCGAAATCGATGGCATCGAAGGGCGTGCAGCGGCCGCCCCAGATCGTGCTCGATCCGCCCAGCCGGCGCTGGCGGTACTTGTCGGGCGGGCTGTGCAGCTTTTCGTCGTTGACCTCGCCGTCGTAGAGTGACTGGGTGGGCGCATCGGGCTGGCGCTGCCCCGATTCGAGCAGGACGATGTCCAGGCCCTGGCCGCTCAGGGCGAGCGCGAGCGCGATGCCGGCCGGGCCGCCGCCGACGATGCAGGCGTCCGCACGCAGCAAGGCACCCTGGTCGACATCGTTCGCATCCCCGATCACCGTACCGCCTCGCTCGCCCCCGGCGTGTCGTCCAGCTGGGCGGACACGCCAAAGTGGCGCCTGTGGATGCGGGCCACGCTGATGAAAAAGTGCGGCAGCGAAAACTGCTGCTCGTACAGCAGCCGGCCGTGGTAGCTCAGGGTGTCCAGCAGCCCCGGGTCGAACAGGACCTCGCGCAGCGCCGCGGCCAGCGCATCCACGTCGCCGGGCGGCACGAAATGCACGTCCTGTCCGTGCGTCAACAGCGAGGGCATCTCGCCCACCGGTGTGGTCAGCACCGGAACGCCGTTGGACAGCGCCTCCAGGATCACCAGCGGCAGCACTTCATCGATGGACGGCAGCACCAGCAGGTCGGCCTGCCGCAGCAACTCGCTCACCTTGTCCTGGTCGCACCAGCCCGGGAACTTCACCAGCGCATCGAGCCCGAGCTGGTGCGCCTGTTCCCGGTAGAGCTCGACGTCGCCGTTGCCGGCCAGCGTCACCTCGGCCTCCGAAGGCTGCAGGCCCGCCTTCTTCAAGGCCTTGAGCAGGCCGGACACACCTTTGCGCTCGCACAGGCTGCCGACGAACAGCACCCGCCGTGGCGTGCCGGGAAGCCGCCGCGGCGGCGCCTGGGCCGGCCCCGGCACGCCGTTGATCACGATGTCGACGCGCTTGGCCGGCACGCCCAGCTCCTCCAGCACGAAGCGGCGCGTCACCGGCCCGATCACCACCACGCTGTCGGCCAGCGAGAACATCCAGCGAGTCAGCGCGCGCAGCGGCGAGGCCAGCGTGTGGTAGTAGCGCTCCATCATCGCGTGCAGGTGCACCACCACCGGAATACCCAGGGCGCGGCAGGCCACCACCACCGTCCCCTTGCGCAGCAGGCTGAGCTTCTCGGCCATGTTGACGTGCACGCCGGCCAACTGGCCGGAGGTGCGGCCGCGCACCAGCGCCCAGACCGCCATCAGCAGGAACCAGGCGGAGGCCTGGGCCGAACCGGGCCCGCGCGTGTCCAGCGCGCGCAACTGCGCGGCATGCGCGGGCGGCGTGCGCGTCTGCGCCTGGATCAGGTAGTCGGCCACCTTGTACATCCCACCGCCGGTGGGCGACCACGGGCAGGCGATGTAGATGAACAGGCCGTCGCGGTCGGCCGCAGCGGGCCGCGTCATGGTTTCACTGGGGAGTGGTGTGGGCAGCATCGGTCCTTCATGCAAAGTGCCTGTGGCGGGGCTCCATCGACTGGGGCGGCTCGTGCAGCAGGCGGCTGGCCACCCGGCTGCGCGGCGCGACGCGCCGCCGCAGCAGCCCGGCCACCATGCCGGCGGCATAGAAGCACCAGGAGACGACCGAATAGACCGCGCGCTTGAGCGAGCGCTTGCGCCAGGTCATGACGGCGAAGGGCGTCGCGGCGATGGCCAGGAAGCCCGCCGCCTGCGCGGCCAACGGAACCGGCCAGAACGGGATGGTCAGCAGCAGCGCCCACCAGGCCAGCACGGCGAGGTACAGCTTGAGCTCGCGCACGCCGCGCAGCACCGACTTCAGGTGCGGCTGCCCCAGCGCGCCACGCAGCAGCTCGCCCAGCCCCCAGATGTAGCGCGAGCGCCAGCGCTGCATCAGCAGGCTGTACGGCGGCGTTTCGTGGCCGTAGTGCCATGTGGATGCGGCGGGCAGCCGCCACAGCTTCCAGCCGAGCGAGCGCAGCCGCGCCGCCAGGTCGAACTCTTCGTAGCTGTGCAGGTTGCGGTCGGAGATGTAGCCTGCTTCCTCGATGGCCAGGCGCCGGTACAGGCCGCCGCCGTCCAGCCGGTCGACCTCGCCGGCGGCCAGGTGCTTGGGCGCGCGCAGCGTGCGCTCCCGGTATTCGAGGCTGTCGTTGTTCAGTTCGACCGAGCGCCCGCCGATGCCGCCGATCTCCGGATGCTGCGCCAGGAAGTTCAGTGCCTGCTCCAGGAAGCCCGGCGCGATCTGCATGTCGCCGTCGAGGATGTACAGGTACTCGCCGCACGCGTGCTGGTAGCCCAGCTGCGGTCCGATGCCGCAGCAGCGCTCCTGCGGGTTGGCCAACTGCACCACGCGCACCGGGTAGCTGGTTGCGAACTCCACCGTGCGGTCGCTCGAACAGCTGTCGGCCAGCACCACCTCGCCGCCGCCCACGGCGGCCAGCGCGAGCAGGCTGCTCTCGATCGAGGCGCGGACGTTCTGCTCCTCGTTCAGCGTCTTGATGATGATGGACACCGCGCAGCGCTGCGGCGCGCCGGCGACGTTTTCGGTGGTCATGGCAATGTCCCCTGCTGCGCGAAAGCTTCGGTACTGCGAACCCGCCAGCGCTGCCACCGTTGCGCGAGCTGCGCCGGCGCGAAAAGCGCCATCAGCACGGTGACCTGCCAGCGAAAGCCGAGCGCGGCGTGGCGGGCCTGCATCAGCCAGCGCAGCGCCTCTCGCCGCCGGCCGGCGCCCAGCAGCCCGCGCGCGATGGTGATCTCCTGCTGGGCGACGAACCACAGCGCCGAGCGGCGGTGCTTGTCCGGCATGCTGCCGTTGAGCGCGCGTTCCCGCATGCGCTGCAGGAAGGGCGGCAGCTTGTCCACCAGCAGGTCGGCGGTGAGCGAGCCGGCGACGTCCACGCGATAGGCGGCCAGCGGCGCGTGGACGATCGCCACCGGCGTCTCGTCCGCCAGGCGGAACCACAGGTCCAGGTCCTCGCCGAGCGATTCGCCTTCCGCGAAGCACGGCTGCATCGACGCCAGCCGCGCGGCGCGCACGGCGACGCTGCTGGTGAAGAACAGCTGAGCCTTCATCCAGCGCTGGCGCAGGTCCTCGACCAGTTCGACCTCGCAGAACGCCTCGGGCAGGAGCCAGGGCTCGATCGCCTGGTCGCGCGCATCGCTGACGACCACGAAGCCGGTGGCGAGGAAGTCGGACTCGGGGCACAGGCGGTGCGCGCGCGCGAGGTGGGCCAGGAACTGCGGGTGATGCCAGTCGTCGGCGTCGAGGAAGGCCACCCAGTCGCCCTTGACTTCGCCGATGCCGCGGTTGCGCGCGGCCGACACGCCGGCGTTGCGCTGGCGGATCACCCGCACGCGCGGATCGCCCATGGCTTCGACGCGCTGCGCGCCGTCGTCGGTGGAGCCGTCGTCGATCACGATCACCTCCAGCACCGGCAGCGACTGCGCGAGCGCCGAGCGGATGGTGGCCTCGATGAAGCGAGACTTGTTGTAGAGGGGAACGACCACCGAGAAGTTCATTGGGCCCCCACGCTTGTCACTTCGTGTACTGCGCTGCCCCCCGAGGGGGCTATCGCGCCTTGGGGCGGCCCGGCGGCGCGATTCATGCGGGCACTCCATAGACGCGGCGCTCCCGCGTGGCGGTGGGCTGCGCGCCCACCGAGGCGCCGGCGGCCAGCGTCGCGATCAGCAGCAGGTGGGAGAAGAACTCGAAGCTGTAGCCGAACAGGTTCAGCGGCACTTCGCTGATCGAACGCACCGCCAGCGAGCAGAACAGGGCCAGGCTTAGTCCGCCGGTGCGGCGCGCATAGCGCACCGACAGCACCAGCAGCACGCAGGAATAGACCACGAGCAGGAAGGCGCCGACGCCGCCGGAGCGCGCCAGCGTATCCAGGAACTGGTTGTGGGCATTGGTGGCATTGGGCATGCCGATGCTCCTGCGGAAGTCGTCGTCGAACAGGCCCGGTCCGTAGCCGAAGAACTTGCTTGCCTGCCACTCCTCGATGGCGATGGCCCAGATCTGGTCACGGCCCGTCATGGTCATGAGTTGAGCGCCCTGTTGCGTGTCGAGGAAGTAGGACACCTGCCCGACCAGGTCCGAAAACAGCAACAGGCTCAGCAGTGCGGCGCCCACCAGCAGGGCGCCCAGGCAGAACAGGATCGCGAAGGCGCCTTCGCGCGGATCGCCCAGCCGGCGCCATGCCGAAGGCGCGTGGCGCACCAGGACCATGACCACCGAGCACAGCACGAAGGCCAACCAGGCCGCCTTGGATTGCGCGAAGAACAGCACCGACAGGCCCAGCAGCCAGGCCGGGACGTTGAGCCAGGCCCGGTACGGCCGCGCCCACAGCAGCAGCAGCGCGGTCTGGGCGAACATGCCCATGGCCACCGGGTGCGGCGCCAGGCCGCCCAGGCGCGGCAAGCCGGGCAGCAGGCCCTGGGTGTAGGAGGCGTCCAGCACCAGCGCGGGCCATACGGGGACGAGCGCCACGCTCGCCAGCATCAGCACGAACAGCGCGTTGCGCCCGGTGTCCACGATGCCGGTGATCTCCTCGGTGCTGACCAGCAGGGCGGCCAGGCCGATGATGAGCGAGTAGGTGAACTCATGCCCGAGCAGCGGATGCGCGCCGAACACCGCGGGGGCGGCGACGGTCGCCATCCAGTACGTCACATAGGCCACCGCCAGCGGCATCGAGGGCACCGGCGCGCGCTGGGTGAAGTGGTGCGCGATGCGCTCGACCGAAACGATCAGCAGCAGCAGCGAGACGCCGCGCTGCACCCAGGGCATCGCCGGATGGCGGTTGCCCTGGAAGATGCCCGCCAGCTCGCCGTAGACGCGGGAGAGGTCACGGCCGGACAGCAGGACGTCGACGGCCGCCAGCAAGATCATCGCGGGCAGCACCCAGTTCATGAAGCCGGAAGCACGCACGTACTTCATGCGGCCGTCTCCCGTGAAGCGGCCACCGTGCCGTTGCGCGTGATCCGCGCGGCTACGCGGGGCGCGAGCCGCGTGATGGCGCTCAGCGCCTCGGCGCCCAGCAGCGACGGGCGCAGCACCAGCACCAGCAGCATGGCGCCCGCGGCGGCCAGTCCGCCTGCGGCCAGCGCCGCCAGGTGCGACGCGAGTCCGGCAGTGGCGTGCTGGCCGGCCAGCACCGCGAGGGCGCAAAGGGCGGCCAGGGCCAGCCCGCGCGCGGCAGGGCTGGCGATCGCGCGCCAGCGCAACTCGAGCGCGCGCAGGGCGGCCGTCACGATCACCAGCGAGCGTCCCAGGATGACGCAGGCCGAGACGATCGCGATCCCGCGGATGCCCGAGGGCGCGAAGAACCACCAGGCCGGTGCGGCGAGGGCCAGCACCGGCAGCTGCAGCAGGAATTCGTGCTGCTTGCGCTGGGTGTTCCACAGCACTGGCGTCGACAACCCCCAGGCTGCCCACGCCGGCAGGCACAGGAACATCACCCCCAGCACCCAGGCCGATTCCAACCACGCATCTCCGTAGAGGAAGCCCACGATGTCCCCGGACAGCAAGGCCAGCACCACGGCCGCGGGCGTCCCCAGCACCACGGCGCAGGCCACGCCCAACAGCCAGCCCTGCGCGAGCCGCGCCCGGTCGTCCTGCAGCTTGGCGCCGGCGGCCATGAAGGCGGGCTGGAAAGCGCCGATCAGCAGCACATTGGGGATCGAGGCCAGGTTATAGGCCACCGTGAACAGGCCCACCGCGTGCGTGTTGAGCACCCGGCCGATGATGACGCGGTCGAGGTTGCCGAGCAGCCAGTTCACCACGTTGGTGAGGAACACGGTGCGGCCGGTGGACAGCGTCTCGCCGCCGCCGGCATGCCGCCACAGGGGGCGCAGCGGATGGGGGCGGGCGCGATAGGTTGCGGCCAGCGCCACTGCCGACTGGACCACGCAGGCCGTGCCCAGCGCCCAAGCGCCGAAGCCGGCCAGCGCCAGCGGCACCCCGACCAGCAGATAGCCGGCCGCGTAGCTGGCCAGCTGGATCAGGCCCAGCGCGCGGAAGTTGAGGTCACGCTGCAGCAGGTAGGTGGCCGGCGCCGCGGCCGCGACCAGAAGGCTGGCCAGGGACAGCAGCTGCACCATGCCTTCCACCCGCGCGTCGCCGAAGAAGGCGGCCAGCGGCGCGGCCGCGGCGTACATGGCCGCCGCCGACAGGATGCCCGCGGCCATTTGCCAGGTGAAGGCGAAGCGGATGTCCTCCTCGCTCAGCCGCGACTGCAGCATCAGGCCATAGCTGAAACTGGCGCCGGAGAGAAAGCCGACGAAGGTGAGCACCGCCATGCCGATGCCGTACACGCCGAAATTGCCGGGGCCCAGCAGGCGCGCCAGCGCCACCTGCGCCACCAACTGCAGCGCGAAGCGCGCGACCGTGGTGAGCGCGCTCCACTTCAGCGCGCGTTCGGCCAGCGCTCCGAGCGCGCCTGTGGTCATGGGCCGGGCGCTCCGTAACGACGCAGGGCAATGCCCGACATCAGCGCCAGCGCGGCAAGAAGCATCGTGGTGCCGCCGCGGCGCGGGTGATCGGTGCCTTCATGCGCCGCGGCCTGGCGGGCGCCTGCGACCTCGTCGCGAGTGCCGGCCGCGGCACTGGCGATGAATCCGCGGGCGGGCTGCGGGCCCACTTGGGCGGGAGAAGGCAGGTCCGCCGGGCTCCTCCACTGGGTGAGGCCGGGCCGGAACGGCGCAGCGGCGTCGACGCATTGGGAATGGGCACTTTGCGCAAAGAAGGCAGCCTGCGCAAGCAGGCATACGACGATCGCAGTCACTGAACGGTGCATCCGGCGCTCCCCGATTTTTTCCTGCGTCACGCGCATGAGTCGCGAAGAGCCGACTGATGGCGCGATGCGGCGACACCGCCGCAGGCTCCAAAATCCTCTCGTCGTCTCGCGTGTGCCGCGATCTGAGGCATCCTAGAAAAACTCAGCGGCGCGCACTGTAGGACTCGGGCGATAGTTCCGGTGGCGCCGTGACGACAGGCGAGCGCGGACGCAGTTCGCGCAAGCAGTTCATGAACGACAATCGCCAGCAATGCGAACGCAACAGGCACGATTCCTCACCCTGGCCCTGGTTGTCGCGCTGCTCACCGGCACCCTCATGCCGGGCAGTTGGAAGCACGCCGCGCTCGACCCACTGCAAAGCCCGATCGATCTCTCGGCCATCGCCCATGTCGTGCTGTTCGCGGCCATCACCGCGATGCTGCCGCTGGCACGTTTCTGGGATGTGACGCACTGGCACCTGGCCGCGGCCGGCCTGGCGCTGGCGCTGTTGACCGAGGGATTGCAGTTCTTCGCTATCGACCGCCATCCCAACCTGGCCGGGGTCGCCCAGGACATGGCCGGGGTGCTGCTTGGCTGGCTGCTGCTGCTGCGGATCAGGACTGCTGCTGCGGTTTCGCGGCCGCCGCGTTGAGGCGCGGGCGGCGCAGCCATTTGCGCGACAGCTCCCGCCCGGGCACCTCGACCCAGCGATAGGTCAGGGCGCTGAGCGCGAGGGTCGCCGCCAGGGCGACGCCGTAGAACAGCGTGCCCTCGAGGTCGTTGCGGCCGAAGGCCATGACCCACTGACCGTTGGGCAAGGGCATGGCGGTCCACAGTTCCTTGCCCATCAGGCGCTTGATGATCGGGGGCGCCAGCGTCACGACCAGCAGGTGCGTGAGGTAGATCGAGTAGGACAGCATGCCCAGCCAGCTCATCACCCGGCCGCGGAACAACCGGCTGACCAGGCCGCCCTCGGCAGAGAAGATGAGCACGGCGGCCGCGAACACGAAGGGCGCCATGAACGACAGCGGCGAGGTGCCGGCGGCGGACACGAAGGCGGCCACGGCCAGCACGATCGCGAGCTCCAGCATGGTCATCGCCGCCGTACCCAGGGGGCGCCGTGTCGCTGGCGCCAGGCTGTAGACGCGCCAGCAGGCCACGCCCAGCGCGAAGCCCAGCACGCACCGCAGGTATCCCCAGTCGAAGGTGGTGTCCATGCCCGACTTCGACAGAAGGAAGAGCAACAACGGCAGCACGAAAGCCGCGGCGACCAGCATCCAGTCGCGCATGCCGAACCAAAGGCACACGAGCGCGAACAGCACATAGGTCCACAGCTCGGTGCTGATCGACCAGCTCGGCCCGTTCCAGGTCAGGCTGTCGTGGATGCCCAGGCCCTGCAGCAGCAGCAGGTTGGTGATGACGGCCGATGGGCGGGTCTCGCCGGTGAACGCGGGCTGCCCCATGGTCAGCCTGAGCGTTTCGTAGGCGACGAAGGCCAGCAGCACGGCCAGGTGCAGCGGATAGAGCCGCCCCAGCCGCAGGATGAAAAAAGCTTTCACGCCTTGCCAGCTGTCCAGCCGGGACGCGTAGTTGTAGGCGATGACGAAGCCCGACAGGACGAAGAAGAAATCCACGAACAGGTAGCTGTTGCGGATGAGGGAGGACGAGTACAGCGGGCTGTAGCCGTGGAAGTGGAACAACACGACGAAGCAGGCGCACAGGCCGCGCCATCCGTCCAGCGCCTCGAAGCGGATGGGGGTGCGCGTGTCGGGCGGCGGCATGGAGGGCGTGAGGTGTGCGGAACCGGGGCCGGCTCATTCTTCCACTTTCGCCGCCGCTTCGTGCGTGCGCGACGGACGGCGCCTGCGCCGGATGTGTCGCTTGTCCTACACCGGCGAAATGTCGCGTTTCCTAGGATCGTCGGGCTATGGAGTTCAAGTAATGCGCTACGCCCGCAGTGAACAAGCCCGCGTGCAGGCGTTGCAGCAGGAAGTCTCGCGCGCCGAGGCCGACTACCAACGCCTTCGCGCCGCCTATCTCGAAGTCGCCCGCAACGAACCGGGGCATGAGGTCGCTCTGGCAATGATCGGTGCCGACATGGACCGGGCCCATGCCCATCTGCAGGCATTGATCGGCTTGCCGCGCCTTCCCTTCACGCACGAGCCCAGCACGGTGGTGCGCCGCGAGGCTCAGCGCCTGTCGCAGGACAGCGGCTGAGCACCGTCGCAATGTTGGCCGGCGCATAGTCCTGCGACTACACGCGGATGGCGCGAATGCCGAGGTGACGGCACGCTTCGTCGTTGCACCATGGGCTCGCAAGGAGAGCCGCCATGATTCCGTACGAGGTGGACCCCAGCCTGCACAACGACAAGCCGGAGAAGCCGTTGCTGGACGACGGCTTTTCGCCGCCGGATCCGGATCAGCCGACGCCACCGCCGCCGCAGGGCGCGCCCGCGCCGCATGACGGTGTTTCCGATCCGTGGGGCCAGAAGAGCGGCTTCTGAAGTTCTTTGAGAGCAGCGCCTGCGCATGTCCACGCATCCTGTCGAGCCCGAGCCTTTGCCGCCGGCTCCCGAACCCACCGCCCCGAACCCGACGCACCTGCCGATCGAACCGGACTTCGGCCCGCAACTGCCGCCGGCCGAGCCGGAGGATCCACACGCCAGGCCGCCGACCGTTTGACTTGGAGGATCCCGCATGAGCCCCTCGATCCCGCATGGCATCACCCCGCCCACCCCGGGCCAGGACAAGGAAGAGCCCGACCTGTGGCAAGAGGACGACATCCCGAGCGATGACGACGGCCGGGCCGATGCCGGGGAGGCCAGGTCCGACTGAGCTTCAGGCCCCGCCGAGCAATCCCTGCGCGTCCTCGTCCGCCATTGCCACCGGCGTGGCCTTGGCCAGCGCCATCCAGACGCCGAACGGCAACTCGCCGCGCGAGTGGCGCGGCGCCGCCCGCGCGACCACTAGCCGCTCTTCCTCCAGCGCCAGCACGCCGCATTCCGCCGGCACCTCGCTCGCATCGCCGATGCTGCGCCCGCGCGCGTCGCATCCGAGCACATACCAGCACTCACCGAGGTCCAGGTAGGCCTGGCGCTTGGCTTCGTTGCGCAAGTCGGCGAGCAGGTCGGCCCGGCGCACCTTGACCTCGTGCACGATGGGCTCGACATAGCTGGCGACCGACGTGTTGCGGATCGAGAAGACATCCGGCATGGCCACGCACCAACGCAGCGACTCGCCGCCGCCCTGTTGCGGTACCTGAGCCCGCAGGGCCAGTCCGCGCCAGGCGATGCGGCCGGCGCGGGCCATCTCGCGCGCCACCCGTTCGACCAGTGTTTCGTGGGCGGAGAATGCGCGCCGGTTGGCCGAGAGCGTGGCGGCCAGCAGCGCGATGCCGGCATCGGTGACACGCAGGCACTCATGGCCGGTGGGTTCCCGCACGCGGTCCAGCAGACCGGCCGCGAGCAGTTCGATCTCGAGTGGGTCCTGGCAGGGCCAGCCTGCCGAACGATAGATCTCGCGCAGACGGCGTGCATGAGCTTTGCCGAGCGAGATCGCGCTTGTCGTGGCGATCGGAACCGGAGGGGAGAGGGGAAGGCTCATTGCGAAAACCAGTTTAGCCCCGTAGGTTCCTTCCCACGGCCAATGTCGCGGTTGACCTATCGCGACCCCCGGGGGGTCCACCAAAATTGCTGCATGGTTGAGAGCGCCAACATGGTTGCGAGAGCCAAGTACGGCATCACGGCCGTCCGGTATGCCGGCACGCAGATGGTCGAGGCCATGATGGGCCTGTTCGATGCGACCCAGAGGCAGTGGGACCTGCGTCCCTCGCCCACCCGCGTGAGCGAGGTGGTCGACCGGCTGGTCGAGGGCGACACCATCATCAGCCTGTTCCCCGACGACGAGGGCGGGCTGGAGCCGGGGCCGGAAGTGAAGGTGGATGTCCTGCCCGAAGGCACCGAAACGCTGGCCCTGGCCGAAGAGGCGCCAGGGCGCAGCATCAAGGACCTGCCGCGGTTCTGAGACCGCGAGTCCTCACGCCTTCAGGCCTTCCTCAGTTCCTTTTGCAGCGCGATCTTGTCCGCGCGCCGCCGCGCGGCTTCGGCTTTCCGGTGCGAGCCGGCCTTGCGCTGCGCGGCAGCGGCTACCAGCGGGTTGCGCGGCTTGGGCGGCGCCACGCGCAGCTTGATCCTGCGCGCCGAGTTCAACGGCGCCCCCACTTGAGCAAGCCGGTGGACAGGGCCGTGCCGCAGACGATCACGGCGCCGCAGATCATCATCCAGCTGGTGACCGACTCGCCGAGGAAGGCCACGCCGTAGATGACCGCGAACACCGGCACCACGAAGGTCACGGCCAACGCGCGCGAAGGACCCGCCTGCTCGATCAGGCGGAAATACAGGATGTAGGCGACGCCCGTGCACATCACGCCAACCACCGCCAGCGACAGCCAGGCCTGCAGGCTGGGCGCCTGCTGCGGCCAGAACCACCAGGCGAGTGGCACCAGCAGCAGCGTCGCGCCCAGCTGGCTGCCGGTGGCGGTGGCCAGCGCCGGCAGCCCGCCCAGGTAGCGCTTGGCGGCGCTGGCCGAAAAGCCGTAGCACAGGGTCGCCAGCAGGCAGGCCAGCACGGCCCAGCCCGGCGCGTAGCCCGACGCATCGGGTTTGAAGCTGGCCTTGTCCCAGGCGAGCGCGGCCACACCGGCGAAGCCGATCGCCAGCCCCAGCGCGCGCGGGGCCGACAGGCGGTCGCCCAGCCACATCCAGGCGATCACGGCGCCGAACAGGGGCACCGTGGCATTCAGGATGGCCGACAAGCCGGTGGTGATCGACAGCAGCGCGAAGGCGAAGCAGATGAAGGGGATGCCGGAATTGAACACGCCGATCCAGAAGACCTTCTTCCAGTTGGCGCGCAGCACCCCGGCCTGGCCACGCAGGCACAGCAGCGGCACGAGAAATGCGGAGGCGATGGCCACGCGCACGGCAGCCGTCGGCACGGCGCCGAATTCCACCGCGCCCAGTCGCGTGAACAGGAAGGACGAGCCCCAGATCGCGCCCAGCAGGATGAAATCGACGACCCAGCTGCGGCGCCGCTGGACGCCGTGCATCACCGGCGCGGCGGACGAATCGATGCTGCTCAAGGCGCCCTCTCCAGCTTAAGCAGTGCACTCTTGCGCTCCAGGCCACCGGCATAGCCGGTCAGCGCGCCGCCCGCGCCCATGACGCGGTGGCAGGGCACCATGATGCTGATCGGGTTGCGGCCCACCGCCGCGCCGACGGCGCGCGCAGCCGCCGGCATGCCGATCTCGCGGCTGAGCGTGCTGTAGCTGGTGGTGCGTCCGCAGGGAATCGCCAGCAGCGCCTGCCAGACCGACTGCTGGAAGGGCGTGCCGCCTTGCAGGTCCAGCGGCAGGGCGAAGCCGTCGCGCTCGCCCGCGAAGTAGGCCTGCAGCTGCGTGATGGCTTCGCGCAGCAAGGGATGGCCGGCGTCTTCCGGCCAGCTGCCGTGATCGGGCATGTGGCGCTGGCCTTCGAACCACAGGCCGGCGATGCCGCGCGGCGTGGCGGCGAGGATCATGGGGCCGAGCGGGCTGATCCAGCGGGTCTTGACGATGTCGGGATGGAACTTCATGAGGTACCTCCTGGGGCGTTGTGATTGACAGGACTTGTGGTCCCGGCCCAGGCACGGATGACAGCATAGCTGCGCCAGGGTTTCCATGCCTGCGATGCGGTTTGCGCGGCCTTGGCCGGCTGCGCGGTGCCGGCCACGCCCAGCGCCTTGTGCAGGGCCACGTCGGCCGCCGGAAAAGCGTCGGGCCAGCGCAGCGCGCGCATGGCGATGTATTGCGCCGTCCATTCGCCGATGCCCGGCAACTGCGTTAGCGCCGAGATGGTGGCGGCCACATCGGCGCCGCCATGCAACTGCAGCCGCCCTTCGTCGACGGCGCGGGCGATCGCGACGATCGCGGCCTGGCGCTGGCGCACGATGCCCAGCTGCCCGAGCGCGTCGCCATCGGCATGCGCCAGCACCGACGGCTGCGGGAACAAGTGGCTCAGGCCCGGTTGCGGCGTCTCGATGGGCTCGCCGAACCGGTCCACCAGCCGTTGCGCCAGTGTGCGTGCAGCGGCCACCGTGATCTGCTGGCCGAGCACCGCACGCAGCGCCAGCTCATAGCCGCTGAAGGCGCCTGGCACGCGCAGTCCGTCGCCCGACGGGAAGCTCTCGTGCAGCACGCCGTTGATGGCCTCGGGGTCGGCATCCAGGTCGAAGGCGGCGCGCACCCGGTGGATGACCAGCGGCAGCACCTCGCGCAGCGATTCGCCGACGCGCAGCAGCAGCTGGTGCCGGTCGACATCGAATCGCGCATCGATCCAGCCCTTGTGCAGCCTGCCGCCGTGGTCGATGGCCAGGGTGCGCGCCAGCCGCTGCCCGTCCACGTGCTCGACGCCGCGGATGCAACGCGCCGCGAAGAAGCCGACCATGGCCTGCGCGTCGTACGGTGGCCGCCAGGCCAGCCGGATCGCGAGCGCATCGGTGCCGGCGGCCGTGTGCTGGCGCCGCAGCTGCGTCGGATTGAGTCCGTAGTGTTCGGAAAAGGCCGCGTTGAAGCGGCGCACGCTGGCAAAGCCGCTGATGAGCGCTACCTGCGTGATGGGCAGGTCCGTGTCGGCCAGCAACTGCTTGGCCGTCAGCAGCCGGCGCGTTTGCAGGTACTGCACCGGCGAGACGCCGAATTGCGCCTCGAAGATGCGACGCAGGTGGCGATCGCTGACGCCGAGCCGGCGCGCGAGCGCTTCGACCGAAGGCGACTCGCCGCGCCAGGCTTCCGGCTCGTCGAGCAGGCGCACCGCCTGGTGCGAGAGGATGGCGCTCGCATCCTGGATCGACCAGATGACCGAATTGGGCGCCAGCTCCGGCCGGCAGCGCAGGCAAGGGCGGAAGCCGGCGCTCTCGGCCTGCGCGGCATGGCCGAAGAACAGGCAGTTCTCGCGCTTGGGCGTGCGCACGCGGCAGACTGGCCGGCAATAGATGCCGGTCGACGTCACGCCGGTGAAAAAGCGCCCGTCGAAGCGCGCGTCGCGCGCCTTCAGTGCGAGGTAGCAGGCATCGGCTTGCAGCAGGGGCGGGTTCGGGGACATGGGGAAATCATACGTAGCGGCCGGCGCCCGGCTGGCCGTTTTCGGACATGTCCCCAAAGGCTGCCCGGCCATGCTTTCCGAGTCGCAAACCGTAACTCAACAGTGTGTCTTTGCAGCGGTGCTCGAGCCCATCCGCCCGCTGTCGCCGCCTACAATCTTTCGCTCCAAAGACAAGTCAGGGAAGCAGGTCCATGCGTTTTTCCGCCTCCATCTTCAAGGCTTACGACATCCGCGGCATCGTGCCGTCCACGCTCGACGAAGAAGTCGCCGAGGCGCTCGGCCATGCCTTCGGGACGATCGCGCAGGAGCAGGGCGAGAAGGTGGTGGCGGTCGGACGCGACGGGCGCCTGAGCGGCCCGTCGCTGAGCGCGGCCCTGGTGCGTGGGCTGCTCGCTTCGGGCGTCGACGTCATCGACATCGGGATGGCCACGACGCCGATGCTGTATTTCGCCACCAGCACGGTGTGCGCGAGCGGCATCCAGGTCACGGGCAGCCACAACCCGAAGGACTACAACGGATTCAAGATGGTGATGGCCGGCCGCGCCATCCACGGCGAGGAGATCCAGGCGCTGCGCCGGCGCATGGAGGCTGGGCCCGAGGCCGGCGCCGCCGTGCAACCGGGCCGGGTGCGCAACATCAACCTTCTCGCGCCGTATCGCGACCGGATCCTCGGCGACGTGAAGCTCGCACGCCCCATGAAGATCGTGGTGGACTGCGGCAACGGTGTCGCCGGTGCTTCGGCGCCGGGAATCTTCCGCGCGCTGGGCTGCGAAGTGATCGAGCTCTACAGCGAAGTCGACGGCAACTTCCCGAACCACCATCCCGACCCGAGCAAGCCGGAGAACCTCAAGGACCTGATCGCCGCGATCAGTGCGCATGGCGCCGAGCTGGGCCTGGCCTTCGACGGCGACGGCGACCGGCTGGGCATCGTCACGCGCGGCGGCAACAACATCTATCCGGACCGCCAGATGATGCTGTTCGCGCAGGACGTGCTCGAACGTGTGCCGGGCGGCACCATCCTGTTCGACGTCAAGTGCACGCAGCGCCTGGCACCCGCCATCCGCGAGGCCGGCGGCGTGCCGCTGATGTTCAAGACCGGGCACTCGCTGATCAAGGCGAAAATGAAGGAGATCCAGGCGCCGCTGGGCGGCGAGATGAGCGGCCACATCTTCTTCAAGGAGCGCTGGTTCGGCTTCGACGACGGCACCTATGCCGGCGCGCGGCTGCTGGAGATCCTTTCGCGCCACGATGACCCCAGCGCCTTGCTCGACGCATTGCCCACCAGCTACTCGACGCCCGAGCTGAACGTGAAGTGCGCCGAAGGCGAGCCGCATGCGCTGGTCGACCAGCTCACCGCCGGCGCCCGCTTCGAGGCACCGGCCCAGGTCTCCACCATCGATGGCGTCCGCGTGGACTGGCCCGACGGCTTCGGCCTCATCCGCGCCTCCAACACCACGCCGGTGCTGGTGATGCGTTTCGAGGGCCACACGCCCGATGCCCTGCACCGGATCGAGCGCGACATGCTGGCGCTGTTGCGGCGCTACAAGCCCGACGCAGCGATCGGCGAAGCGGCTCACTGACGGCGCGCATGCCGTTTGGGCCAATGCCAGTTGCGAGGCCAGAACGTCAATTACTGCTGAGTATCAGAACGTGCGGATGTGGTAGACGTAAAAGGAGCGGTCTCGCACCATTCCGTTGCGCTCGTTCAGTCGTTGCACGGTGGTGTTCTCGATAGCGGTGGAAGCGGTGACGCGCAAAGCGCCTGCGTCCTTGGCGTGCTGCACCACCGCCTTCAGCAGCGCCGAGCCGATGCCAACGTGGCGGCACGACGGATCGACGTAGAGGTCGTTGAGGACGAAGGTGCGCGCCAGCGAGACGGACGAGAACGAAGGGTAGAGCTGCGCGAACCCGACCGGTCGCTGCTGATCGTCCTCCGCAACATACAGGACGGAGTCCTGCCGTTCTAAGCGATCGCCCAGGTAGCTTCGTCCGGCTGCTTCGTCGGAGGGCTTGCCGTGGAACTGCCGGTAGGCATCGAACAAGGACACCAGGGCGTCCATGTCGTCCGTACGAGCAAGGCGGATTCGGCTCACGCGGCCAAGGGCAATCGTGCCCGAGCGGCGTCGAATTGGTCGCGCAGCACGAGCGGGTAGAGATCCGGGTGCACCATGGGGTTGGAGTTCATTTCCAGGAACCACACGGTGCCCTCTGAGTCGACCATCGCGTCGAGCGTGAACAGCGAGGCGTCGCCGTAGTCCGTGATGCTGTGGGAGAAGACTTCGCCGGCGCGCTCGAACTGGGACGCAAGCGGCGTAGCCCGGAGCTTGTCGATGACGTTTCGGTTGGCGCGGCTGGTGGGCTCGTAGCGCGAGCCATACTTGAAATCGATGAGGACTTCCCGACTCGGCGCTGGCACATCGTCGAGCGACTGCACACCGCAGTACCTGGCAAGGTCACTTAACGCCTGCCAATCGTGAGGGCGGTCTGGTGCGCTGTCGAGCTTGGCCTGGACAAGCGCGCGCAGCGGAGTGTGGCCGTCACCGGTGACTACCGGTGGCTGGCGGACTTCAATCGCACCCCAGGTTGAGCCCCAGTACCAGGCCTTCACGATGTGGCCGAGGATGA
This sequence comes from Ramlibacter tataouinensis, assembly GCF_001580455.1. NCBI lineage: Bacteria > Pseudomonadati > Pseudomonadota > Betaproteobacteria > Burkholderiales > Comamonadaceae > Ramlibacter > Ramlibacter tataouinensis. Next base: position 3,598,557 of record NZ_CP010951.1, read on the forward strand.
AGTTCTCGTAGTACTCGCCGTCGCGCAGCGCATGGTCGAGCTGGCCCGGATCGAATTTGAGGAAGGGGCCACGAATGCCTTCCCCGAAAGAAGAGCGGAACTTCTTGATCAGGAACGGACCTCCGATCGCCGAGGCGTCCGTGCAGGCAGCGGGCGTGGGAACGTCCTTGCTTGCGGCAAATTTCTTGAACTCGGCCTTGTCGGAGGCAACGGGCCAGCGCCGCATGTCGTAGGGAAGCCAGCCGGCAAAGCCTCGCGTATTGGGGCCCATCCGGTCGATGTAGGCGGTGCGCCCCTGCGCGGCGCCGACGAAGCGCGGCTTCCAGACGCGGCGCTGCACGCTTTTGCCAAGTTCGAGCGAGAAGTTGGCCAGGTCCATGCGCGCCTTGATGCCGAATTCGGCCGTGGCCGCCTGAATGCTGGCCGCGTGGTTCAGATAGCCGGTGAGGAAGAACATAGGCGAGTGGTTATTCCCTGGTTAGCTTGAAGACGCGTGGGGCCTTCGGACGCCTGATGTCACCGGACACCGACTGCAACGAGAGGCCCGCGACGTGCTCGAGCACTCCACCGAGGATCCCGAGGTTGAACTGGTATTCGTTCTCGCAGGACTGTGCGAAAAGCTCGTCGTGCAAGAACATGCACGAGCCCTTGCACAGTTGCAACACCGGGCAGTGCTTGCAGCTCTCGCGATGGGACCAGTGTGTGGCCGTGTCGAGCCTCACGCCAGCCATGTCGGTGACGTCTCCGATGCGATGCCTGCCCTGCGCGCCCGTGTTCTGGCACGTCATCACGTTGCCCTTGAGGTCCACGGCCAGGCTGTCCTCACGGTCCATGCCGCACTTCTGACCCAGGGAGGATGAAGGCCTGCGGGTGCGCAGGGATTCAATGAAGTCCTGCGCACGGTGGGCAATGTCCCGGATCTTCAGCGCTTCGCCGTTGGTAAAGCCTTCGCGCAAGTTGTCGCTGAGGCGCTTGTAGTCTTCAGCAGTCCAGTGACCGACGCCGCCCGCCGTGCGGTCGTCGTAAACCGTCACGATGCCTTCGGTGTCGACCAGCAGTGAATTGTCGCCCACACGTTCGGCCAGCCAGCGCCGCGTGGCGACAACGTCCGCGTTGGCCGGCGTGAGCACGAAGTTGAATGCAGCGCGGTGTCTGGCGCCGCCGCGCCGGCGCCAGAACTCACGCAGCCAACGCGCCTGCTTCGGGTCTTCGAAGGGATCGGGCCCGCGATGGTGGTGCCCAGGCCCATCGTGCGAGATCGCGACAAAAATGTCGTGACGCTCGATGAAATCGATGATCTCCTCGTCGAGGAGGCTGCCGTTGCTGACGATGCTGAAGGCAGCATCCGGAAAACGCCGACGTAGCTGGGGCACCAGCTTTTGCAGCTTGGCGAAGTAGAGGAAGGGCTCACCACCCCAGAACTCGATGCGCTCGGGTACACCTTGGAGCCAGGCATCTAGGCCGGCGAGGAACTCATCTGCGTCCGCGGTTTTGGTGACCAGACCCGCGCCCGCTTCGCTTGCCTGGTTGCAGTAGCTGCAACTGTAGTTGCAGCGCATGCCCAGTTGAATTTTGAGCGTCTTCGGGCCGGCCGTCTTCCGACCTGGTGCGTGCGGGGAGATCGCAAGTGCGTCGCTGTGTCCCTGGGTGATCGTGTCGGTGAGCAAAGGCTGCCCATCTTCGTCCGTCAGCGTGCTGTCGTGAGGGGAATAGCGCAAACGAACCTCGCGCCCCTCGTGGTCCAGGCAGTGCAGGATGTACATCTCAGGTTTGATCCGAGTGAGGCGGAATGGTCCGCCCCGGCCCGGTTGTGGTGATCAGGCTGCTCTGCTGCGGCGCGCGGGCTTGCGTTTAGGTTGCGGCAGCGGTGAGACCTTGGAGCAGTCGTTGGCTGAACCGTCGCGGACGGCCTCGAGTTCGCTCGGTTTCATGAAATTGATCGTGGTGCTCGAAATTCCCCACTGGAACGGCTTGCGGGTCTGTGTCTTGCTCTTCAGTTGGCTTCGCATGGGCTTCTCCTTGCTTTGCTAGGTAAAGGGATGGAAAAAGTGGCCACCAGGCCTGCCTCCACGCGCGCTGGCGGATCTATTGAACTTGGGCATGCCTTGGGGCTGCGTGCCACGGTGAAACCAGATCGGCACGAGGCCGGGTACGAAGGCGCGCACGATGTGCAACGGCGTACGGCCCTGATCAGCGGCCGCACCCTGGGGCGTGATGTCGGCTGCATACAGACGAAGCCCCTCTGCGCGCAGGCGCGACTGAAGCGCATCCCAATTGTGGGCACAGCCACGCCCAACCGACCGAAAGCGCGTGCTGAGCGCTGCCTGGGCGAAGAAATCAGAGCGGCGATAGGTACGTGCGTCGCGGTAGTAGCGCTCAATGGCCCTCATTGCGTTGTCGCCGGGCTGCGCCGCCGGAAAATGGCGCGCATGGCCGAAGCGGCCTTCGGCTTCATCCAGGGCCTTCCGGAGTGCATGTTCGGGAGAGAATGCCGCGGCAGCGGTGATGGCCGTGAACGGCAGCGAATGGGATTGCCCGAATACGGCGAGCACCGGGCACCAGGCGTTGGCGAGGTCCAGCACGGTGATGTCGAGGCCTTCGGATCGCAAGCCCGCGATCCGCCGTTGCGCCTCGCGCGGCAATGAATCGGGTTCGACACATGCGGGTGCCGCGCCGGTGAGCCACGAACATACAAAGGCATCGCGTTCAATGAGTTCGAGCGTGGCGCGCATCAGCGCATCCTCGAAGCGGATGCCCGCCGCTACTCCGGATGTGCTGGCGTTGGTGTATGCGTATCGCCGGTGTTTGCTCGGCAAGCTGTCGAGCGCATGGAGACAATCGGCCAGCACTGCATGTGAGCGTCCGGACTCGGTGTCGAGCGCTTCGCCCCACAGATACGCGCGGCGTGCAACGAAGGGCTTGAACGCGAAGCCGCCCGATGCGTACTGACGCGGTGAGTAGGCGACTATGTGTTGCGGTTGCAAGGGCGATTCGAGCTCGGTCACACGTGCTTCGAACACGCGGGAAGGCGTGGCCCACCCAAGCCGCTCCCAGGCTTCGGCTTCGGCCTTGGTCATGGCTTCCGGGGCGCTGGCCGCACGGCCGCTGCCCGCAAGCTGCGGAGCTGGCGCAAAGGCCGCGAAGGCAAATCCCCCGGATCCGGGTGCCTGCATACTGCGGGAGACGCGCAAATGATCATCGGCGGCTTGCCGAGCGCGCTGGTCGACCGAAGGGCGCGCGCCGACGACCATGCCGGGCACGGGCACCCAACACGCCGCGCCACGCCGGTCCAGGCCGGCCAACGCGAGAGTCTCTTCGGCTGATGTGTCACCGCGCAACACACTGGCCGCGCCCAGGGACGTGGCCATCAGTTGCGCGTTCTGAAGGCATTGGCCAGCTTCAATCAGGGCGAACAACGTGGCACGGTTGCCGTACTTCTGCGCGGGGATGGCGATGTCATAGACCGGAAGCAGCAATGCCGACGCATAGCGCAGAACCCGCGGGTCGCGCAGGCAACGCCAAGCGTCCTGCGCATGGCCCGGAACGCGTTTCAAGGATACGCCGCCCAACTGATGGAAGCGCGCCTCGTACACACCTGGCGGGAGTGCCGTGCCGCCATGCGCTTCCAGCGGGAGCGCCCGCAGTACGGCGACGAACCAACGAGCACTGTGCATGTTGCCGCCGGATCCGGAAGTGCGGTGCCACGGGACTCCAGCCGTGGCGGGCGCCCGAGTGACGCCGTGCGCCGCCCACAGGATGGAACACAGCGCCTCCTGCGACAGTGCCTCGTCCGTGAAGGTGCGAAAACTCTCGCGCTTGTCCAGCGTCACGGCGAGCGCATTCTTCCGTGACCGCACCGCCTCAGCCCATAGGCCTTCGCCCGGCAGCAGGCGCGACTGTGCGCGAGCCGGCAATGCCGCGATCTTCGCCTCGGTCGCCACCGTGGCATGTTGCTGCGGCAGTTGCGCGACCTCGCTCCAGCGGGCCCAGAGTTCGCCGGCTTCGACCAGGACGGCCTCCATGACGAGGCGCGACATGAAAGCGGTGACGGTGTCTACCGGCCAGCGCTTGCCCAGGCTCGCCACCACATCGCTCCAGCTGCGACTGCCATCGCACAGCTCCATCAGCATCGCTAGCAGCTCGTGCGGCGCGTGTACCGTCACCTTCCGCCGCGGCAGTCGGCAGGTGAGTTCGTCCCCGGCGATGAGCCAGTGACCGAATGGAACGGGGATTTGAACAGGCGGCTTCAATTTAGTGCAGCTTGAACTTGTCGTAGTTTGCGACCAGCACGTGCGAGGAGGCATCGGACCGGGCGGCTTTGGATGGAGCAAAGCCTGCAGCGGCTTGCGGCGGCCGCTGCGCTGCCATGCCGGCCAGGACTTTCTCGATATCGGACGCGACGGCAGGATTCACGCCGTCGCGGCGCAGGCCTGATCCGAAACAAGCCTTGGCTTGTGGGAAGTCGTCCTGGGCCAGCGCCGCGAATGCCTGCACGAAATCGGCAAGCCACGGCGAGTCGACTGATGCGGCCAGGGGTTGCCAGGTGACCAGTGCCGCGGACGAACGGCCGGAACTGAATTGCAGCAAACCAAGCTGGTAGCGGGCGATCTCAAGGCCAGGCTCCAGCAGGACCGCATTGGCGAGTTCGACTTCGGCCTCGGCCCATTGACCCAGGGCGGCGTATTCCGAGCCGGAGAGGAAATGCGGCAGCGCCCAGCCCGGCGCGGTGGCACCGGCTTGGGCGAAGAGCGACAAGGCGCGGGTGGAGTCGTTCGCCCGACTGGCGGCCATGCCGGCATCCAGCAGTTCTCGGGCGGCGTACGCGATGGTTTCAGGGCTATTCGACACGGGACCTTGGTTCATTTCGGCACCTTCCTGACCAATATATCGGCCGATTCTCTTCACGGTTTAGCGGTGAACTAAACGTGTCGTGAATCGTGCCGATGTATTGAGTGAGCGGCCGCGAAAGGGTGCAAGCCGCGAACGAACCCCAACAGGAAGAAAAAGGAAGAACGGCATGGTCGCAGTCGTCAGTGGCAACAGTCTGGGCTTGAGCCTGACCTCCATGGCCACCGTGGGGCAGCGGGGGGTGTTCGGGCAGGCGCTGCAGGGGCGCAACGGGGAGCAGGTCTACGTCAACGTGGCCAACGGCAACCTGGTCCTGCAGGATCAGGACGATCGCCTGGTCGCTCACGGCATGGATGCCGTCGCGCTGCGCACCTATAACAGCCAGGGCTTGCTCACCGACGACAACGGCGATAACTGGACCAACGGCGTCTACCTTTGCCAGATGCAGCTGGTCGGCACCGTCAACACGGCCGGCAGCACCGTGATCCGCACGGCGATGGATGGCGCACAGGCCACGTACGCTTACACCACCATCGACGGCAAAGGCAAGTATGTCTCCACGGCAGGCTCCGGCGCCTACGACACGGTCGAATCGATCGGCGGTCAACTCGTCTGGACTGACGGCGACACCCAGATCACCGAGACATACCAACAGGGCGGCAAGGGGCGCGTGCTGGAGCGGCGCGACCTTAACGGCAACTACTGGCAGTTCAACTATGACGGGAAGACCGGGTTCCTGAACTGGGTGCGATCGGGCAGCGCACAGAAGAGCTCGGGCGAACGCACAAACTATCACTACAACGACAAGAACCAGCTCGACTGGGTTGCCACCGAACACGTCGACCCGGCCGATCCGAACAAGACCTCTACGATCACGCGCACGTACTACGACTACGACGCAAGCGGTCGCCTGCAGACCGTTAGCGTCGATCTGAGCCCCAACGACAACACCAGGGGTGCCGACAAGTACGTCACCACCTACAGCTACGACGGTGCCAGCAAGCGCATTTCGCGCATCGCCCAGAACGACCAAACCAGCCTCGACATCCAGTACACGCTGGTGGGCAGCGAATATCGGGTGTGGAAGATCACTGACGCACTCGGCGACGCCACCACCTATGCCTATGCCAACGGCCGAACCAGCGTCACCGACGCGCTGGGCCATGTCACGCTCTACGACTACGACGCCAAGGGGCAGCTCACCAAGGTCACCGGGTCCGGCACCGGCAGCGGCACGCCGACGACGGCTTTGGAGTGGAATTCCAACGGGGATCTGCTGCGCGTAACCGACGGCGAGGGTCGTTCGATCGTCATGGAATACAAGGGCGGCAATCAGACGTTGCAGCGTGATTCCCTGGGCAACACGATTGAGCGGCGCTACACGGAAAAGAATCAGTTGTTGGCCGAGACGGTCTACACCGTCTCCGACCCCGACGGCGCAGGCAGCGGGCGGGCGGCTGGCGCTCAGGTCACGCGCTACGTCTATGACGAGAAGATCCCCACGCGCCTGCTTTTTGTCGTCAGTCCCGAAGGCCGCGTGACCGAGCACCGGTACAACGGCTTTGGCGAGCGGACCACCACGATCCAGTACAACGGTGCCGCCCACGGCGTCACGTCGCTGGCGCCCGCAGACGGCATCAGTCTCGCCAGCGTCCGGGCCTGGGCCTCGGCACAGAATCCGCAACTCGCGACCCGCGCCGACATGGACTACGACGCGCGGGGCCAGTTGATCAAGCTCACGCAATGGGCCGCGCTCGATGCGGGGGGCAATGGCAACGCCAACGGCGCCGCCGTCACCCGGTACACCTATGACCAGGCCGGCCTGCTGCTGAACACGATCGATGCCAACAACGTAGGCACGAGCTACCTGTACGACGGCCTTGGGCGGGTCTGGCTCACCACGGATGCCGAGAGTCGGCAGACCCAGACGACCTACGCCGACTCGTCTGCGACCACGATCGTCCTGAACAAGGCCACCGGTGTGTCCACCACCAGCGTTTATGACAAGGCCGGCCGCCTTGTAAGCGTGGCGCAGGGCGGCGGCGCCAACGCCAACCTGGCGACAACGCGGTTTTCGTACGACGCGGACAACCGCCTGCTGATGACGGAGGACGCCACCGGGGTGCGTCGCTTCACCTTGTGGGACACCGACGGCCGCAAAGTGGCGGAGGTCGACGGTGACGGCACCCTGACGGAATACAGCTACGACCGCAGTGACCGCCTCGCGGCGACCATCGTCTACGCCGCGCCGGTCGATCTGATCAAGTTCATCGACGCCACGGGCCAGCCGAAAGCGCCCGCGCTGGATTCCATCAGGCCGAACGGCGGCGGGCGTCAGGTTTCTCGAACCTACGACTCGGCCGGCCGGCTGTGGCGTGTTGCCGAACCCAACGGCGCCGTCACCGAAACCGTGTACGACGGCGCCTCGCGCATCATCGCTATCAACCGATACGCTGCGGGCAGCCCCACGCCGGACCGCGTGACGCGCAATTTCTACGACGCGGATGGACTGCTGCTGGCCACCCTGGATGAGGACGGCTACCTCACCGAATTCACGTACGACAACGCGGGCCGCATGGTCCAGCGCTACCGCTACATCACGGCCACTGAGCCTGCCACGCGAGCTGGCGGAACGCTCTCGCAATTGCGCCCTGAGAAGGTGCTCCCCAACGGGCCGAGCACGGCCCCTGCCTACGACGCGCTGACGACTCATATCGTCAACGGGCGCGGCCAGGTCGTCGGAGAAGTGGATGCCGAAGGCTACCTCACCGAATCGCGATACGACCCCTACGGCCAGCTCACACAGCGGATCCGCTATGCCGACAAGGCCGCAGGGATCATCAGCCCTTCCGCCCGAATCGAGGACCTCCGGCCTTCGCTGGCGAACCCCGAAGACCGCAGCACGATCTGGGGGTACGACGCCCTGCACCGCGTCATCCTCGAAATCAACCCTGAAGGCACGCAAACCACCTACAGCTACGACATCGCGGGCAATCTCAGCTCCACGGTACATGCGGTTGGCCGGCCCGAGACGCGCTCGCTCCTGGCCCGGTACGACTTGCTCGGGCGCGTCACCGCGGAACTCTCTGCCGAGGGCGCGAAGAAGATCCAGGCTGGCGCCGACGTCGAGTCGACGTGGGCCCAGTACGCCCTGCACCATACCTACGACGCCGCCGGCCGCCGCACCAGCACCACCGACGCCAACAACCTCAAGACGCTCTTTTTCTACGACGCAGACGGCCGCGTCACCTACACCGTCAATGCCGAAGGCGAAGTCACGCAGAACAGTTACGACGCGTTCGGGCAGCTGTCGGCGACCGTGAAGTTTGCCAACCGTGTGGGCAAGCCCGCCCTGACGGGATGGGCGGGCGGCCTCGACGCGACGGCGCTGAAAGACGCGCTCGTGTCCAGCGACAAGGACAGCACGACCAGCTACGGCTACGACGTGCTAGGGCATCTGCACACCGTCACAGATGCGCTGCTGCACATCACGCAGATCGACTACAACGCTTTCGGCGAAGAAACGGACCGGTCTGAAGATCTCGGCGATGGGACGCGAGTCAAGACCCACATTGACCGCGATCGACGGGGGCTCCAGACGCGCGTCACCGCGGATCTCGGCGGCATCGCAGTCGTCACCGAGATGGACTACGACGCGTTCGGCCGCGTCATCCGAATCGAGGACGCGAATCACAACGAGCGCAGGCGGTGGTACGACCGTATCGGGCGCGCCCTTGCCTTGCAAGACGGCCTCGAGACCAATCGCTACGTCGAATACGACGCCTTCGATCGCGTCGTCAAGGAAACGGACGCCCGGGGCTCCGAAACCATCCACTCCTACGACCGCGTGCACCGCACGCTCAAGGTGACCTCCGGCGAGATCACTGTCACCACCACCTTCGATGCCTTGGGCCGCACGGCAAGCGTCAAGGACGGCCGTGGCAACACCACCAGCTACGTCTACGACGCCAACGGCAACCTCAAGTCGACCAGCACTCCCGAAGGCGAGTTCAAGAACGACTATGACCGGGGCGGCCGCTTGGTTCAGACCACCGACGCGGGAGGGCGCGTCGTCACCTTCGGATACGACGGCGCCAACCGTGTTCACGTCAGGCACACCGACCCAAAAAAGCTCGACCTCACCACGACCTTCGAGTACGACGGCAAGGGCCAGCAGATCCTGGTCACCGACAACGAGAACCGCAAGACCAGGTACGAGTACGACCTGGCCGGCCGGGTCTCGGCCCAGATCGTCGACCCGGATGGACTCGCGCTGGCCACCCGATTCGAGTACGACGCACAGGGCCGCACCCTCAAGGTCACCGATCCGGGCAACCGGGTCACTCAGTACGTGTACGACAAGCTCGGACGTCGCACGAGCGAGACGGTCGATCCAGGGGGACTGGCGCTTACGCGACGCTACGACTACGACGCCAATGGCAACGTCACCGCGGTGACCGGGCCGGACGGTGGCGTGACGCGCTACACCTACGACGCCGAGAACCGGGTTGTACTCACCGTGGGCCCCACTGGTGCCGTGACGAGGAATGGCTACAACGTCGAAGGCCAGCTGGACGTCACCACGACCTACAGCGCCGCGGTCGACACCTCGACTCTCGGCCCCAGGCCGACAAGTGATGAGGTGAGCGCCCAACTCGGCGCAAACGCGGCGGTCGAGTTGACCGTCAGCCGGGTGCTGGATCGCCACGGCCGCACGACGGCGACGGTCAACAGTCTGGGTGAAGTCGTCAGATTCAAGTACGACGAGGCGGGCAACGTCATCGAGCGGCGCGCCTATGCCAGGAGGGTGATCGGCTGGACGGCGGGTACGGAGCCGAACCCGCCCGAGGATCCGAGCGATCGGCTGCAGCGCACGGTCTATGACGGCCTGAATCGCGCCATCTACAGCGTCGACGGCAACAACGCGCTCACGGCGCTGCGCTACGACAAGTCAGGTAACCTGAGCGAACGCGTTACCTATACCACGCCGCTGCCCGCCGGAACGGCCATGACCTTGGAGGCGCTATCGGCACTTGAGCCGGGCCTGAGAAGCGCAAGCGACCAGCGCACCCGCATGGCGTACGACGGCGCCGGCCGCATGACCCACACCACCGACGGTGCCGATTCGGTCACAGAACTGGTCTACGACGGCAGCGGCCTGGTCGTGCAGCGAATAGCGCATGCCAACACCACCGCGGGCAATCCTGACGGTGTCGCCAGCAGCAGTACCGACAGGGTGAGTTGCTATGCATATGACGCGGCCGGGCGTCTGCGTTTCTCGGTGGACGCCCTGGGAACCGTGACCGAGCACGCGAACGACAACAGCCGCAACGTGGTCCGTGAAACCACGTTTGCTATGCGCGTCGCCGCGCCGTCGGCGGCTCATCACTACAGGATCGAAGACCTCGACCACATCGCCCAAACCGCGAACGATCGCACGCAGCGCATGGGCTATGACAATGCGGGTCGGCGTGTGCTCACCATCGATGCGGAAGCGCAGGTCACCACCACGGGCTACGACGCGCTCGGCAACGTCACCCTGGTCCAGCGCCACGCTGCGCTGGCCGACGTCGGTTCACTCACCGATGCATCCACGCTCGACCAGTTGAAGGCCACAGTGCCGACGGGCTCGGCCGACCGCATTGGGCACTACAGCTACGACCGCGCTGGCCGCCTCACCGATTCGACGGACGTTCTTGGCCACCGCAAGCACACCGACTACGACACCTGGGGTCGGATCGACGGGACGGCCGAGTTCTCCTACGGTGGCGGCGTCGATCGCTCCAGCAGCTTTGAATACGACGCGGCGGGACGCATGACCGACAGCACCGACGCTCTCGCCGGCACTGAGCACTACGAGTACGACGGCGTCGGCAACCGCATCAGCTTCAGGAACAAGAAGGGCGCCGTCTGGACCTATGAGTACGACGCTGCGGGCCGTGTTGTTAAGGAAACGTCGCCCGAAGTGCAGCTGACCGTCAGCAACATCACGGTCGGAGCGGACGGGATCGAGCATATTTCCCAAGGATCTACCGGCGCCGCTGCTGTCGTGACCCGGCTGGCCTACGACGCAGTCGGAAACCTGCGCTTCCGCACCGAGGCACTGGGCCGGCCCGAAGAGCGCACCACCGAGTACCAGTACGACGGCGCCGGCCGGCAAGTGCGAGTGGTGCATCCTGAAGTCGGCGTCTACAGCAGGACGGCCGACTCGGCCGCCAACGGCGCCAGGAGCGTGGCGACGCGCACCGAGACCCGGCGCAACCTCGTCACCGTTACCGCTTACAACGCTTTCGGCGAGGCGGTGGCCAATCAGGATGTCGCCGGCAACAACAGCCACAAGACTTACGACAAGCTCGGGCGCCTGATCTGGGAGGTGGACGCGGCGGGGTACGTGACGGGCTACCAACGCAACGTGTTTGGCGACGTGGAGCGGTTCACCCGTTACGCAATGCCCACCACTATGGGTGGTCGCGCGGGTGAACTCTCGGCGGACCAGATCGCTGCGGTGGTGAATGCTCCCGGCAGCCATGCGAGCGACCGTTTCCTGGAGTCGACATTCGACCATGTCGGCCGCGCCATCCACGTGACCGAATCGGGTGTCTACAACTACGACTCCAGTGCCGCCGATGCGCTGCACCAGTACTTCACCGTGGGCCGCACCACCCACAACACCTACGACGCCTTCGGCGACCTCATCCAGGTCAACCAGCTGAAAAACTCGGCGGCAGGCACGTGGCAGTACGAGAACCGCTACTACGATGCGGCCGGACGCCTGCGCACGGTGATCGACGCCGCCGGCTTCGTCACCAGCCAGGATTTCGACGACTACGGCAACCTGCTGGTTCGCACCGAGTATGCGAACGCGCTGACCGGCTGGACCGGCAGCCAGCGTCCCGCTTCGCCGCCTCTAGCGGGAACGGACCCGAACGACCGCACGGTGACGGCCCAATATGACAAACTGGGACGAAAAAAATGCGAAACGCGCGTCAACGTCGTGTACGCCGACCCGGGCTCCGCGACGAGCACGCGTGGCAACCTGTCGACGTTCTACGAGTACGACGCGGTCGGCAATCTCACGGCGACGACGGACGCCGCCGGCGCCGTCACTCGCAGCTACTACGACGCGCTCGGCCGCGTGCTGGCGGTGGCCGAGCCCACCCGCGGCGGCGCCACGGGCGGCTCGACGGTGACTCCGCTGACCGAGTTCCTGCGCGACGCCTACGGCAATGTGATCGTTTCGATGCAGCGTGCCAAGGGCGCGGCGACCGCGACGGCGACAAGCTATGTCGCGAACGTCGATACCGAGGACCGGATCACGCTCACCGCCTACGACAAGGCGGGCCGAGCGATCGTCAGCAGGGACGCCGGCGGTAACGAACACTACGCGTCGTTCGACGCGTTCGGCCACCTGGCCAAGCAGTGGCAGGGCGTCACCGGCAGCGACGACATCACGCGCACGCTGTTCCGGATCTTTGAGTACGACGCGCTCGGCCAGCAGACCCATGTGGTCGACCCGGACACCATGAGTGCGGCGCCGCAGTGGGTGAGTACGGCCACCAACTACAACGCGTTCGGCGAAGTGACCTCCCGAGCGGTGAACGGCGAGGAGGTCGAGTACTTCAGGTACGACAACGCCGGGCGCCTCTGGAACACCAACACCGGCGACGGCATCGGCCGCATCACGCTGTACGACCTGCAAGGCAATGCCACCGCCGACCTGCGCAGCCAGGGCGGCGTGCGCATCGACATGATCCAGAGCGCGGAGGAGGCCGTGCAGATGGGCGGCGCCGGCATTCGTCGCACTGACCAGAAGTTCGACCTTGCGGGGCACGTGATCGAACAGATCCTGCCCGAGCGCGCGGAAGTGCAGGGCGGGGTGACGATTCATCGCACGTTCCTGCAAAACGCAGTCTTGTCCTCCGCCTTGCCGGCCGAAACGGAAAGCGCCCGATCCTGGGACGGGGTCAACTCCGTTAAGCTGGTGTGGAATTCGCTCGCTGATCTGGGAAGCGGGGACATCCGCGTCGAGATCCAGTACGTGCAGATCGGTGCGGTGACGATGGTCGGCGACGAGAGCGAAGCCACGGCCGTCACGCAGGACGGGCCGATTGCGACCCGCACCGTGCTGCTGTCATCTGAGCAAGGCGCCTCCGGTGCCGACGTGTCGTGGTCCGACCCGACGATAGGCGACTTTGGCGGCATCCTGCGCGTGGTCAGTGTCAAGGTCTGGAAAAAGGACGTCCAGGGCGCCTACCAGCAGGTACTTGGCCAGGCGGGAGCCAACGCAGTGGAAATCGCCGCACCGCCCGATCAGTCGGCGACCGTGCGCCTGCAGGTCCGGCCGCTGGGCGGCGCCTGGGCCGATGTGTCCTTGGTGAACTTCGGCGATGCCTTTCGCTACGACACGACGGACCTGGCGATCGGCGACTACGAGTACCAGGTGCGTGTGGCCAATGTCGGCGAAGAGGAGCGAACGACCGCCACAGGCGCCTTGAACATTGCACACGCATCGCTCGCCGTGATCGGCTTGCCGCTCACGGCCGGCCGAGCCGGTTTGCCGGCAGGAACGCTGTCCTGGCAGGACCCCGGCAACGGCGTCACGCAGATCTTCCGCAGCCGTACGGCCGGCGGCACGGACTGGACGTCGAAGTCTGTTACTACTGCCGGCCCGGGGTTCAGCGGCATCGACCTCACGCCCTACCCGAGCGGCGACTACGAATACGAGCTCTTGTGGTGCATGGCGGGTGACCCGTTCCCTTACGCGCACGCGACGGGTCAGATGACGCTGGTCGCGGCGATCCCGCCGAAGCCGGTCCCGCCCGTGGGGATTCCGCACATCGAAGGCGTCGGCATCGTCGCGCTGTCGGAAGAGTCGGGCGGGGGCCACTACGCCGTCGCGTGGAGCGGCCTACCAAGGATGAACGCCGAGGTTCGCTATCGTCCCTACGGAGCCACCGGCAGCTGGTCTACGTTGCCGGTGAGCGGCGGGGCCGACGAATCTGGCGCCGTGCTGCAAAGTGCTTCGCTCGAGGGCATGCCCGCCGGACACTACCAATACTGGATCACTCTCACCGTGCCGGGCGAAGCGTCGCTCGCGGCCCAATCGATCGGCGAGCTCACGCTGCAGGCGGGAACGGGCCACTACGAGCTGCGCCTTGATTCGCATACCGAAACGGTCACCGTGCATCCGGAGGATCCCGAGCACTTCGTCATCGGCTACGCCCAGGGCACGCTCACCTACGGTCCACCGGTTGTGATTGGAACCGACGAAAACGGGCAACCGATCTTCGGGCACTACTACGGCCGCAATGCGAGCGGTCAGGTGGTTGGGCTGCCGTACCGCGGCACGCACACGGTCACGGACGAGGTCACGCCGCCCCCTCCGTCGAACTTCATCATCTCGAGCACGCTCAACTACGGTTTTCCGGTGGTGGTTGGCACGGATCCATCCGGCCAGCCCATCCTGGGCGCGCACTATGAGCGCCTGCCGAACGGAACCGTGGTCGCGGTGCCGTACACCGAGACGGAAACCATCTCTCGCCAGATCGAGCACGCGGTGCAGCCGCCGGACCCGGTTGGTTTCATCGTCAGCAGCCAGGTCACTTACGGCGCGCCGGTGGTCGTGGGCTACGACGAGCCGGGCAACGCCATCCTGGGCGAACACTACGCCTACGGGCCGAGTGGCGCGATCGTCGGTGTGCCCTACACCGTGACGGACGTGAGCACCCGCCCCGTCCAGCACACGGTGCAGCCGCCGGACCCGGCCGACTTTGTCATCAGCAGCCAGCCGATCTACGGCGCACCGGTGGTCGTGGGCTACGACGAAGCGGGTGCGCCCATCCTCGGCGAGCACTACGCCTTCGCGGCTGGCGAGATCGTCGCCGTGCCGTACATCGTGTTCGACACCGTGACGCACACCGAGGAGGTGGCCGTGCAGGTGCCGGTGCAGTTCCTGGTCCACGAGCCGATCTACTCGGAAACCACTGAGCCCGTGTTCGAAACGCGCACCGAGACGCGCCAGGTGGCTTACGAGGAACTGGTGGGTCGCACCCCGGTCATCGCGTACGACGAGGCCGGAAATCCCTTTCAGGTCACGGACGAAAACGGCAACCCGCTCTACGAGGACGTGTACGAGACGCGCTACCGCGAAGAGACCTACACCCACGAAGTCCAGGTGGGCACGCGCACCGTGAGCACCCTGGTCGGCTACGACGATCACTACGAGACGCAGTACGAAACCCAATACGAAACCAGGACGACCACGGAATCGGTGCCCCGCACCGTCTACCCCGACCCGCCGTCCATGTACGTGATCGGCGGCCGTGTCACCTATGGCGCGCCGGTGGTCGTGGGCTATGACGAAGCCGGCAACCACATCCTCGGCGAGCACTACGCATACAACGCGAGCGGGGAGATCGTGGCAGTGCCGTACACCGTCACCGAAATCGTCACGGAGACGAGCACACGTACCGTGGTGCCGGAGGACCCTTCGCACTTCATCACCGGCAGCGCCATTGTCTACGGCGCGCCGGTGGTCGTGGGTTACGACGAAGCGGGCAACGCCATTCTCGGCGAGCACTACGCCTACGACGCGAGCGGCAAGATCGTAGCGGTGCCGTTCATGGTGACGGAAACCGCCACCGAAGAGGTGACTCGCACCATCGTGCCGGAAGATTCATCGCACTTCATCACCGGCGGAACCATCGTCTATGGTTCGCCGGTGGTGGTCGGCTACGACGAAACGGGCAATCCCATCCTCGGCGAGCACTATGCCTATGATGATCACGGCAACATTGTGGCCGTGCCCTACACCGTCACGACGGAGGTCGATGACGACTTCCTGACGGTTCCCGAAGACCCGTCGCACTTCATCATCGGTGGCGAGCCGGGCGCGAAGATCTACGGTGCCCCGGTCGTGACCGGCTACGACGAAAGCGGCGCGCCCATCTATGGCCTGGGCTACGAGATGGGGTCCGACGGCCAGGTGCGCACCTACGACTACGACACGGCGCAGACGACCTACACCGAGGTGCAAGTTTGGGTCGAAGACGGAAGTCCCACGCCCACCCTGGTGGACCAGAGCCCGGAATACAAGCCCGGCTACACCGTCCCCGGTGTGCCGGGCCAGTACAGCGCGACAGGCAGCACCCAGCCCGACACGGCGGCCATCAGCGGCGGCCCGCAGCGTACCGTGCTCACGCAAACGCGAGGCCAGGATGGTGCCAGCCGTATCGAGCGGCCCAGGATCTTTCAGACAGCCGACCGCTGGGGCAACGTCACGAGCATCACCGACCCACGCCAATCGTCCTGGGTCACGACATACCGCTACGACGCCAGCAACCACATGGTCGAGCAGCATCAGCCGGACGAAGACGGCAACGCCGGCGGGCCGGTCACGCGGGTGTTCTTCGACCGCCTCGGCAATCAGGTCGGCGTGCTCGATGCGATGAACCACTTCAACGGCGAGGTATACGACGCCGCGGGGAACCTCGTACAGGAACTGCACGCCGATGGTGGGGTGGTTCGCTACAACTACAACGTGTTCGGCGAGCGCACGCAGATGCGTGACGCGATGGGCCACGAGACCGCCTACGCCTACAACAAGCTCGGCCAGCAGACCGAGATCACGCGTCTGGGCGCCGGCGACACGGCCTTCGTCATCTACAGCTCCGGCTTCGGCGAAGGCTGGTTCGCGGAATCCGGCAAACTGGGATATCGCCTCGAGCGCACCGGAGCCATCGTGGAAAGGGCGACGTACGACCAGGCGGGTCGCAAGCTCACTCAGACCAATGGCAACGGCGAAGTCACCGAGTACACCTACGACCTGCATGGCAACGTCAGCTCGGTGACCGTCGGCGGCCAGCGGCAGCAGTCGGCCGCCTACGACAACCAGGGCCGCAAGATCGCTGAGGTCGACGGCCTGGGCAATGCGAGCAGCTGGTCTTATGACTACTTCGGCCGCTTGAAGAGCCACGGCACGATCGGCGGGACGGTGTATGAGTATGGTTACGATGCCGCACAGCAGCTGGTCAGCCAGACCGGGGGCGGCCAAAGCATCACTTACAGCTACGACGCCGCGGGCCAGGTGACGCGCATCGTGGACAGCCAGCCGGCCGGCGGCGCCTATTCGAGCAAGACCACCAGGTACGCGTACGACCGGGCCGGCCACAAGATCCTGGAGAACACCGTCCAGGACGGCGTCACCTACCAGGACAACCACATCGCCTATGACGCCTTGGGACGGGTGCGCTGGGTAGGCGACACGCGTGCCTACGCGCTGTTCGACTACGACGCGGTGGGCAACCGCACCCATGTCTTCACGCACCTGATGAACGGGGAAACCGATCACAACGACGAGCGCTACTACGCCTACGACGCCTTGAATCGCCAGGTGCTGGTCGATTCGTATGATGCCGCGGGCAATGATCTGCGCGCGCGCGGCCACATCGTCGGATACGACAAGAACGGCAATCGGACATCGGACACCTTCCAGGGCACCAAGATCCTGCCCGAGGACGGAGTGCAGGACGTCCTCGGCTACGACGAGTCCTCTGGCGAGGTTATCTACGGCCACGAACACACCGTCTACCACAACGCCGGCCTGGGCCTGGTCACCGAGGAATACGGGTACGACGGCATGGGGCGCCTCAAATCCATCGTGCGCGACGGCATCCAGACCGACCTGCGCCTGTACGACGCGGCCGGCCGCCTCATCCACACCGGCCCCAAGGACGCCCTGCCCAAGTCGTATTTCCAGATGGCCAGCGGCGAGGATGACGGCCAGCCGCTGCCCGGCACCGGCACCGAAAGCCGCATCAATCACTACGACGCGCAAGGGCGACTGCGCTACACGCGAGCTCAGAAAAACGACGATGCGGGCCACCTCACCGACAAGTACACGGTCGACTACCAGGAGTTCGACGCAGCCGGCAACCTGTTGAGGTACGTGATGAACGACGCCGCCAGCGGCGCCGTCAACACCTACACCTACGACCTCGCCAAGTTCGACGGCTACAAGGAAGGCGTGGTGCGCGGCACCAGCAACAAGATGCAGCCGGGCACCACTACCAACAGCTACGACGCCAACGGCTTCCTGGTCAAGGTGGACGACAGCACCAAGGACAGCTACGACCGCAGGTTCGTTAACGACCTGGGCGGCCAGGTGCTGGCGGTGAACCAGGGCGGGAATGTGTTGCGCCAGCTGATCGTCAATGGCGAAGTGTTGGCCCGCTACGGCATGGCCCCGAGCGAGCTGCAGCCCAAGACGAAGCAGGGTGACCCCAACATGGTGGACACCAACGAGTTCCTGTTTGGCTACCGCCCGATCAATCCGGAGTTTCCCACCGCGGCACCGGGCGCGTACACCGTCAAGAGCGGCGACACGCTCCGGAGCATTGCGCAGACCGCCTATGGCGACGTGCGCCTGTGGTTCAGGATCGCCGAGGCCAACGGGCTGGAGGGCGATGCCGACTTGAGGGCGGGGCAGACGCTCTCGCTGCCGAACATTGTCAGCGGCGCGTCGAACGCGAGCGGCACCTTCCAGCCGTACGACCCGAGCAAGGTAGTGGGCGACACTACGCCGAATCTGCCGGCACCCAAGCCAAAGAAAGCAAGTTGGTGGAAGCAACTGATCGTCATCATCGTGGCGATTGTTGTATCGGTCCTCTCATATGGGGCGCTGGCGCCGCATATGGGAGGTCTCGGGCAGTTTGCGTCAATCGCCGCTGGCGCTCTTTCCGGTGCCGCCGGGTCGATTGCGGGTCAGCTAGCCGGCATGGCCCTTGGAGTGCAGGAGAGCTTCAGCTGGAAGGGCGTTGCAGTCGGCGCGATAGGCGGTGCGATTGGCGGCGGGCTAGCGGGCTCGTCGCTGGCAGGCTCGAGCCCAGGAAACATCATCGCGCGTGCTTTGATAACCGCTGCACTGACGCAAGGCATAGGGGTCGCGACCGGCCTTCAGAAGCGTTTCGATTGGAGAAGCGTTGCCGCAGCCGCGGTTGGAGCAGGCATCGGGGTCGTTGTCGGCGAAGCGTTTGGCAACCTCGGCGTCAAAGGTACCGAGAACTCGCCTCGATTCGACGACGAGGGCAACCGCATGCCGGGATCGGCTGAGCAAGACGGACAGCGCTACTACAGCTCCGGAACTGCGGGCAACATGTCATACAGCGCGGCGAACTTGATGAAAACCGCACTCGTCACCGCGGGTGGGGGTCTGGCGAGTTCTGTGGTCCGCGGCGGGCATATTGAAGCAGCACAGATTGCCGTGGATGCGTTTGGCAATGCGTTGGGGCAGGGGATTGTGGATGCTGTGAATTTGCCGGATCGCGGCAATGATCAGCTTAGCGACGAGCAGGTTAACTGGATCTTGGGCAACAACATGCGGCGCGATGCAGTGTGGGTTGTGGCGGAGAACAAAGCCGGTGACTCTGGAATCCGGGCGACGAGCGACGCTGGAGGCGGCTCCTCGCTGCTTGATGACGATGGTGATGTGGGCCCGTTCCCTAACATCTTTGCAGATATAGAGAAGGCCCGGGCAGCAGCCCGGACGGCGCAGTCCATTGCCGTTACCTCGGGAGCAGGTGGGCCGATCGACACTCTAGGCAGTATTGAAGATCCGTACGTGGGGTCTGGTCTGTCAGGCATCGAGGGGAGGATCGGCGCACGGATTGGCAAGACGATCATCGACTATAACCTGGGCCCTCGTTCCTTGGGCCTCGCTGGTACGGTGCTCAGTGGCTACGGTGTTGCCGCAGGCGTTGCCACGTTGTCTCCAGCGCTCGTGACACTGTCCGTCGATCAGATCTTCGCCAATGCGAAGTTGACTGCCACTGGCGAGACCTCGCCTACCCTTCTGAATCAAGGACTGCAAGCTGGCTTCGGACTCTCACCGTCCGAAGCCGCCTGGGTGGAGATGTACATCACGGCTGGCAGTGCCGCTGGGCCTGCCGTCATCCATGCTGCTCGTAGCCGCATCAACGCAGGGTTGGGCTTACGTGCGCCGAGCATCAATGCGGTAGCCGGAAATATTGAAGCAGAAGTAGCCGGGGATTTCACGCCGCTCAAATTCCAAGGCGACCGCCTCTACGCCTTGATGCCTTCCAATGAAGGTGCTGGTCCATTGAGGTGGATGCGCACGGGACGAATCGATCCGGCGCCATCAGTGCATGGCAACAGCCTCAAGAACCCGAATCCCACACACGTTTACGCAATCCGAGACGAAACGGGCGCTGCGTGGAAAATTGGCGAGAGTGCTCGTGGCTTGAATGGCCAGGGGCTGTCGTTGCGGGCAGAGCAGCAGGTTCGTGAACTAAACTTGCTATATCCCGACAAGTTCTTCAGTAGCGAGGTCCGTGCCTGGCAGCCCGACAAGGCGAGCGGTCGCGCACATGAGACTCGCTTCATAGAGCGGTACCGTTCTATGTTTGGTCAAGACGTGTTGCCTGGGAACTTAACCAACCGATAGCCATGACCGAAGTCAGAAATCTTGTAGTGGGTGCAGTCTCACTCGTCAAGTGTCGAATCAAGGATCACGGCCGCGCGGCCCTTGCGGCAAGGAACTCGCTTGAGCCGGCGCTTGAAGCCAACGGCTTCTTAAAGGACGCGCCCTTTAGGACGGTAAGCTTGATCCTGCGGTACGGTGATCGCGACAACCTAAATCCGGACATTGGCGACGTGGATGCTCGTCGCAGCGCCTTGCCAGTTGCAGTGGAATTGGATGCTAAGCGCCTTGAGAAGCTGGATCTCAACACTCTCACGGAAGAGTTCCGCTCGGTGATGATCGAGCTTCTATGCGACGTGGCAGCGAACTTCGATCTTCCGTTCGAATTTCTCGACGCGATGCGCAAACCCTTGGCCAAGCATTGATTGAGTGCGCCCGGAGAGATGGCCCGCATCAGGCGGATATTTTTTTGAGCCGCGGCGGAGCGGCTTGTCGGGCGAGGTGGTGGCGTCAAATCAAGGCCACGTGATGTTGCACGCTACGGCGGGTTCGAACAAGGCTTGGCGGTTCAGCGCCGCTTGCGCTGGATCACGTCGTGCACGAAGCGAAGCTTTTCCAGCGACTGACCGGCCAGCGCAAAGGGGTAGGCATCGTCCTGGCCCAGGCTGCGGTTCAGGCTGTTGAGCAGCAGGGTGAGCGGGACCCACTGGCGGACCAGCGCGCGAAACTCGCCCGCCCCGCCGTCGAAGGGATCGATGACGCCCTCGATGCCCTGCTTGCTGCCAGGCACCGCCAGCCGCGTGTTGTACGAGGCCGCGGTTTCGAGCAGGTCCACCATGTGCAGGTAGTGCGCCCAGGTTTCCGCCCAGTCCTCCCACGGGTGCGAGGTGGCGTAGGCGCTCACGTGGCGGGCCTGCCAGCCGGGCTCGGCGCCCCCGGCGGCGTAGTAGCGATCGAGCGCCTCGCCATAGGGCTGCTGCTCGTCGCCGAAGACCGCTCGGAATTCGTCGATGCGGCCCTCGTCGCGGATCAGCCGATCCCAGTAGTAGTGGCCGGATTCGTGGCGCAGGTGCCCGAGCAACGTGCGGTAGGGTTCGTGCAGCGCCACGCGGCGCCGCACCCTTTCTTCGTCATCGGCTTCGGCGATGTTGAGCGTGATCAGGCCCTCGGCATGGCCGGTGAACACCTGTTGTCCGGGCAAGTCGGCAAGGAACTCGAACACCGGGCCATCGCGCCCGCCTGCCGGCGGATTCACCGAGACCAGGGCCAGCTTGGCCAAGGTGTAGAACAGGCGCCGCTTGGCCACTTCGATGCGGTACCAGCGCACGTGGTTCTCGGGAATCGACAGGTCAGGCAGCACGCGCGTGAGCCGGCAGGACACGCACAGCGGATTGGGATCGGACGCCGGCACGGCGAAGTTGCAGGCCTGGTGCTCGGTGTGGTTGATGCACAGGCGATAGGCTGCATTGGCGGCATCGCCGTCGTCCCTGGCCTTGCGACGGAACAGGGCCGTGTCTTCCTCCGGCTCGATCGCGCACAGGGCCAGCCGGTCCGGCAGGAATGCCAGTTCACTGCCGCAGCGCAGGCAACGCACGTTCTCGAAGAACAGCGCATGGCCGCAGACATCGCAGTGGAAGGTTTTCATCGATGGCAGGATAGCAAGAAGGCAGGCAGGAGGCCGTGTGCCTCCATGCCTGCCGGTGACGCTGCCGGAAACGCGGGCCGCTTACGGACGCACCGTCACGTTGTTCTGCACCGACTTGACACCCTTGGTGTCCCGCGCGAGCTTCTCTGCCGCCGCGCGTTCCTGCGACGTCTTCGCAAAACCGGAAAGCTGCACGGTCCCGTTGAGGGTTTCGACCTTGATGGCACCGGCGTCCACGGTCTTGTCCTCCACGAACTTGGACTTCACCGAGGTGGTGATGGCGGCGTCGTCGACGTAGCCCCCGGCCGTTTCCTGTCCGCGTATCACCGAGCAGCCGGTTGCGGCCGCGGTGGCGGCGGCGATAGCCGCGATCACGAAAGTTCTTTTGACGTTCATGGCATTTCTCCCATTCTTGCGGTGCCTCACTCCCTTGAAGCGCGCCCCGGAGCGAGGCACCACACTCCGGTTCGCATTTGGACCGACGCCCGGGTTGCGCAGGGGCTATGCCGCTGCATCCTCCTCGTCGTCGTCGACATCCGACATGGCCGACATCAGCAATCCGGCCAGCTGCGGCGACTTCACCAGCCCGACCAGGATGCCGGTGACCGAGATCAGGCGCCAGGGCCGCGCGATCGTCAGCAGCGCCCCGGCGGCGGCGGCAATCCCGAGGTAGGCCAGAGGATGGCGACGCGCATACTGGGACAGCAGCGGCGTCGCCATCTGCAGCCCCATGCGCGCGGGGTGATGCCGCCAATAGCTGCGCGCAGCGCTCCGCACGCGCCGGAACCGCCGCCCACCCGCGGAGCCGGCCGCTGCAGGCTTCTCGCGTGGACCCTGGGCGCCACGCTCTCCCGGCGCCTGCCGCTGTCCCGACGCCTGTCGCCGTTCTGCCTTCTGCTGTTCCGCGGACTTCTGCTGTTCCGAAGCAAACGCCTGCCGTTCCCGGCGCATTTCCTTCCGATAGACATGTTCGATGATGGCCAGGCGGGTGCGCGCCAGTTTGTCGGCCGCGTCGCTCATGCGGCCCTCACCCCCACCAGCGCCTGGCGCGTCATGACTTGGCCCCTATCGTTCGCAGCGTCTGCGCGTCGGCGTCGAGTTGCGCCCGAAGTTCGGTAAAGGCGGATGCAGGCATCGGCTGGCGGGCGATCATCCATCCGACCACCACGATGACCAGCGGAATCGCCGGGACCACGACCAGCGCCCAGTGGAATTCATGCAACAGCGCGCCCAGCATCGCCGCCACGCCGGCCAGGATCAGGAACACCAGGCCACCGATCGCGACGGCGCCCCACGCGGCGGCGCGCCGCTTCACCTGGACGCCCAGGCCGCTCGCCTCTTCCTGCGCCAGCGCGGCGTAGCCGGCGATATGGTCCATCACCAGTTCGGGACGGCTGACGAGCACCGTGAAGATGGGATGGACGATGGCCATGGCTTTCGCCCTGCGTCCGGTCGGAGTCAGTATTGGCGATGGTTGCGGCGCAGCGCGAGCACCAAGCCCGCCACTGCCGCGCCGATCGCCGCGGCGATCAGCGCCGAGCGCACCGGCTGGTCGGAAACGTAGCGCGAAGTGGCGTGCGCGTATTCGCCCATGCTGCTGGCCCCGCGGTTGGCCATGTCCCTGACGCCATAGCGCAGGTCGCGCATCCGCTCGCCTGCGCGCTCCAGCGCCGTCCCCGCAAATTCACGGGTGCTGTCCAAGGCCTGCGTGGCCATTCCGCGCGGGTCCTCGGCGTAGGTGGGGTCTCCGCTGCGAAGCGATCTGATGATGTTCATCTCGTTGTCCTCTCGTGACGTTCGGTGCTATGGGCACGCATGCCATGCACACATGCCCTCCGGTTGACAGGGCGCCCTGCGCGAGGGGTCACCTGCGGCTAGGTTAGACGGGGGCCACGCGCGCTGTTGATCGGCGGTCGGCCTGTCAATCTGTCGGCAGGCGTGATCGCCCCATGTAGGACCCGGCCGACCTTCGGAGAGGAAATTTCGGAAAGCCTGCGGCCAGCGGGACCACCAAAGCGCGGCCTAAGCCTCCGCTGTGGGCGAACCGCCGTCAGGCGGTCACGGCCGCCGGCGAGGCGCCGGCAGGCGCCTGGACCTTGGGCAGCACAGCGGCAATGCGTGTGCCCCGGCCCGGCATGGATGACACGGTGAGCCGTCCGCCGGCCGCCTCCACGCGGTGGCGCATGCCGGCCAGGCCGTGCGTGGATCCGCGCGTCCTGGAGACGTCGAAGCCCTTGCCGTCGTCCCGGATGTCGACCTCGACGTGCGCCCCGTAGTTGCGCATGCTGATCTCCACCTGCTTGGCCTCGGCGTACTTGCCCACGTTGGTGAGCGACTCCTGCACCAACCGGTAGACGGTGAGCTGGCGCGGCTCGTCCAGTTCGGCCGATTCCAGCAAGGTGGTGACCTCGATGCCGGAGCGTTCGGAGAACTCGCGTGCCAGGATCTCCAGCGAGGCGGTCAGGCCCAGGTTGGACAGCGACGAGGGACGCAGGTCCTCGATGATGCGACGCTTCAGCGCGATGCCGCTGTTCAGCGAGTCGGTGAGGTGCTGCAGGCGCTGAGCCATCTCCGGCGCAGTCTGGGGGCCGAGGCGCGACTTGAGCCGCGCGACGTCGAGCTTGGCGGCAGTCAGCAAGGCGCCGAGTTCGTCGTGCAGCTCGCGTGCCAGGTGGCCGCGCTCCTCTTCCCGCACATTCTGCAGATGCGTCGCCAGCTCGGTGAGCGAGGCGGTCCGTTCGCGAACTTGCCGCTCCAGCAGGTCGCGTTCCCGCTCCAGCTCCTGCTGCTGCCGCTCGCCGGCGGCCTTGAGCGCGGTCGATTGCCGCAGGTACAGCCAGAAGGCCAGCAGTGCGGCCATGGTCACTGCGGCGATGCCGATGCGCGAGAGGATCAGGGAGCGGCGCACCTGCGACTGGCCCGCATCCATGCGGGCGCTGGATACGCTGATGAGCTTGGACGCCTGGGTGCGGATCGCGTCCATGTCTTCCTTGCCGACGTCGGTCGTGAGGATGAACTTCCAGACGTCCTCGTTGCCCTGCTTGCGCATGCGCACCGACATGTCCATCTCGGTGAGCTTGCGCTGCACGTTGCGCGTGAGCTGGCTCAGCACGACGGACTCCTCGGAATCGGCGGGGTAGGCCGTGCGCAGTCCATCGAGCTGCTGGCTGATGTCGGAGATGGCTGCGTTGTACGGCTCCAGGTAGCGCGGATCGCCCGTGAGCAGGAAGCCGCGCGAGCCGGTTTCGGCATCGAGCATGTGCTGCAGCACCCGATTGAGCGAGGCGCGCTGGCGCGAGGCTTCGACGATGCTATCGAGCGATTGCGTGGACTGGACGAAACCGGTCTCGTTGATGCCAATCAAGAACAGGGCGGCCAGCAGCGCCAGCGCGAGGTTGACCGTCGTCCTTGACATCGAGAATGAACGCATATGGACATCACTCCTGTCTTTTCTTGTCGCGCCTAGAATCGCGGCTAGTGACGCAGGCGCTGGTGGGGCACAATGAACCCGCAACTTGACACCGAGGAAGGCCAGACATGATCAGAGTCGGCATTGTGGATGACCATGCCATTGTGCGTTCGGGACTCAAGCAGTTCTTTTCCGAGCAGGTGGATTTGCGTGTAGTCGGAGAGGCCGCCAGTGGCCGCGAGGCGATCGACCTGGTACGCACCACCGAGCTCGACGTGCTGGTGATGGACCTGTCGATGCCGGGGCAAAGCGGCATCGACGCCCTCGGCATGATCCGCGCCAAGGCGCCGGACGTCGGGATCCTGATCCTCTCGGGCTATCCCGAGGAGCACTATGCCATGAACCTCATCCGCCAGGGCGCAAGCGGCTACCTCAACAAGGAGTGCGAGCCGATGGAGATCGTCAACGCGATCCGCACCATCGCGCTCGGGCGGCGCTACATCTCCCCGGCGGTGGCCGAGTTGCTGGCACAACAGCTTAACCGGAAGGAGGGCGGCGCTCCTCACGAGCAGCTCTCCGAACGCGAGTTCCAGGTATTCCTCAAACTCGCCAAGGGCGAAACGGCGGGCGACATTGCCAAGGCACTCTCCCTGAGTGTGAAGACCGTCAGTACTTACCGCACCAGGCTCATGGAAAAGATGAGCCTCGCTTCCAACAGCGACCTGACGTACTACGCGCTGAAGAACAAGTTGATCGACTAGTCGATTAGAACGCCGGGAAACGCGCAGCGTTCACTGCCGGCCGCAGCATCCGGCGTGCCCGGAATTCACGGCCCCTGAAGCGCAGGGTTGTGCGCCATGCAGTACTCGACCAGGGCATCGATCTCGTTGGACTTATCGAAAACGGCGTCGGCGCCGAGCTCCATGCAGCGCCTGCGCACGTCGGACGTCGCATAGTTGCTCAGGACCACCACCAGGCGTCCCTGCGGGCGTGACCGGCAGGCCTCGAGCACGCCGAGGCCGCTGCCTTGCTTGAGGAACAGGTCGACGATGGCCAGGTCCCAATGGCCCTCATTGCCCGCAAGCCAGGCCTTGGCTTCGTTCTCCGATTCGGACCAGCCCAGGGCCTTGACGCGCGCGAGCTCTTCCAGGGCGCCGATCAGGTTGTCACGGATCGTGGCGTTGTCTTCGACGATGTAGGTTTTCAGTTCCACGGCAGTCTGCAGTGCCGGACACGTTCACACGATCCGGGCCGAGCCCGTGCGTCCAGTGTTGAGTCCCCGCCCATTCCGGCTGGATTCTGCCAGCGGTCGAGTCCGCAATTCGTAGGATGTTTCCTACCGGCCCGAACCCCCCGGCCCCGCAGGGTTTCGCAAGAGGCACTGACCGGGCCTCGAGGGAGACGCTCCGCACACTGGGACACATGGATCCTGCGCGCCGAAGCATCGCCGGCAGGCCGCCCTGGCAATTGGCACTGGCGGGCTTGGTACTGCTCGTATCGGTGGCGATGCTCATCATTGCCCTGTTTCCCTGGAATGCCGTGCGCGAGCCGCTCAACCGGTATGTGAGCGAGCGCACCGGCCGCGAGTTCTCGACCACGGCGCTGGACGTGAGGATCGGGCGCACCACACGCATCCTGCTGCAGGGCGTGGCCTTGGCGAACCCGGACTGGGCGCGCGACCGCTACCTGGTGCGGGCTGAGGCGGCGGAGATTGAGGTGCGCCTGCTGCCATTGCTGCTGTACCGGCGCGTCGAACTCCCACTGGTGGCCTTGCGCAAACCACAACTGGGCTTGCAGATGGAAGCCGATGGCCGGCGTACCTGGGCGCTCGCGCGCAACACCGGCGATCCGGGCAAGGTTCCCGACATCGGCGCCCTCGCAGTCGACCAGGGGATCGCGCATTTCGTGGCGGCCGCGCATGCCGTGGACGTCCGGGCCGACTTCGCGATCGAGGACCCGGCGGCAGGCCCGCAGGAGCCAGGGTTGGCGCCGCAGTCCCTGCCGCTGCGCTTCAACGCCCGTGGCACATGGCGGAACGAGCCGTTCACCGCGAAGGGCCGCACCGGCAACGTGCTGCAGCTGAGCGCGGGCAGGCACGAGGCCTTCCCCATGGAGATCGACGCGGCGGCCGGCGCCACCCGCCTGACCGCGCGGGGCGCAATCGGCAGCCTGAAGACGCTGGACGGCGCCCATGCCGACGTCGACCTGCAAGGCAGGAACCTTGCCGAGCTGTACAAGCTCATCGGCGTGGTGCTGCCCGAAACGCCCCAGTACAGCGTGCGCGGCCGCGTCTCCAGGGCCGGCGCCATGTGGCAGGTGCGGGGGCTGGCCGGCAAGCTCGGCAACACCGACGTGGCGGGCGAGCTCTCGTTCGACCCCACGGGCGAAGTCCCGCACCTGGCCGGCTATCTCGTGTCCCGGTGGCTGGACTTCAACGACCTGGCGCCGCTGGTCGGGCTGCAGGACAGGCCGCGCGGTCCACGAGCGGAGCAGGCGCAGGGCCGGGCGGACGGGAGGGCGCGCGCGCCCAAGCCGCCGCGCGAGCCGATGCGCAAGGTCCTGCCACAGGCGGCCCTTGACCTCGGCCGCCTCAAGGCCATGAATGCGGACGTGACCTACAGCGCCGCGCGGGTCACCAATGTCCGGCAGTTGCCCCTGGAGCGGATCGCCGTGCGGGCGCGCCTGCAGTCAGGGGTGCTGAACCTGGACCCGTTGGACCTGGGGATGGCGGGCGGCACGCTGGCGGGGCGGATGCGGATCGACAGCCATGCCGACCCGGCGGTGGTCGAGGCGCATCTGGACGGAAGGTCCCTGGAGCTGCGTAAGCTCATGCGCAACGAGCAGCTGATCAAGTCGAGCTTCGGCCGGATCCACGCCGACGTCGACCTGACCGGGCGCGGAAACTCGGCCGCGCAGATGCTGGCGAGCGCCAGCGGCAGCATGTCGCTGCTGATGGGGCCGGGCCAGATCAGCAACCTGCTGCTCGAGTTCGCGGGCCTGGATGGCGGCGAAATCCTGAAGTTCCTCATCGGCGGCGACCGCAACATCTCGGTGCGCTGCGCGGCGACCGCGTTCGATGTGAAGCAGGGCGTGATGACGAGCCGCGCCCTCCTGCTGGACACGGTCGACACCGTCATCTGGGGCGACGGCCACGTGAACTTCGGCACCGAGGCGCTGGACCTGTACCTGCGCCCCTATCCCAAGGACACCAGCATCCTGAGCCTGCGCGCCCCGATCCAGATGGGCGGCACGCTCGGCGCGCCACAGGCCGGTCCCGACAAGACGGTGCTGGGCGGCCGCGCTGCCCTGGCGGCGGCACTGGCGGCGGTCAATCCCTTGCTCGCACTGGCCGCCACCATCGAAACCGGGCCGGGCCACGATGCGAATTGCAGCGAGGTCCTGCGCCGCGCCGCCTCCCCGCGCGTGTCGCCGGCGGCTGCGCGCGCCAGCCAGCAGGCGCGCGAAGACCAGGCGAAACGGGGCACAGGCGGGCCGGGCGCCACGGCGGGCTCGCTGCTGGGGCTGGAAGGGAAGTCCTTGGCCGAGAGGGAGCGTGCCCACCCGCAGCCGGATGCCGCGAAACCCGCCAAGCGGCCAGCGTCCGCTGCTACCGGCAGGCCCTAGGCCCGGTGATGCGGGCGCGAGCCGCAGACCGTGCAATGCGGGTTGCGCGGCACGCGCATCTCGGTCCACGACATCGAACGGCCATCGAGCATCAACAGCCGCCCTGCCAGCGACGCCCCGGTGCCGCTGAGCAGCTTGAGCGCTTCGGCCGCCTGCGTCGCGCCGACGATGCCCACCAGCGGCGCGAACACCCCGAGGGTGGCGCAGCGCGTTTCCTCGAAGTCGTCGCCCTGCGGAAACACGCAGGCGTAGCAGGGCGAGGCGCCATCGCGCACGTCGTACACCGAGATCTGGCCGTCGAAGCGGATGGCGGCGCCCGAGACCAGCGGCTTGGCATGCCGCACGCAGGCGGCGTTGATCGCGTGGCGGGTGGAGAAGTTGTCGGTGCAGTCGATGACCACGTCGGCCCCGGGCACGAGCCGGTCGAGCCCTTGCGCGTCCATGCGCTCGGTGATCGCGGTCACGCGCGGCTCCGGATTGATCGCGGCGATGCCGAGGCGGGCCGATTCGGCCTTGGGCTGGCCGATGCGCGCCATGTCGTGCGCGATCTGGCGCTGCAGATTCGTCAGGTCCACGTGGTCGTGGTCGACCAGGGTGATCCAGCCCACGCCGGCGGTGCCCAGGTACAGCGCCACGGGCGAGCCCAAGCCGCCGGCGCCGATCACCAGCGCGTGCCCCGCCATGATGCGCTCCTGGCCTTCGACGCCGATTTCCTCGAGCAGGATGTGGCGCGAGTAGCGCAGCAACTGGTCGTCCGTCATGGCCTAGTGTCCTGTCCCACAAATAAGCACCAGATTGTGCTGCACGAAAGAAAAAGGCCGGCGTTTTGCCGGCCTTCGTCAGCGCGAGAAGGAAATCAGTTTTCCTTCTTGTCGCTCTTGTCTTCGATGACCTGCGTCTTGCTGACCAGGACCGGACGGCCCTTGAGCTGGTTCAGCGCCTGCACCAGCTGGAAGTCCTTGTCGGTGCCGTATTCGGGGATCTTGCGCTCCACCGGGCCCTTCTTGGCTTCTTCCTCGGCCCGCTTGCGCGCCTCGTCGCGCGCCTTCTCGCGTGCCGGGTCCTTGACCTCGGGGCCCTGGCCGCTGGACAGGTGCTTTTCGAGGTCGGCCTCGCGTGTGCGCAGCATCGAGAAGACGTTGCCTTCTTCCGCTTCGTCGACCAGCACGTCGGGCACGATGCCGCGCGCCTGGATCGACTTGCCGGTGGGCGTGTAGTAGCGTGCCGTGGTGAGCTTCAGGCCGGTGTCGGGGCCGAGCGGACGCACCGTCTGCACTGAGCCCTTGCCGAAGGTCTGGCTGCCCAACACGGTGGCGCGGTGATGGTCCTGCAGCGCCCCGGCCACAATCTCGCTGGCCGATGCGGAGCCTTCATTGACCAGCACCACCAGGGGCACCGTCTTGAGTTCGGCCGGCAGGCGGCGCAGCGGGTCGGAGCCGGCGCGGCGCTGGTAGTACTCGGGCGCGGCGCGGTAGATGAACTTGCTTTCGGCCAGCTGGCCGTTGGTGGAGACCACCACCACGTTCTCCGGCAGGAAGGCCGCCGAGACTGCCACGGCCGCATCGAGCAAACCGCCCGGGTCGTTGCGCAGGTCCAGCACCAGGCCGCGCAGGTGGGGTTCCTGCTTGTAGATTTCCTCCATCTTCCGGACGAAGTCATCGACGGTGCGCTCCTGGAACTGCGTCAGCCGGATCCAGGCATAACCCGGCTCGATCACCTTGCCCTTGACCGACTGGGTCTTGATTTCCTCGCGGGTGATGGTCACCGGGAAGGTGCGGTTCTCCTCCTTGCGGAAGATCGTGAGCATCACCCGGGTGTTCGGCTCGCCGCGCATGCGCTTGACGGCTTCATTGAGCGTCAGGCCCTTCACCGCGGTGTCGTCGATCTTGGTGATCAGGTCATTTGGCTTGAGCCCGGCGCGGAACGCGGGGGAGCCTTCGATCGGGGAGACCACCTTCACCAGGCCGTCTTCCTGCGAGATCTCGATGCCCACGCCGACGAAGCGCCCCGAGGTGCCTTCGCGGAATTCCTTGAACGACTTCTTGTCGAAGTACTGCGAGTGCGGATCGAGGCTGGAGACCATGCCCGCGATCGCATCCTGGATGAGTTTTTTCTCGTCGACCGGTTCGACGTAGTCGCTCTTGACCATGCCGAAGACGGCTGCCAGTTGCTGCAGTTCCTCCAGGGGCAGGGGCGCCAGCGATCCCCGGGCCACCGTCTGCAACGACACCGTCGTCAGCGCGCCAGCCAATGCGCCCACGGAAATCCAGCCGGCAATCTTGAGTTTGTGGCTCATTGAGGGGAATCCAATCCTAGTCTTCGAAAATATACACCCGCGACCACGATATGACGCAATCGTTACCTGGGGGTTCCCCGCGTGTTTGGCTGGGCGCGTGGAAAAAGTCCCGGACTGGGCGCTGCCTGCGGCCCGGCACCGAGACCGCAGGCGCCTTCCAGACGGTCAGGCCTTGCCCTGGTTGGCCACCGCGGCGGCGGCCTTGGCAATGGCTTCCTGGTCGCCCAGGTAGTAGCGGCGCAGCGGCTTGAGGGCCGCATCGAGCTCATAGACCAGGGGGATGCCGTTCGGAATGTTCAGTCCGACGATGTCGCTGTCGGAAATCCCGTCCAGGTACTTGACCAGCGCGCGGATGGAGTTGCCGTGCGCGGCGACCAGCACCCGGCGCCCGGCGCGGATGGCCGGCGCCATCGATTCGTTCCAGAAGGGCAGCACGCGGTCCACGGTGTCCTTCAGGCATTCGGTCAGCGGGACCTCGCGCTCCGGCACGTTGGCGTAGCGCACGTCGCCGCGTTCGCTGCGCGGGTCGCCCGGCTCCAGCGGCGGCGGCGGCACGTCGTAGCTGCGGCGCCAGATGAGCACCTGGTCCTCGCCGAACTTCTTGGCCGTCTCGGCCTTGTTCAGGCCCTGCAGCGCGCCGTAGTGCCGCTCGTTCAGGCGCCAGGAATGCACCACCGGCAGCCAGGTGCGGTCCATCTCGTCCAGGCAATGCCACAGGGTGTGGGTGGCGCGCTTGAGGACGCTGGTGTAGCAGAGGTCGAACTCCCAGCCTTCCTGCCTCAGCAGCCTGCCGGAAGCCCGCGCCTGCTCGATGCCGGTGGGCGTGAGGGGCACGTCGGTCCAGCCGGTGAAGCGGTTTTCGAGGTTCCAGGTCGATTCGCCGTGGCGGATCAGCACGAGTTTGAACATGAGGCTTGGCCTTGCGGGAGATGGGAAAAAACCCGGCATTTTAAAATCCGGCCCATACCCGGCATGGGTTTAACAAGGAACGACGTGAAATTCTTGATCGATAACTGGATGCTGATCAGCGTGGCGCTGGCCTCCGGCGGGATGCTGCTGTGGCCCACCATCCAGGGCGGGGGCGCAGGGGCCCTGACCAGCGCTTTGGCGGTGCAGCTGATCAACCGCGAGCGCGCGGTGGTCGTGGACATCAGCGAACCCGAAGAGTTTGCCCAGGGCCACATCGGCGGCGCCCGCAACGTGCCGCTCTCGCAACTCGAGCAGCGGCTGCCGGAGGTGGTGAAGAACAAGACCCTGCCGGTGATCCTGGTGTGCGCCACCGGCGCGCGCGCCGGCCGCGCCGCCGCCACAGCCAAAAGACTGGGTTACGAGAAGGCTCAAGCTCTGGCGGGCGGGCTCAAGTCCTGGAAAGAGGCTAATCTTCCGGTTGAGAAAGCCTGAGGATTCATGCAGCCTGTCAAGATGTACACCAGCGCGGTTTGTCCCTACTGCGTGCGCGCCAAGCAGATCCTGGTCGCCAAGGGCGTCCAGGCCATCGATGAGGTCCGCGTCGACCGCAATCCCCAGGAGCGGATGAGGATGATGGAAATCACCGGCCGGCGCACGGTGCCGCAGATTTTCATCGGCGACACCCACGTGGGCGGCTGCGACGACCTGATGGCCTTGGACGCCCGCGGTGGGCTGGTCCCGCTGCTTCAGGGATAATCGGCAGCTTCCGAATCCCAGCCCGCTTCGGTTCACGCCGGGCGGGCTTTTGCATTGACCCGAGAGAAAGCCATGGCCGAACAGCAGCAAGCCGCCCCCGTATTCCAGATCCAGCGCGTGTACCTGAAGGAAGCTTCGCTGGAGCAACCCAATTCGCCCGCCATCCTGTTGGAGCAGGAGCAGCCTTCCGTCGACATCCAGCTCGGCATCGAAGCCGCACCGGCCGCTGACGGCGTCTTCGAAGTGTGCGTCACCGCCACCGTCACCACCAAGGTGAAGGACAAGACGGTGTTCCTGGTCGAGGCCAAGCAGGCCGGCATCTTCGAGATCCGCAACGTGCCGCAAGACCAGGTGAACCCGATCCTGGGCATCGCCTGCCCGCAGATCGTCTACCCGTACCTGCGCGGCAACGTGGCCGACCTGGTCAACCGCGCCGGCTTCCCGCCGGTGCACCTGGCCGAGATCAACTTCCAGGCGATGTACGAGCAGCAGCAGATCCAGCTGCAACAAGACGGCGCCGCCGCCCCGTCGCCGATCGTCACCTCCGCCTGAGTCCGCTCAGCGGAGCGCACCCATGAAGCTGGCCGTGTTCGGGGCGGGCGCCTGGGGCACGGCCCTGGCCGCCAGCGCGGCAACCCGGCACGAGGTCGTGCTGTGGGCGCGCGACCCGGCGCAGGCCGCGCTCATTCAGGCCGAACGCGAGAACCGGCGCTACCTGCCGGGCATTGCCTTGCCGCCGTCGCTGGCGATCGCCTCGGGCACGCCCGTGCCCGAGCTGGCCGCCCGCTGCGACCTGGCGATCATCGCCACGCCGATGGCGGGCCTGCGTCCCATGCTCCACAGCCTCGCGTCCTGCGAACGGCCGGTGGCCTGGCTGTGCAAGGGCTTCGAAGCGACGGGCTCGGAGGGGCTGCTTGGCCACGAGATCCAGGCGCAGGTGGCGCCCGCACTGCGCGCCGGCATCCTGAGCGGGCCGAGCTTCGCGCTGGAGCTCGCCCAAGGCCGGCCGGCGGCGCTGGTCGCGGCCAGCGGCCATCCGGCCGTGCGCGAGGCGTTGGTGGGCGCCTTCCATGGCGAGCTGCTGCGCGTCTATGCCAACGACGACATCACCGGCGTCGAAGTGGGCGGCGCAATCAAGAACGTGCTGGCCATCGCCTGCGGCCTGTGCGACGGCCTGGAACTGGGTCTGAACGCGCGGGCTGCGCTGATCACGCGCGGCCTCGCCGAGATGACGCGGCTGGGCGTGGCGCTGGGCGCGCGCGCCGAGACCTTCATGGGCCTGTCCGGGCTGGGCGACCTCGTGCTCACCGCCACCGGCGACCTGAGCCGTAACCGGCGCGTCGGGCTGCTGCTGGCCCGGGGCAGTTCCGTCCAGGACGCGACGGGTTCGCTCGGGCATGTGGCAGAGGGCGTGCTGTGTGCCCGGGCCGTGGTGGCCCGCGCCGAGCGGCTCGGCGTGGAGATGCCGATCTCACGTGCTGTGTCCCGCCTGCTCGGCGGTGAACTGAAGCCGCGCGCGGCCGTGGCTGAGCTGATGGCCCGCGACCCTGCGCCTGAGGTGCGCTGAGAAGTTTCCCTGCTGCGCGGGCAGCGCGGTCGATGGTAGTGTGGGCCCCTTCAACAACACGAAGGAGACAAGCACCATGCGTACCCGCTACCTCGTTGCCGCCACTGCTGCCGCCGCGTTTGTGGCCGCCTGCGCTTCGTCGCAGCCGGCCGGCAACCCCATGTCCTTCTTCATCACCAGCGCCAACCCGGGCAAGGGTGCGGACCTGGGCGGCTTGTCCGGGGCTGATGCCTGGTGCAAGAAGCTGGCCACCGACGTTGGCGCCGGCAACAAGAACTGGCGCGCCTACCTCAGCACCACTGCAGCGGGCGGACAGCCGGCCGTGGACGCGCGCGATCGTATCGGCAAGGGTCCGTGGGTCAACGCCAAGGGCGTGCAGATCGCCGCCAACCTCGACGAGCTCCATGGCAAGAACAAGCTCACCAAGGAGACCAACATCAACGAGAAGGGCGCGGTGGTCAATGGCGCCGGTGATACGCCCAACATGCACGACATCATGACGGGCTCCACCCCGGACGGCCGGGTGGCGGGCGATGCCACCTGCAGCAACTGGACGTCCAGCAGCGCGGGCGCGGTCATGGTGGGCCACCACGATGGCAGGGGCACGAACCCCGACCCGGTCGCCAACGTCTCCTGGAATTCGTCGCACCGCACGGGGTGCAGCACCGAAGCGCTGGCGCGAACCGGCAGCGCGGGCTTCTTCTACTGCTTCGCCGCCAACTAGCCGGCCGTGATCTGTTCGAGCGGGGCGGCCACGGCCGCCTCGTCGGCAGGCCGAACGACGCGGTCAACTTCCTGACCGTCCCTGAGGAAGACCAGGGTCGGCCACAGCTTCACGCGAAACGAGCGTCCAAGCGGACGGCCCGGGCCGTCCTCGACCTTGATGTGACGCACCAGGGGGTGTGCGGCAAGGGCCGATTGGATCAGCGGCTGGGCGCGACGGCACCAACCGCACCAGGAGGTGCCGAACTCGAGCACGGCCGCACCCGCGAGCGCATCGACCTGCGCGCGGCTGGGTTCTTCAAAGCTTGCAGAAGCATTCACCCAGCCATTGTGCCCGGGGCCCGCTGCCATGTGGGAGAGAGGCGATTCCCTTGCGTCGTCGGGCACTTGCCGCATTGGCTATGCTTCACGGGTGGAAACAGATTCGGAACTCACGCGCGAAGCCATCGCGCGAATCGCAGAGCAGGATGCTGCCCGGGCGTTGGCCGAGGATGTCGGCCCTGGAGATTTGACCGCCGCCCTGGTGGAGCCGGCGCGGCGCGCCAAGGCGCGGGTGCTGGCGCGCGAGGCCGCGGTCATCTGCGGCGCCCCCTGGGTGGAAGCCGCCTTGCGCCAGGTGGACCCGGGCCTGCGCGTGCGCTGGCTGGTCGGGGAAGGCGAACGCTGCGCGGCCGACCAGGTCGTGCTTGAAATCGAAGGCAGCGCCCGCGCCTTGCTGACGGCCGAGCGAACCGCCTTGAACTTCCTGCAGTTGCTGAGCGCGGTGGCGACCAAGACGGCCGTCTACGCGGACGCGGTGCGCGGCACGCGGGCCCATATCGTGGACACCCGCAAAACGCTGCCGGGTCTTCGCCTGGCGCAGAAGTACGCGGTGCGAACCGGCGGCGGCACCAATCACCGCATCGGGCTGTTCGACGCGGTGCTGATCAAGGAAAACCACATTGCGGCGGCCGGCGGCGTGACAGCGGTGCT
This sequence comes from Ramlibacter tataouinensis, assembly GCF_001580455.1. NCBI lineage: Bacteria > Pseudomonadati > Pseudomonadota > Betaproteobacteria > Burkholderiales > Comamonadaceae > Ramlibacter > Ramlibacter tataouinensis. Next base: position 3,634,742 of record NZ_CP010951.1, read on the forward strand.
GCGCGCGGCGGCCCAGGCGGCGGCGGGCGCCAAGTTCATCGAGATCGAAGTCGAGACGCTGGCCCAGCTGGACGAAGCCCTGGCCGCCGGGGCGACCATGGTGTTGCTGGACAACATGCCGCAGGCAACGTTGCGCGAGGCGGTAGCGATCAACCGCGGCCGCGCCATCCTCGAAATCTCCGGGGGCGTCACGCTCGACAGCGTGCGGGCCCTTGCCGAAACCGGTGTCGACCGCATCTCCATCGGCGCGCTCACCAAGGACGTGAAGGCGACCGACTTCTCGATGCGCCTCAGCGAGGCCGCGAACTGAACCACGGACGAACGATGTCAGCAGTTGTCATTCCCATCAAGGACGTCGAGTACGAGCACCCGCTGCCCGGCAATACCTGCGATACCCGGCATGCCTGGGCGCGCGTGCCGGTCGAGCCGTCCGCCGCCGAGCGCGCCGCGCTCAAAGACAGGATCCGCCGCCTGCTGAAGGAGCGCAATGCGGTGATGGTCTCGCACTACTACGTGCACCCCGACCTGCAGGACCTGGCCGAGGAGACCGGCGGCATCGTGAGCGATTCGCTCGAGATGGCACGCTTCGGCCGCGACCATGCGGCCGGCACGCTGGTGGTGTCCGGCGTGCGCTTCATGGGCGAAACCTCCAAGATCCTGTCGCCGCACAAGCGCGTGCTGATGCCCGACCTGGACGCCACCTGCTCGCTCGACCTGGGCTGCCCGGCCGACGAGTTCAGCGCCTTCTGCGACGCGCATCCGGATCGCACGGTGGTGGTCTACGCCAACACCAGCGCGGCGGTGAAGGCCCGGTCCGACTGGCTGGTCACCTCCAGCTGCGCGGTGGACATCGTGCGGGCGCTGGCCGAGAAGGGGCACAAGATCCTGTGGGCGCCCGACAAGCACCTGGGGCACTACATCCAGCGCGAGACCGGCGCCGACATGGTGTTCTGGAACGGCTCGTGCATCGTGCACGACGAGTTCAAGGGCTTCGAGCTGGAAGCCCTCAAGAAGGATCATCCCGCGGCCAAGGTGCTGGTTCACCCGGAATCGCCGGCCGATGTGATCGCGCTGGCGGACGCGGTCGGCTCCACCTCGGGCATCCTGAAGGCTGCGCGCGAGATGGACGCGACCGAGTTCATCGTCGCCACCGACAACGGCATGATGCACAAGCTGCGAACGCTCAACCCGGGCAAGGTGTTCATCGAAGCGCCCACGGCCGGCAACAGCGCGACCTGCAAGAGTTGCGCGCACTGCCCCTGGATGGCCATGAACGGCCTGGCGGGGCTGGCGCAGGTGCTGGAATCCGGGGCCAACGAGATCTTCGTGGACGAGACCATCATCGATCGCGCCCGCATGCCGATCGAGCGCATGCTCGCGTTCACGGCGGCGCTGAAGGCCGGGCAGCCGGCCGGCAGCCTCGTACCGAACATCGGCGCGGCCTAGTGTCCTGTCACTTGCAGCCGCAGTCTGTCGAAATCGTTCCGCGCCGAACGACATTGTCCGGGTGCGCCATGGGGGCGCGCCGCAATGGTTATCCACCAGGAGATTTCGATGGAATACATGCTGCTGATCCACTCCGACCCCACCGGCTGGGCGTCGCTGACCGAAACCCAGCGCGCGCAGGGCCTGGCCGCCTACGGCGCGTACACCGAAGCGCTGCGCAAGGCCGAGGTGCTGCGCGGCTCGAACCGGCTGCGCCCGGCCGACGCCTCGACCACCGTGCGCGTGCGCGAGGGCAAGACCGAAGTGCTGAACGGCCCGTTCATCGAGACACGCGAGCAGCTGGGCGGCTACTACCTGATCGACGTGACTGACCTGGACGCCGCGCTCGGCTGGGCGGCGCGCTGCCCCGGCGCGAGCCACGGCTCGGTCGAAGTGCGGCCGGTGTGGGCGATGTGACGTCCGCGGCCGAAGCGGCGGAGGCGGCCGCGCGGCGCAGCTACGGCAAGCTGGTCGCCATCCTCGCGGCGCGCACGGGCGACGTCGCCGGGGCGGAGGACGCGCTGTCGGAGGCTTTCGGCGCGGCGCTGGCCGATTGGCCGGTGCGCGGCGTGCCCGCCACTGCGGAGGCCTGGCTGCTCACCGTGGCCCGCCGCCGCATCGTCGACGCGGTGCGGCGCAGGCAGCAGGACGACGATGCTTCACGGCATTTCGCGTTGCTGGAGGAGCTCGCCGAGCCGGCCGATGCGAACGCGCTGCCTGACCGCCGGCTCGAGCTGCTGTTCGCCTGCGCGCATCCCGGCATCGACCGCCAGGCACATGCACCGCTGATGCTGCAGACCGTGCTCGGCTTCGACGCCGGGACGATCGCCTCGGCTTTCCTCGTCGCGCCGGCGGCGATGGGCCAGCGGCTGGTGCGGGCCAAGGCCAAGATACGCCAGGCCGGCATCGGATTCCGCGTGCCCGGGCCGGCCGAACTGCCCCCGCGCCTCGACAGCGTGCTCGAGGCGATCTATGCCGCCTATGCCGAAGGCTGGACCGATGGCGGGGGCGCGGACCCGCGGCGCCGCAACCTCGCCGAGGAGGCGATCTGGCTCGGGCGCCTGGTCGCCGCGCTGCTGCCCGGCGAAGCCGAAGCGCTCGGCCTGCTGGCGCTCATGCTGCATGCCCATGCCCGGCGCGCCGCCCGGCGCGATGCGCGGGGCGAGTACGTGCCGATCGCGGCGCAGGAGGTCTCCCGCTGGGACGCCGCGATGATCGACGAGGCCGAAGGGCTGCTGCACCGTGCCAATGCCTTCGCATCGCCGGGCCGCTACCAGCTCGAGGCCGCCCTGCAGTCGGCGCACAGCGTGCGGCGCGCGGGCGCGCCTGTGCCCTGGGCGGCGATCGTGGGGCTGTACGACGCGCTGCAGGCCCTCTCGCCGTCGCCGGTGACGGCGCTGAACCGCGCGGTGGCTTCGGCCGAGGTTCAAGGCCCGGCCGCGGCGCTGGCCGCGCTCGATGCGCTGGGCAGCGACGCGCGGCTGCGCGACTACCAGCCGTACTGGGCGGCGCGGGCCGAACTGCTGGCGCGCGCCGGGCACGCCGCGCAGGCGCGCGCCGCGTATGAACGCGCGATCGGGCTGGAGCGCGACGAGGCGGTGCGCCGCTTCCTGCAGCAGCGCGCTGCGCTGCTGTGAACCGTCAAAACTCCAGGTTGTCGATCAAGCGGGTGGTTCCCAGCCTGGCCGCGCCGAGCGCGACCCGCGAGTCGCCCGCCTGCGGTGCCTGCAGGTCGCTGCGCCGCCGCACCGTCATGTAGTCGGGCTGCCAGCCGCGCGCCTGCAACGCCGCCATGGCCTGCGCTTCGGCGCGCGCGATCTCCATGCCTTCGCTGACCTGCCGCGCCATGTGCTGGAGCGCGAGCGGCAACTGCACGGCTTCATCCCGCTGCGCGGCCGACAGGTAGCCATTGCGGGACGACAGCGCCAGGCCGTCCGCAGCCCGCTGGGTCTCGCCGGCCACGATCTCGATCGGCAGCGCGAATTGCTGCACCATGCCGCGGATCACCATCAGCTGCTGGTAGTCCTTCTTGCCGAACACCGCGGCGCTCGGCTGCACGCAGGCGAACAGCTTCAGCACCACGGTGCACACACCGGTGAAGAAGCCCGGCCGGAACTCGCCCTCCAGCATGTCGGCCAAGGCGCCCGGCGGATGAACCTTGTAGGTTTGCGGCAGCGGGTAGAGCTCCTGTTCGGCCGGCGCGAACACCAGGTCGCAGCCGGCCGCCTCGAGCCTGGCGCAGTCGTCCGCGAAGGTGCGCGGATAGCTGTCGAAATCCTCGTGCGGCAGGAACTGCAGGCGGTTGACGAAGATGCTGGCCACCGTCACGTCGCCCAGCGGTTTGGCGCGGCGCACCAGGGCCAGGTGGCCCTCGTGCAGGTTGCCCATGGTCGGCACGAAGGCGGGATGGCGATGCTGCGCAAGGTGGGTGCGCAGCTCCTGGAGGGTGCGGGCGATGTACATGGCGGTTCGGCCTCAGTAGCAATGCAATTCGGGATCGGGGAAGCTGCCAGCCTTCACGGCCCCGACGTAGCGTCGCACCGCATGCGCGATGCCATCCGCGCCTTCCATGAAGTCGCGCACGAAGCGCGCGGGCTTGCCCGGCGCCAGGCCCAGCATGTCATGCAGCACCAGCACCTGGCCGCCGCACTGCGGCCCGGCGCCGATGCCGATCACCGGGATGGTCAAGGCCTGCGAGATGGCCGCCGCCAGCGCGTTGGGCATCAGTTCCAGCACCAGCATCGCGGCGCCGGCGTCGGCCAGTTCCTTGGCATGCCGCTGCAGGGTCGCCGCGGCTTCTTCGCCGCGGCCCTGCACGCGCCAGCCGCCAAGGGCGTGCACCGATTGCGGCGTGAGGCCCAGGTGCGCACACACCGGGATGCCGCGTTCGACCAGGAAGCGCACCGTGTCGGCGGTCCAGCCGCCGCCTTCCAGCTTGATCATGTGCGCGCCGGCCTGCATCAGTGCGGTGGCGCTGCGCAGCGCCTGTGCGTTGCCTTCCTGGTAGCTGCCGAAGGGCAGGTCGCCGATCAGCCAGGCGCTACGGTTGCCCGCGGCCACGCACCGGGTGTGGTAGACCATCTGCTCCAGCGTCACCGGCACCGTGCTGGCCTGGCCCTGGAGCACCATGCCGAGCGAATCGCCCACCAGCATGCAATCCACGCCGGCGTCATCGAGCACGCGCGCAAACGCGGCGTCGTAGCAGGTCAGCATGGCGATCTTCTCGCCGGCCGCATGCATCTCGCGCAGGCGGTGCAGCGTGAGCGGCTTGCGCGCGGTCGCGCTCATGAGGTTGCTTCGACCAGCTGCTGCGTCGGCACCGCGTGCCGGGTGTCCACCCGGCGGTTGGCTTCGTCGACGAACACGAGCTGGGGTTCGTGCGCCGACACCTGGTCCTCGTGCACCTGCGCGAAGGCGGCGATGATGACCAGGTCGCCCACCGCGGCGCGCCGCGCGGCCGAGCCGTTGACCGAGATCATCCCGGTGCCGCGCTGGCCCTTGATGGCGTAGGTGACGAAGCGCTCGCCGTTGTCGATGTTCCAGATGTGGATCTGTTCGTTCTCGGCGATGTTGGCTGCTTCCAGCAGGTTTTCGTCGATCGCGCAGGACCCCTCGTAGTGCAGTTCGCAGTGCGTCACGGCCACGCGGTGGATCTTGGATTTCAGCAGGGTGCGGAACACGGGTTCTTCCTAAGGAGGAGCGTGGATTGTGGCAACACGCAGGTACATGATCGTTCCTGCGAATGCGATTGCCCCCTACCCGAATTGAGGGGGTGACGGCCCCTGCAGGCAGACTCGGCCGGCGCAGGGCCGGGCCGCCGGCAGGTGCCGCCGCAGCCCGCACGGAGGCCGCAGGCGGCGGCCGGTCAGGGCGCCAGGATGGTCGGGCGCGGCCCGTCGGCCGTCGCCGGGTAGTCGCGGCTGAAGTGCAGCCCGCGGCTTTCGTGCCGGGCCTGCGCCGAGCGCACGATGAGGTCGGCGACCGTCACCAGGTTGCGCAGCTCCAGCAGGTCGCGCGTGACGTGGAAGTTGGTGTAGAAGTCCTGGATCTCGCCCTGCAGCAGCCGGATGCGGTGCGCGGCGCGCTCCAGCCGCTTGTTGGTGCGGACGATGCCGACATAGTCCCACATGAAGCGGCGCAGCTCGTCCCAGTTGTGCGAGATCACCACCGCCTCGTCGGCATCGGTGACCCGGCTCTCGTCCCAGGCCGGCAGGGCCGGCGGCACCGGCAGCGAATTGGCGAGGATGTCCCCGGACGCCGAGCGCGCGAACACCATGCACTCGACCAGGGAGTTGCTTGCCAGCCGGTTGGCGCCATGCAGGCCGGTGTAGGCGGTCTCGCCGATGGCGTGCAGGCCGCGCAGGTCGGTGCGGCCCGTCAGGTCGGTGTGGATGCCGCCGCAGGTGTAGTGGGCGGCAGGCACCACGGGAATCGGCTGGCGCGTGATGTCGATCCCCAGCTCCAGGCAGCGCGCGTGGATGTTCGGGAAGTGCTCGCGGATGAACTCGGCGGGCTGGTGCGAGATGTCCAGGTACACGCAATCCAGGCCGTGCTTCTTCATCTCGAAGTCGATGGCGCGGGCCACCACGTCGCGCGGCGCCAGTTCGGCACGCGGGTCGTGCTGCGGCATGAAGCGCGTGCCGTCGGGCAACTGCAGCTTGCCGCCTTCGCCGCGCACCGCCTCGGAGATCAGGAAGGACTTGACGTGCGGGTGGTAGAGGCAGGTCGGGTGGAACTGGATGAACTCCATGTTCGTCACCCGGCAGCCTGCGCGCCAGGCGGCGGCGATGCCGTCGCCGGTGGCCGTGTCGGGATTGGTGGTGTACAGGTACACCTTGCCCGCGCCGCCGGTGGCCAGGATGGTCTGCGGCGCGCGGAAGGTGATCACCTCGTCGCGCTCCTCGTCCAGGGCATACAGGCCCAGGCAGGTGGCGGGCTCGCCCGGCGGGAGGCCGATCTTGCGGTTGGTGATCAGGTCCACCAGCGTGTGCCGCTCGAACACGGTGATGTTGGGCGTGCGGCGCACGTGCTCGATCATGGTCTGCTGCACGGCCGCGCCGGTGGCGTCGGTCACATGCACGATGCGGCGCGCGCTGTGGCCGCCTTCGCGCGTCAGGTGCAGGTTGCCGTTTTCCAGCGAGAACGGCACGCCCAGCGAGCGCAGCCAGGCCACGCTCTCCGGTGCGTGCTCAACGACGAATCGCGTCGCGGTCGGGTCGGACAGTCCCGCGCCGGCGACCAGCGTGTCGTCGACGTGAGCCTGGAAGCTGTCGTCCTCGGCCATCACGGCGGCGATGCCGCCCTGGGCCCAGCCGCTGGAGCCGTCGCTCATGGAGCGCTTGGTCAGCACCGCCACGCGGTGCGTCGGCGCCAGGTGCATGGCCGCCGACAGGCCCGCCAGGCCGCTGCCGACGATGAGGACGTCGAAGTCCATGATGGTGGCGCTCATTGGTTGACTAACCCGGAACGGCCGTGCGGCTCATGCCGGCTGGTAGGCAAGCCGCACGTAGATCGGCGCGTAGGCCTCGGCCTGGGTCACCTCGATCAGCGTTTCCTTGGCCAGTTCCAGCATCGCGATGAAGGTCACGACCAGGACCGGCACGCCGCGCCCCAGGTCAAACAGCTGCTCGAACTCGATGAACTTGCGGCCCTGGAGCTTGCGCAGCACGATGCTCATGTGCTCGCGCACGGAGAGCTCCTCGCGCGTGATCTTGTGGTGCTGCACGAGCTTGGCGCGCTTGACGATGTCGCGCCAGGCTTCCTGCAGGTCGATCACGTTGACGTCGGGAAAGCGCGGCTGCAGCGCCTGCTCGATGTAGACCTGGGCGCGCAGCACGTCGCGCCCCATCTGCGGCACCTCGTTCAGGCGGGCGGCGGCCATCTTCATTTGCTCGTACTCGAGCAGGCGGCGCACCAGTTCGGCCCGCGGGTCTTCCGGCTCCTCGCCCTCGGCGGTCTTCTTGGGCGGCAGCAGCATGCGAGACTTGATCTCGATCAGCATCGCAGCCATGAGGAGGTACTCGGCCGCCAGCTCGAGGTTGCGGCTGCGGATCTCGTCCACGTACGCGAGGTACTGCCGCGTCACGCCCGCCATCGGGATGTCGAGGATATTGAAGTTCTGCTTGCGGATCAGGTACAGCAGCAGGTCCAGCGGCCCTTCGAAGGCCTCGAGGAACACCTCCAGCGCATCGGGCGGGATGTACAGGTCGGTGGGCATGGCGAACAGCGGTTCGCCGTAAAGCCGTGCCAGTGCCACTTGGTCGACCACTTCCGGCATCCCTTCGAGGGCGGGCGCTGCCGCTTCGGGCAGCGTCGCTTCACCCGGTTCGGTCATTGTTGGCCCCCACGCTTGTCACTTCGTGTACTGCGCTGCCCCCCAAGGGGGGTTTCGCGCCTTGGGGCGGCCCGGCGGCGGCTCATTGTTGGCCCCCACGCTCGTCACTTCGTGTACTGCGCTGCCCCCCAAGGGGGCCTTCGCGCCTTGGGGCGGCCCGGTGGCGGTTCATTGTGTGTCGGTCTGGTAGACGTAGGGTTTCTGCCGCACCTGGGCGGCCCGGAATTCGTCCCAGGCCTCGCGGCTGACGTGCTTGTCCCACAGCAGGGCGCGGCCGGCGCGCTGCTGGGCCTCGAGGTCGGGCTTGCTGGCCTTCAGCTCGGAAATGAACTGCGTGATGTCCGAGTTGTAGTCGGGGCGGCGGAAGATGCGCAGGAGCAGGGACATGGCGGTTGAACCTTGTTTGGCGCAATTTTACCGCCGCCTCATGCATGCCCCCCGGATGGCCCGTGGGCTCAGGCCGACACTTCTGGGGAGGGCCGGCTGGCCACCAGTTCCGCCCCGAAGCCCGAGCGCTCGATCACCTCGCGTGGCTGCTGCTGCAGGTTCTCGAGGTGCAGGGTGCCGCCGCGCAGGAGCACGGCCTTGTGCAACTGGCGCAGCGAATCGAGCCCGGAGGTGTCCAGGTGCACCAGTTGCAGGGCGTCCAGGATCACCACCGGCTGCATGGGGCCGCTTTCCACCGCCTGCACGACCTCGTCGATCCGGGCGACCGCCCCGAAGAACAGCGACCCGTACAGCCGGTACTGGATGATGGCGCCTTCACGGCGCACCAGTTCCACGCTGAACAGGGAACTCATCTTGCGCACGAACAGGGCGCAGGCCATCACCAGCCCCGCCTGCACCGCCACGGTGAGGTCGAACACCACCGTCAGGAAGAAGGTGCCCAGCATCAGCAGGCGGTAGTGCGCGCTGTATTTCCCGAGGTGGGCGAATTCGCGCCACTCGCCCATGTTCCAGGCCACGAACAGCAGGATGCCGGCCAGCACCGGCAGCGGCACCAGCAGCGCCAGCGGCGCCGCGGCCAGCACGATCACGGCCAGCGTGACCGAGTGGACGACCCCCGCCAGCGGCGAGGTCGCGCCGGCGCGGATGTTGGTGACGGTGCGGGCGATGGTGCCGGTGGCCGGCATGCCGCCGAAGAAGGGCGAAACGAAATTGGCGACGCCCTGCGCCATCAGTTCCTGGTTCGGGTCGTGGCGCGGCAAGGTGCTCAGCTGGTCGGCCACGCGCGCGCACAGCAGCGATTCGATCGCGCCCAGCAGCGCAATGGTGATGGTGGGCGTCACCAGCAGCTTGACCGTGGCCCACGAGAACTCGGGCAGCACCAGGGGCGGCAGCCCGCGCGGGATGTCGCCGAAGCGCTTGCCGATGGTTTCCACCGGCAGCTCGAAGTACCAGGCCACCCAGGTGAGCGTGACCAGGGCCACCACGGGCGCGGGCACGCGCCGGTTCAATTGCGCGGTGCTGCGCATGCCGGGCAGCTCGATCGCGGCCTGGATCGGCGAGCGCTCGCCCCACAGGCGCGGCCACAGGAACAGGCCCCCGACGCAGGCAACGCCGAGCGCGAACGCGTAGAGGTTGAAGCTGCCGATGTGCAGCGCGATGACCTTCAGCTGGGTGAAGAAGTCGGCCGGCATCTTCGCGATCGACAGGCCCAGCCAGTCCTTGAGCTGCGAGCAGGCGATCAGCACCGCGATGCCGTTGGTGAAACCGATCACGATGCTGACCGGCACGTAGCGCACCATGCGTCCGAGCCGCAGCAGCCCCAGGGCGAACAGCAGCACGCCCGCGCAGGCGGTGGAGATCAGCAGGTTGGCCAGACCGTACTGCTCGACGATGCCATAGACGATGACGATGAAGGCGCCGGCCGGCCCGCCGATCTGCACGTTCGAGCCGCCGAGCGTGGCGATCACCAGGCCCGCGATGATGGCGGTCCACAGGCCCGCTTCCGGCTTCAGCCCGGAGGCGATCGCGAAGGCCATGGCCAGCGGCAGCGCCACGATGCCAACGGTCACCCCGGCGCCCAGGTCGTGCACGAAGCGGTCGCGGTCGTAGCCGCGCAGGGCGTCGAGCAGGCGCGGCCTAAAAGCGAAGGACAGGTTCAATGAGAGCTCCGGAAGTTGGACGGAAACGCAAGGCGTTCAGTCCGACTCCGGGGGCCCGCAGTGATGCAGCCGCGTGATGAATCGTCTGCGGCGCGAGAGGGGCAGGGCAGGCGCGGGGGCCATGGGGCGCAGTGTACGCCCGAAGCCGGGGTGACTACTTGTCCTTGTCGTCCGAGTCCGGAATCAGCGCGCCTGCGGCCGAACCCACCACTTTGGCCGTGCCCACGGCGGCATCGACGGCCAAGCTGGCGCCCGTGGCGGCCACGCTCACCGCCGCGCCCGCAACGGTGACCACGGCGCAACCGCCGAAGGTGGTGGAGAGGACAAGAAGGAGGGCCAGTCCCGTGCGGCGGATGGATGTCGTGGTACTGCTTGACATCTGCCCGACTGTAGCAGGGCAGGGCCGCCGGCGCCGCCGCGGTGCACTTGCTTACGCTGAGCGATCTTTCACGTACGCGGCCAGCGTTTGCGCCAGGCGAGCGAGGTCGCGCTGCACGGCGGCGAAGCCGGCATGGCGCTCGCGGGTGGCTTCGTCCATGTAGATCGGGCGCCGGATCTCGATCTGCAGGCTGTGACGATTGCGCGCCGGCTGGCCGATGCGGGCGATCAGCTGCACGCCCTTGTACGGATCGTTACGGGCGACGGTGTAGCCGCACGCGCGCAGTTCGCGCTCCACCAGATCCACGAATGCCGGCTCGCAGGTGCTGCCGTCGCGATCCCCGAGCACGAAGTCCGCCAGCGGCGTCGGGCTGGCGATCTGCAGCCGCTGGTAGGCGTCGTTCGGCATGGAATGCAGGTTCAGGTGCCAGACGCCGCCGAAGCGGGCCGCGCACTGCTCGATGCTGGCGTTCAGCGCCGCGTGGTAGGGCAGGTAGTAGCGGTCGATGCGATGGCGCACCTCGGCGACGGTCAGCGCCCGGTCGTAGATGGGGACGCCGGCACTGACATTGCGCCACACCAGGCCGAAGCCCAGACGGGTCTTCTCGCCGGGGTCCAGCGGGGTTGGCCACGGCCCGTCCAGCAGCGCGGGGTCGAGGTCTTCCAGCGTGCGGTTGGCATCGATGTAGGTGCGCGGGAAGTGGGCGGCCAGCAGGGTGCCGCCGGCGGCGGGCACCGCTTCCCACAGCGCCTCGACGTGGGTGTCCTCGCCGCGCCGCAGCAGCTCGCGCGGCACCGCGTGCCCGAAGTCCTCCGGGTAGCTGGTGCCGCTGTGCGGCGAGTCGCACACCAGCGCCACCGCCGGCGCGGTGGGTGGCGTCAGCGTGAAGGGCCGTGTCATCGCTCAGTCGACCTGGATCTTGGCGATCTTGGAGACGCGCTGGTAGCGGTCCATGGCCTGCTGGATCTGCTGGCCGAATTCGGCCGGCGTGCTGGGGATCAGGGTCGCGCCCGACTCGTCCATCTTCCTGGCGAACTCCGGTTGCTTCATGGCCTTGTGGATGGCCGCGTTCAACTTGGCCACCACCGGCGCCGGCGTGCCGGCGGGTGCCACGATGCCGAACCAGCCGCCGCCGCCCATCTGGGGAAAGCCGAGTTCGCCGTAGGTCGGCACGTCGGGCAGGGCGGGCGAGCGCTTCTCGGACAGCACCGCCAGCGCGCGCAGCTTGCCGGCCTTGATGTGCGGCAGCGCGGAAGGCAGGTTGTCGGTGATCGCGTCCACCTGGCCGGCGACGGCGTCGTTCATGGCCTGGCCGCCGCCCTTGTACGGCACGTGCAGCAGCTGGATCTGCGCCAGCGCCGTGAAGTGGGAGATGTTGGCGTGGCCCAGCGAGCCGGTGCCGGGCGAGCCGAAGCTGAACTTGTTCGGGTTGGCCTTGGCCAGGGCGATGAATTCCTTCATGTCCCTGGCGGGAACCTTGCCCGGATTGACGGCGAACACGCTGGGCGTGGTGGCCACATTGGTGACCGGCGTGAAGTCCTTCACCGGGTCGTACTTCAGGCGGCTGCCGTAGACAGCGGGATTGGCGCCGTGGGTGCTGACGGTCGCCATGCCCAGGGTGTAGCCGTCGGCGGGCTGCTTGGCGACGAACTCCATGCCGGTGGACCCGCCCGCGCCGGGCTTGTTCTCCACCACGATGGACTGGCCCAATTCGCGGCTGGCGAATTCGGCCACCAGGCGGGCGGCCAGGTCGGTGGAGCCGCCGGGCGCGAAGGGGACGATCAGCTTGATCGGCTTCTCGGGAAAGGCAGGCTGGGCGACGGCGGCACCGGCAGCGGCCAGTGCGGCCGCGCAGGCGAGGGCCCGGAGGAAGTGGCGGGTGTTCATTCGGCTCATGGAAGCGGGTTGGTGCAGCCGGGCAGCTTAGGGTTCCCCCCTTCGGCGGTCCAACGACATTTTTGCCCGGGGTGATGACGTGATGTAATCGCTGTATGCCCATCCGCAGCCCTTCGCTGGTGGAGCTGCATGCCTTCCTGGCGGTGGCTCGCAACGGCAGCTTCCGCAAGGCCGCGGAAGAACTGTGCGTCACCCAGGCCGCCGTCAGCCGCGCCGTGCTGCGGCTGGAGCAGGAACTGGGCGTCGACGTGCTGGCGCGCTCGGGCGCCGGCGTGCGGCTCACGCCGGCCGGCGCGGAACTGAAGCGCCGCACCGAGAAGCCGGTCGCGGCGTTGGAAGAAGCCGCCCTGCACCTGCGTCGCCAGTCCGAACGCATGCGCCTGCGCCTGTCCGTGGTCCCCAGCCTGGGGACACTGTGGCTGCTGCCGCGGCTGGAGGGCTTTCGCGTGCGCCACCCCGAGGTGGAACTGGAGTTCCGTCAGTACCACCACGACGAGGATTTCCTCCGGGAGGACGTGGAACTGTGGATCGCTGTGAAGCAGCAGTGGCCACGGCAGGTTGCGGCGCAGTACCTGGTGGGGCGGGAGATCGTGGCGGTGTGCGCACCGAAGCTGGCGAAGGGCGTGCGCACGCCGCCGCAGTTGCTGGCCAAGACCCTGCTGTACCACTCCAACTATCCGGACAACTGGTCGCTCTGGGCCGAGGCCGTGGGCGGCGAGCTGCCCGCTCGTTGGCGCGGCACCGGCTTTGACCTGGTGACGAACCTGGTGGAAGCTGCCCGCGCCGGCATGGGCGTGGCGATGGTGCAGATGTGCATGGTGGAAGCCGACCTGGCGGAAGGACGGCTGGCGATGCCGGTGCCCGGATCGGCATCGACCGGACGCGGCTACTACCTGTGCCGCCGGCGGGCGCTGGGGGCGCATCCGGCAGCGGAGCTGTTCAGCGCCTGGGTGCTGGAGCAGGCCCAGGCGCCGGCGTAACTCCGGCTCAGCGCACCCGCATGCCGGGCTGCGTGCCCGAATCGGGGTGCAGCACGTAGATGCCCGGCTGGGATTTTTCGTCGGCGTGGCTGGCGGCCAGCACCATGCCTTCGCTCACGCCGAACTTCATCTTGCGCGGCGCCAGGTTGGCCACCGCCACGGTGAACTTGCCGACCAGGTCAGCGGGCTGGTAGGCCGAGGCGATGCCGGAGAACACGGTGCGGTGCCGGCCTTCGCCCAGGTCCAGCGTCAGGCGCAGCAACTTGGTCGAGCCGTCCACGGCTTCCGCATTCACGATCTTCGCGATACGCAGGTCGATCCTGGCGAAGTCGTCGATGGAGATGGTGGGCGCGATCTCCTCGCCACCCGGCACCGTCGCCTGGGGCGCCGGCTCTGCGGCCGGCTCGAACAACTGGTCCAGCAGCTTCACGTCCACCCGCTGCATCAGGTGCTTGTACTCCAGCACCTGGTGGCCCTCGCCCAGCGGCGCGGCGGCGGTGGACCAGTCCAGCGGCGCGCAGTTCAGGAAGGCCTCGGCCTGAGCCACGAGCTGCGGCAGCACGGGCTTGAGGCAGGCGGTCAGCACCTTGAAGGCCTCGATGCACTCCGAGCACACCAGGGCGGCTTCCGCGCCCGTGCCCTCCTTGACCAGCTTCCAGGGCGCGGCCGAATCGAAGCGCAGGTTCACTTCGTCGGCGAAGGCCATGACCTCGCGCAGCGCCTTGCCGTACTCGCGCGTCTCGTACAAATGCTGCACGCTCTCGACCAGGCGCGCCGGATTCAGGGCCGACAGGTCGGCGCGGGCCAGCTTGCCGCCCGGGATGAACTTCACCGCGCGGCTGGCGATGTTGACGTACTTGCCGATCAGGTCGGCGTTGACGCGCGCCACGAAATCGTCGGGGTTGAAGTCCAGGTCCTCGACCTTGCCATTGAGCTTGGCGGCGATGTAGTAGCGCAGCCACTCGGGGTTCATGCCGATCGCCAGGTACTTCAGCGGGTCGATGCCGGTGCCGCGGCTCTTGCTCATCTTCTCGCCGCTGACCGTGAGGAAGCCGTGCACATTGACCTGGCTGGGCGTCTTGCGGCCCGAGAACTGCAGCATGGCGGGCCAGAACAGGGTGTGGAAGTACACGATGTCCTTCCCGATGAAGTGCACCTGCTCGACCTGAGGGTCCTCGATGAACTGCTCGAAGCTGGCGGAGGTGCGCGAGGGCGCATGCCAGTGCTCGCGCGCCTGCCCCTTGTCGAAATGGTTCTTCAGGCTGGCCAGGTAGCCGATCGGCGCGTCCAGCCAGACGTAGAAGTACTTGCCCGGCGTGTCCGGGATCTCGATGCCGAAGTAGGGCGCGTCGCGGCTGATGTCCCAGTCGGCCATGCCGGCCTCGAACCATTCGCTGGCCTTGCGCGCCATCTCGGGCTGCAACTTGCCGTCCTGCGTCCAGGCCTTCAGGAAGTCGACCACCTTGGGGTCCGACAGCTTGAAGAAGAAGTGCTCGGAGCTACGCAGCTCCGGCGTCGCCCCGGTGAGCGTGGAGTACGGCTGGATCAGGTCGGTGGGCGAATAGACGCTGCTGCACACCTCGCAGGAGTCGCCGTACTGGTCCTTGGAATGGCAGTTCGGGCACTCGCCCTTGATGTAGCGGTCGGGCAGGAACATGCCCTTGACCGGGTCGTAGAACTGCTCGATGGTGCGGCTGGTGACCAAGCCGTTGGCTTTCAGCTTCCTGTAGATGCCCTGGGCCAGCTCGGTGTTTTCCGGGCTGTCGGTGGAGTGCCAGTTGTCGAAGCGGATGAAAAAGCCGTCCAGGTACTGCTTTCGGCTAGCGGCAATCTCCGCCACGAACTCATGCGGCGTCTTGCCGGCCTTCTCGGCGGCGATCATGATCGGCGCGCCGTGGGCGTCGTCCGCGCCCACGAAGTGCACCATGTGCCCCTGCATTCGCTGGTGCCGCACCCAGACGTCGGCCTGGATGTACTCCATGATGTGGCCGATGTGGAACCTGGCGTTGGCGTACGGCAGGGCGGTGGTGACAAAAAGCTTGCGCTGGGGCATGAGCGGTTTCTCGAGGGGAACCCGGCATTTTATCGGCCTGCGCACAAAAGCTGAGCTTGCGCAAGGAGCAGCCTGCTGCCCCAAGGGTCGCTCGCGTCCGCGGGCACCGGCGCTCGGTACACTCGCCTGAAGACTCCTACCCCCTATGCCCAACACTGAGCAATTGACGGCTGCGCTGGCGGCCGTGACCGATCCCAACACCGGCCGCGATTTCGTGAGCACCCGGCAGCTGAAGAACCTGCAGGTGCACGGCGGCGATGTCTCCTTCGACGTGGAGCTGGGCTACCCGGCCAAGAGCCAGGTGCCGCAATTGCGCAGCGCGCTCGTCGCCGCGGCCAAGGCGGTCCCGGGGGTGCAGAACGTGTCGGTCACCGTCAACACCAAGGTCATCGCGCACGCGGTGCAGCGCGGCGTGCAGCTGATGCCCAACGTGAAGAACATCGTGGCGGTCGCCTCGGGCAAGGGCGGCGTGGGCAAGAGCACCACGGCGGTGAACCTGGCGCTGGCGCTCGCGGCCGAAGGCGCGACGGTCGGCCTGCTGGATGCCGACATCTACGGCCCCAGCCAGCCGATGATGATGGGCATCGAAGCGCGTCCCGAGAGCGAGGACGGCAAGACCATGGAGCCGCTGGAGAACTACGGCGTGCAGGTCATGTCGATCGGCTTCCTGGTGAACGCGGACGACGCCATGATCTGGCGCGGCCCAATGGCCACCCAGGCGCTGGAGCAGCTGCTGCGCCAGACCAACTGGCGCGACCTCGACTACCTCATCGTCGACCTGCCGCCGGGCACCGGCGACATCCAGCTCACGCTGTCGCAGCGCGTTCCCATGACCGGCGCGGTGATCGTCACCACCCCGCAGGACATCGCCCTGCTGGACGCGCGCAAGGGCATCAAGATGTTCGAGAAGGTCGGCGTGCCCATCTTGGGCATCGTCGAGAACATGGCGATGCACGTGTGCAGCAATTGCGGCCATGCCGAGCCAATCTTCGGCGAAGGCGGCGGACGCCGGCTCGCCGAGCAGTACGGCACCGACCACCTCGGCGCCCTGCCGCTGGACATCAAGATCCGACTGCAGGCCGACAGCGGCAAGCCGACCGTGGTGGCGGAGCCGGACAGCGAAGCGGCTGCCATCTACAAGGCCGTCGCGCGCCAGGTGGCGATCAAGATCGCCACCAAGGCCAAGGACTTCAGCGCCAAGTTTCCGACCATCACGGTCTCCAAGGACACCTGAGGCCCCCCGGCCCGCTCCCCGCCGCGCCCCGGCTCCAGCGAAAGGAGCCGCCGGGCGCTATTTGATCTGAGTCAGCAAAATGCAGTTTACTGCTTGTTGACGTTAGATTGAGCGACAGAATATGGACCTGCCACAAGGATTTCTGCTGCAATTTATTGCATTTGCCTTGGGGCTTTCCCCATCCAGGAGCCGGGCATGTCCATCGACTACAGCCAGAAGATCCCCAACAACGTCAATCTCAGCGAGGACCGCACCCTGCAGCGCGCGCTCGAGCATTGGCAGCCCAACTACCTCCAGTGGTGGCAGGACATGGGCCCGGAAGGCTCGCCCGACTACGACGTGTACCTGCGCACGGCGGTAAGCGTCGATCCGCAGGGCTGGGCGCACTTCGACTACGTCAAGATGCCGGACTACCGCTGGGGCATCTTCCTGGCCCCGCCCGAATCCGGCCGGCAGGTGAACTTCGGCGAGCACAAGGGCGAGGCCGCGTGGCAGGAGGTGCCCGGCGAATACCGCTCGACGCTGCGCCGCATCATCGTCACCCAGGGCGACACCGAGCCGGCCTCGGTCGAGCAGCAGCGCCACCTGGGCCTCACCGCGCCCAGCCTGTACGACATGCGCAACCTGTTCCAGGTCAACGTGGAGGAGGGCCGGCACCTCTGGGCCATGGTGTACCTGCTGCACCGCTACTTCGGCCGCGACGGCCGCGAGGAGGGCGAAGCGCTGCTCGAGCGGCGCAGCGGCGACCAGGACAACCCGCGCATCCTCAGCGCCTTCAACGAGAAGACGCCGGACTGGCTGTCCTTCTTCATGTTCACCTTCATTACCGACCGCGACGGCAAGTACCAGCTCGCGGCGCTGGCCGAAAGCGGCTTCGATCCGCTGTCGCGCACCTGCAGGTTCATGCTGACCGAGGAGGCGCATCACCTGTTCGTCGGCGAGTCGGGCGTGGCACGCGTGATACAGCGCACCTGTGACGCGATGGTCGAACACAAGACCGACGATCCGGCGCGGTTGCGCGCCCTGGGCGTGATCGACCTGCCCACCGTCCAGCGCTACCTGAACTTCCACTTCAGCGTGACCAGCGACCTGTACGGCTCGGAGGTGTCGTCCAACGCCGCCAACTACTACAGCGGCGGCCTGAAGGGCCGCTTCGAGGAGACAAGGATCGCCGATGACCACAGGCTCGGCGCCTCGACCTACCCGGTGCCCACGCTGGAAGGCGGGCGCATCGGCAGCGTGGACGTGCCGGCGCTCACCGCGCTGAACGAGCGCCTGCGCGACGACTGGATCGCCGATGTCGCCGCGGGGGTGGAGCGCTGGAACCGCATCCCGGCCAAGGCAGGCATCCCCTTCCGCTTCAAGCTGCCGCACAAGGGCTTTCATCGCAAGATCGGCGTGTTCGCCGACGCCAGCGTCATGCCCGAGGGTCAGGTGACTGCTGCCGGGGAGTGGGCGCGCCGCAGCCCCGAGTGGCTGCCCACGGAGATCGACCGCGCCTATGTCACCTCGCTCATGGGCCGGGTGGCCGAGCCGGGCCGCTTCGCCAACTGGATCGCGCCGCCGGTGGTGGGCATCAACCGCCAGCCGGTGGATTTCGCCTACGTGCGCTTCAACTGATTCGGGCCATGGACACGGCAGCAGCCTCGCTGGAGCTGTTCCGCCAGCACCTGATCGACCCCGAGGTCTGCATCCGCTGCAACACCTGCGAGGCGACCTGCCCGATCGGCGCGATCACGCACGACGGCCGCAACTACGTGGTCGATCCGGGCAAGTGCAACTTCTGCGCTGCCTGCATTCCGCCTTGTCCCACCGGCGCCATCGACAACTGGCGCGTGACCGTGCGCGCCGCCGCCTATCCTACGGCCGAGCAGCTGCGCTGGGATGAACTGCCGCCCGAACTGAGCCTGGACCAGCTCGATGCGCTGGAGGCGCCGGGCATGCCGATGCGCACCGCACCGGCGCCTGAAATGGCCGTCGCCGGCAGCGAGGAGGCGCGGTTCGACGTCTCGCAGTACGCGTCGACGGTGCCGCCCTGGTCGGCCGCGCACGCCTATGTGCAGCTCTACGGGCCCAGATCGGCGCGCAAGGAGGTTGTGGCCACCGTGGCCGGCAACATGCGGGTGACCGAAGTCGGCCGCGAGTACGACACCCACCACATCGTGCTCGACTTCGGCGCCATGCCCTTTCCGGTGCTGGAGGGCCAGTCGATCGGCGTGATCCCGCCCGGCGCGGATGCGCAGGGCCGTGCGCACCACGCGCGCCAGTACTCGGTCGCCAGCCCGCGCAACGGCGAGCGCCCCGGCTACAACAACGCCGCGCTGACCGTGAAACGCGTGCTCGAGGACCGGCAGGGCCGGGCGGTGCGGGGTGTGGCCTCGAACTACCTGTGCGACCTGAAAGTGGGCGACGAGGTGCGCGTGATCGGGCCCTTCGGGGCGAGTTTCCTGATGCCCAACCATCCGCGCAGCCACATCGTGATGGTCTGCACCGGCACCGGCAGCGCCCCGATGCGGGCCATGACCGAATGGCGGCGGCGCCTGCGCAGGTCGGGCAAGTTCGAGAGCGGCCGCCTGATGCTGTTCTTCGGCGCGCGCACCCGCGCGGAACTGCCGTACTTCGGGCCGCTGACGAACCTGCCGCGCGACTTCATCGACGTCAACCTCGCCTTTTCGCGCGAGCCCGGCCAGCCCCGGCGCTACGTGCAGGACCTGATGCGCGAGCGCGCGGCCGACTTGGGCGCGCTGCTGGCCGACGCGCAGACCCACGTCTACGTGTGCGGGCTCAAGAGCATGGAAGAGGGCGTGGTGCTGGCGCTGCGCGACGTGGCGCAGCAGGCGGGCCTGTCCTGGGAAGCGCTGGGCCCGGCGCTGCAGACGCAGGGGCGGCTGCAGCTCGAGACCTACTGATCCCGCAGCGGCCGTCCGGGACCACCGCGGCGGTGATGTGGCGAGGCGGCGCCCGTCGGGGCAAGCCCTGTCACTCGCAAGTTCCTGATGCGCCATCGCATCGATGCGAGTTGCGGCTGCGGAGGGAAAGAGCCGGGCAAGAGGGAATTTTTTGTTCTTGACCGCAGTCAAGAAGCACACGCGTGATCAGCCATCATCATGCAAGGGTAAATGCCGAGTCTCATGCGACGTCTTGCGTGAGATCGCGCCAACAACGCATGGGAAGATGACGACCGCATGAGTGCATCCGCCATTTCCGTCCACCCGCTGGGCAGCCCGGACTCCCTTCGGCAGGGCCTGCGCCGCCGCGCCCAGCTGAAGGGCCGCCAGCCCGACCCGCAGTCGCTCGAAGAGGTGCGTGCCCTGATCGGGGCCGCGCCGTCCGATGGCCACCGCCGTGACCTGCTGATCGAACACCTGCACAAGCTGAACGATGCCTATCGCGGCTTGCACGAGCGTCACATGGTGGCGCTCGCCCGCGAGATGAAGATCTCCATGGCCGAGGTGTTCGAGGTCGCGAGCTTCTACCACCATTTCGAGATCCTGCGAAACGGCGAAGAGGCGCCGGGGCTCACCGTGCGTGTGTGTGAGAGCCAGTCCTGCGCCATGGCGGGGTCGCACGAGATCCTGGCACGCCTGGCCGCCTCGCTCGGCCCCAACGTCCAGGTGGTGGCTGCGCCCTGCATCGGCCGCTGCGAGCAGGCGCCGGCCGCGCTGGTGGGCCAGGTGGCGGTGCCGCATGCCACGGCCGAGACCGTGGCCGATCTTGCCGCCAAGGAACAGCGCCGCGCCGACCAGGCCGGGCGCGCGGCTGGCGTGCAAGGCTTCGTCGGCTACGAGGCCTACCGCGCGGCGGGCGGCTACGCACTCGCCACCGCGCTGGCGAATGGCAGCAAGAGCGATGAATCGGTGCTCGCCGCCATGGAAAGTTCGGGCCTGCGCGGGCTGGGCGGTGCGGGCTTCCCGGCCGGGCGCAAGTGGCGCATCGTGCGCGGCTACGCCGCGCCGCGCCTCATGGCGATCAACATCGACGAAGGCGAGCCGGGCACCTTCAAGGACCGGCACTACCTCGAGCGCGACCCGCATCGCTTCCTCGAAGGGATGCTGGTCGCGGCCAAGGTGGTGGGCATCGACGCCGTCTACATCTACCTGCGCGACGAGTACCACGACTGCCGCGTGATGCTCGAGGCCGAACTCGCGCGTCTGCGCCGCGATCCGCCCTGCGCGCTGCCGCACATCGAGCTGCGCCGCGGTGCCGGCGCCTATATCTGCGGCGAAGAGTCGGCCATGATCGAGAGCATCGAAGGCCGCCGCGGCGAGCCTCGCCTGCGCCCGCCCTACATCGCCGAGGTGGGGCTGTTCGGCCGGCCGACGCTGGAACACAACTTCGAGACGCTGTACTGGGTGCGCGACATCGTGGACAAGGGCCCGGACTGGTTCGCGGGGCAGGGCCGCCACGGGCGCAAGGGCCTGCGCAGCTTCAGCGTGAGCGGGCGCGTCAAGGACCCAGGCGTCAAGCTGGCGCCGGCGGGCATCACGCTGCGCGAGCTCGTCGCCGAGTACTGCGGCGGCATGCCGGACGGCCACGAGCTCTATGCCTACCTGCCGGGTGGCGCATCGGGCGGCATCCTGCCGGCCAGCCTGGCGGACCTGCCGCTGGACTTCGACACCCTGCAGCCGCACGGCTGCTTCATCGGCTCGGCCGCGATCATCGTGCTCAGCCAGCACGACCGGGCGCGCGACGCGGCCCTGTCGATGATGCGTTTCTTCGCCAGCGAGAGCTGCGGCCAGTGCACGCCCTGCCGGGTCGGCACCGACAAGGCCGCGCATCTCATGGAGGCGTCCCAATGGGACAACGCCACCCTGGAGGATCTCAGCACCGTCATGGCCGATGCCTCGATCTGCGGCCTCGGCCAGGCGGCCCCCAATCCCGTGCGCTGCGTGCAGAAGTACTTCCCCCATGAAATCGCCTGACCTGCCCACGATCGAATTCACGCTGGACGGACGTCCGGTCCATGCGCTGCCGGGCGAGAGCATCCTGCAGGCGGCGCGGCGTTCCGGCACCGAGATTCCGCACCTGTGCTACACGGACGGGATGCGTGCCGACGGCAACTGCCGCGCCTGCGTGGTCGAGATCGCCGGCGAACGGGTGCTCGCGCCCAGCTGCTGCCGCGCGCCCACGTCCGGCATGCAGGTCCAATCGCAAAGCGAGCGGGCGCAGCGCAGCCAGAAGATGGTGCTGGAACTGCTGCTGGCCGACATGCCGGAGCAGGGCCACAAATGGGCCGATGCCAAGGGCGAACTGCCGCATGGCGAATTGAGCGAATGGGCGCAGCGGCTGCAGGTCCAGCCGCGCCAGGAGCTGAAGGCGATCCGGCGCGAGGCGCCCGCGGCCGACCTGTCGCATCCAGCAATGGCGGTGAATCTGGATGCCTGCATCCAGTGCACCCGCTGCGTGCGTGCCTGCCGCGAGGAGCAGGTCAACGACGTGATCGGCTATTCGCGCCGCGGCTCTTCCAGCGAGATCGTGTTCGACCTGGGCGACCCCATGGGCGCCAGCTCCTGCGTGGCCTGCGGCGAGTGCGTGCAGGCCTGCCCGACCGGCGCGCTGATGCCCAAGACCCTGGTCGGCTCGCAGGTGGTCGATCGCGAAGTGGACTCGGTCTGTCCGTTCTGCGGCGTCGGCTGCCTCATCAAGTACAAGGTGCGCGACGAAAAGATCGTGGGCGTGGACGGCCGCGACGGGCCGGCCAACCACGGCCGGCTGTGCGTCAAGGGCCGCTTCGGCTTCGACTACGCGCACCATCCGCACCGGCTGACGCAGCCGCTGATCCGCAAGGCCGGGGTGCCGAAAGACCTCGACGTGGAGCGCGATCCGGCCCGCTGGCGCGAGGTGTTCCGCGAGGCGAGCTGGGACGAGGCGCTGGAGCTGGCCGCCGGCAAGCTCAAGTCGCTGCGCGACACGCACGGCCCGAAGTCGCTGGCCGGCTTCGGCTCCGCCAAGGGCACGAACGAGGAAGCCTACCTGTTCCAGAAGCTGGTTCGCACCGGTTTCGGCAGCAACAACGTGGACCACTGCACGCGCCTGTGCCATGCCTCCAGCGTGGCGGCGCTGCTCGAAGGCGTGGGCTCCGGCGCGGTGAGCAACCAGGTCAACGACGTCGAGCATGCGGAGCTGATCCTGGTGATCGGCTCCAACCCCACGGCCAACCATCCGGTCGCCGCGACCTGGATGAAGAACGCCGCCAAGCGGGGCACCAAGATCGTCCTGGCCGATCCGCGCGTGACCGACATCGGGCGCCACGCCTGGCGCGTGATGCAGTTCAAGGCGGACGCCGACGTCGCGCTGCTGTCGGCCATGATCCACGCCATCATCGAGGAAGGGCTCGCGGACCGGGCCTTCATCGAGCAGCGTACGAGCAACTTCGAGGCCCTGCGCGAAGGCGTGCGTGCCTTCAGCCCCGAGGCGATGGAATCGATATGCGGCATTCCCGCGGCCACCATCCGCGAGGTGGCGCGTGCCTTCGCCACCGCGAAGTCGGCCATGATCCTGTGGGGCATGGGCGTCAGCCAGCACGTGCACGGCACGGACAACGCCCGCTGCCTGATCGCGCTGTGCAGCGTGGCCGGCCAGATCGGCAAGCCGGGCAGCGGCCTGCATCCGCTGCGCGGCCAGAACAACGTGCAGGGCGCGAGCGACGCCGGCCTGATCCCGATGATGTTCCCGAACTACCAGCGCGTGGACAGCGCGGGCGCGCACCAGTGGTTCGAGCAGTTCTGGAACACCAAGCTGGACGACAAGCCCGGCTACACCGTGGTCGAGATCATGCACAAGGCGCTCGCCCCGGCGAGCGACCCGCACAAGGTGCGCGGCATGTACGTCATGGGCGAGAACCCCGCCATGAGCGACCCCGACCTGCAGCACGCGCGCGAGGCGCTGGCGTCGCTGGAGCACATGGTGGTGCAGGACATCTTCCTGACCGAGACGGCCTGGCTGGCCGACGTGGTGCTGCCTGCCAGCGCCTGGCCGGAGAAGACCGGCACCGTGACCAACACCGACCGCATGGTGCAGCTCGGACGCCAGGCGATCGAGCCGCCGGGCGACGCGCGGCCCGACCTGTGGCTGATCCAGGAACTGGCGCGGCGCATGGGCCTGGCCTGGAACTACCCCGGCGAGGACTCGGGCGTGGCGGCGGTATACGAGGAGATGCGCCAGGCCATGCACGAGTCGATTGCCGGCGTGACCTGGGAGCGGCTGCAGCGCGAAGGCAGCGTGACCTACCCATGCCTGAGCGAAGACGACCCCGGCCAGCCCATCGTCTTCACCGAGCGCTTCCCGACCGCCGACGGCCGCGTGCGCCTGGTGCCCACAGAGCTGGTGCCGGCCGACGAAAAGCCCGATCTCGAATATCCGTTGGTCCTGATCACCGGCCGCCAGCTCGAGCACTGGCACACCGGCAGCATGACCCGGCGCGCTTCGGTGCTCGACGCCATCGAGCCGGTCCCCACCGCCTCGCTGAACGCGCGTGAACTGCAGCGCCTGGGCCTGGCGCCGGGCGACATCGCCACCATCGCCTCGCGCCGCGGCGCGGTGCGCTGCACCGTGCGGCAGGACGACGGCACGCCCGACGCGACCGTGTTCATGCCCTTTGCCTACAACGAGGCGGCGGCCAACCTGCTGACCAATCCGGCGCTCGACCCCTTCGGCAAGATCCCGGAGTTCAAGTACTGCGCGGTGCGCGTGACGGCCGACTAGGGCGGCGCGACGAGGGCGCCGCGCTGGGGTACATTGGGCGCATGGCCCAACGACCGAGCATCGAAGTCGCCGTCGTGATGCGCCGCGAGCGCCTGGACAACCGCTGGCAGCCCTGGCGCTGGGTGCTGCACGAGGTGGTCCGCAACGAGCCCGGCTTCGGCGCCGAGCCGCGCCTCCTGTTCAGGAGCGAAAGCGAAGAGCGCTGGCTTCATCCCGGCTTCCTGGTCGAGTTGTTCCGCGACGATGCCGAGGGTTATTTCCTGAACGCGGAAACGCCGGCGCCCTGCTGGTTCGTGCTGTGGCGCATGGAGGAAGAAGCCACCGTCGCGGACGAGCCGATTCCGCGCCCGGTCGTCGTCTCACTCAGCTACCACGACGCCGGCCGCTGGCTCGACGCGCAGGAGACGGTCGAGCAGGTGCCCGCGCCGCCCGAGGTGGTCGAGTGGATGCTCGCCTTCGTCCAGGAGCACTATGTGCCCGAGCCGCGCAAGCGCAAGCGCCCCGAAAGCTTCAAGCAACTGGAGGATCGCTTCGGCAATCCGGTGTCGATCACGACCGAGAAGAAGTATGGCGGGGGCGGCTCATGAGCGCCGTACGCGAAGGGACCAACGTGGGGGTCCGGGCATGAGCGAAGGATTCTTGGGACGCTGGTCCAGGCGCAAGGCCGATGTGCGCGAGGGGAAGCCGGTCGAGGGCGAGCCGGCAATCGAGCTTGAGAATCGTGCGCCCCCACCCCAGCCCTCCCCCGGAGGGGGAGGGGGCGAGGAGGTGCTTCACGCGGCTCCGGGGGATGCTCCCGAAGCTCGATCTGAACCGCCGCCGCCCACGCTCGAAGACGTCAAAACCCTCACCGCCGAGTCGGATTTCCGCCGCTTCGTGACGCCCGGTGTCGCGCCCGAGGTGAAGAACGCGGCCCTGAAGAAGCTGTTCGCCGATCCCCACTTCAATGTCATGGACGGGTTGGACGTCTACATCGACGACTACTCCAAGCCCGACCCCATGCCCGAGGCCATGCTGCGCAAGCTGTCGGCGGCGCGCTTCCTGCGCCTTTTCGAGGAGAAGCCGAAGGACGATGGCGGCGCCGGCGAACCGCGGGATGTTGCCTATGACGCGGGAACACAGACCGTGGCACAGTCGTCTCATGCCCCTGAGGCCATATCCGGGACCGAAGCTGTAGATGACGACCCTGATCTGCGACTGCAACAAGACGATGCCGCTGCAGGCGAAGAGCCTGGGCGCGGCACTGGATGAAGCGCTGACGCTTCATAGTTGCCTGTGCCGGCGTGAAGCCGGTGATTTCCAGCGGGCGATCAAGGGCGAAGGCGAGGTCGTCGTCGCCTGCACCCAGGAGCAGCGCCTGTTCGGCGAGCTGGCGCGGCAGACCGAAGGCGCGGTGGCGCCGCTGCGTTTCGTCAACATCCGCGAGACCGGCGGCTGGAGCCGCGACGCGTCCAAGGCCATGCCGAAGATCGCGGCGCTGCTGGCTGCCGCCAACCTGCCCGATCCGCAGCCGGTGGCCACGGTGAGCTATCGCAGCGGCGGGCGCCTGTTGATCATCGGTCCGCTGGAAGAGGCCGCGCGCGCCGCGCGCCTGCTGGACGACATCCTCGACGTTACCCTGTTCGCGCAGGGCGGCGCCGGCGAGCAGGAGCGCCGCCATCCGGTGCTGGCGGGCAAGATCGACGGCCTGCGGGGATGGCTGGGCGCGTTCGAGCTGCAATGGTCGCGGGACAACCCGATCGACCTGGACCTGTGCACGCGCTGCAACGCCTGCATCAAGGTCTGCCCCGAAGATGCGATCGGCCTGGACTACCAGATCGACCTGGCCAAGTGCCAGTCGCATCGCGCCTGCGTCAAGGCCTGCGAAGCAGTCGGCGCGATCGACTTCGAGCGCGCGCCGCAGCCGCACCAGGAGAAGTTCGACCTGGTGCTCGACCTGCGCAGCGCCCCGGCCTTCCTGCAGCACGCGCCGCCGCAGGGCTACTTCCACGCGCCGCAGGGCCTCGATCCGGCGCAGCTGGTGAAGCTGCGCGACCTGGTCGGCGAGTTCGAGAAGCCGAAGTTCTTCGACTACAAGGCCAAGATCTGCGCGCACAGCCGCAACGAGAAGGTCGGCTGCCACGCCTGCATCGACGTGTGCTCGGCCGAGGCGATCTCGAGCGACCAGCGGCACCAGCAGATCAAGGTCAACGCCAGCCTGTGCGTGGGCTGCGGCACCTGCACCACGGTGTGCCCGACCGGCGCGCTGGGCTACGCCTATCCCCGCGCCACGGACCAGGGGCTCAAGCTCCGGACCCTGCTGTCCACCTACCGGCGCGCCGGCGGCGAGCAGGCGACGCTCCTGCTGCACAGCCAGGAACGCGGCCGTGAGCTGATCGAGGAGCTGGGCCGTGCCGCGCAGCTGGGCGTCGCCGCCGGCGTGCCTGCCCATGTGATCCCGGTCGGCCTGTGGCACACGGCCAGCGTGGGCCTGGACCTGTGGCTGAGCGCCGTCGCCTTTGGGGCATCGCAGGTGGTGGTCTTCATGACGCGGGAAGAGGCGCCGCAATACCGCGACGCCGTGCGCGAGCAGATGGCGGTGGGGCAGGCCGTGCTGACGGGCCTGGGCTACACCGGCCGCCACTTCACGCTCATCGAGGCCGATCACATCCAGGACCTGGACCAGGAACTGGGCTTGCTGTCCGCGAACTCCGCCGAGGGCCCGCGCGAGGCGGCTGCGTTCGCCGTCGCGCCGGAAAAGCGCAGCACCCTCGAGCTCGCGCTCGATCACCTGGCCGCGCAGGCGCCGGGCAAGCCCGAAGCCATCGCGCTGCCGGCGGCTTCGCCCTTCGGCACGATCGAGGTGGACAAGGAGCGCTGCACGCTGTGCCTGAGCTGCGTGAGCGCCTGCCCGGCCAGCGCCCTGCAGGACAACCCGCAGCTGCCCCAGTTGCGCTTCATCGAGAAGAACTGCGTGCAGTGCGGCCTGTGCGCCACCACCTGCCCGGAAGACGCAATCGTGCTCAGGCCCCGCCTGCTGCTGACGCCGGAACGCCGCCAGCCGCGCGTGCTGAACGAAACCCAGCCGTACGCCTGCGTCCGCTGCGGCAAGCCTTTCGGCACGCTCAAGGCCATCGAGGCCATGCTCGGCAAGCTGGAGGGCCACTCGATGTTCCAGGGAGCGGCCCTGGAGCGCCTCAAGATGTGCGGCGACTGCCGCGTGGTCGACATCTACTCATCGCAGGACGAAGTGAAGATCACCGACCTATGACGCCTCAGATCCCCGTCTCCTCCGCGCTCGACGAGGAAACCGCGCGGGCCGAAATCTACGGCCTGCTGGCGCAGCTCTACTACGCGCCACCGGCGCCGGAGCTGCTGCAGGCCATCCGCGCGGCGGCGACCGAAGCGCCCGCCGCCGGGGCCTACCTCGAGGAACCCTGGCGCGAGCTGGTGGGCACGGCACGCGCCATGAGCGACGCCGCGGTCGCGGCCGAATACGACGCCTTGTTCGGTGGCGTCGGCAAGCCCGATGTCTATCTCTATGGGTCGCACTACCTGAGCGGCTTCCTCAACGAGAAGCCGCTGGCACGGCTGCGCGCCGACCTGGAGCGCCTGGGGCTGGCGCGGGACGAGGCCATGTCCGAGACCGAGGACCACGTCGCCTATTTATTTGAGGTGATGCGTTATCTGATCGCGGCCGAAGACGTGGAAGTTGCCAACCTCACGACCCAGCGCGAGTTCTTCGGCACCCACGTCCAGCCCTGGCTGATTCAGATGTGCGACGCCCTGTCGGCCCATCCCGGGGCGCGTTTCTATGCCGGCTTGTCCTCGTTTACCCGCGCATTCGGCAGCATCGAGGCGCAGGGCTTCGACATGCTTGCCTGACCTGCAAGCTTGCGCCGGCGCTTATTCCGGCATTGCTGCGACGCAGCAAGCCGAAAGAGGCGAATGTAACCTTTGGGTTGAAGTAGTTCCCATAGTGCGGTGAGGGTGCACAACATCGGTGCTAACGGCTACATTCGCCAAAGTAGCCCATGCAACCGTTTACATATGTGGATATGTGGCGGTGCCAAGGAGACCTCGATGAGCCAGCCGAAGACGAAATTGTCGCGCCGGACATTGTTTGCAGGAGCGGGGACTGCCGGCGCCGTCGCCGCAGCCGCGACGCTGCTGCCCGGTGTGGTGCAAGACACCGCAAGCGCGCCCGAGATGAAGCAGCCGCCTGAAAAAGGCGGCGGCTATCAGCTGACGGAACACGTCAAGCGCTATTACAAGAGCACCCTCGTCTGACGCGCCTGGAGACTGCCATGTTGCTGACAAAGAAATCGAGCGGCGTGCACGATGCTACGCGCTCGCCTTTCGTGCATAGCCTGCAGCGGGGCCTGTCGCAGGCCATCCCCACCATGGACCGCCGCGCATTCCTGCGCCGCTCCGGGCTGGGTGTGGGCGCCGGCATTGCTGCCACGCAATTGACCCTGGTGACCAAGGCCAAGGCCAACGGCACCGGCGGGGTCGTGGGCGAAGGCAAGATCGAGGTCAGGCGCACCGTCTGCAGCCACTGCTCGGTGGGTTGCGCGATCGACGCTGTCGTCGAGAACGGCGTGTGGGTGCGCCAGGAACCGGTGTTCGATTCGCCGATCAACCTGGGTGCCCACTGCGCCAAGGGCGCGGCGATCCGCGAGCACGGCCACGGCGAATACCGCCTGCGCTACCCGATGAAGCTGGTGGACGGCAAGTACCAGCGCATCAGCTGGGACCAGGCCCTGAACGAGATCAGCGCCAAGATCCTGGAGCTGCGCAAGGCAAGCGGCCCCGAGGCCATGTACTGGATCGGCTCGTCCAAGCACAGTAACGAGCAGTCCTACCTGATGCGCAAGTTCGTCAGCCTCTGGGGCAGCAACAACTGCGACCACCAGGCGCGCATCTGCCACTCCACCACGGTGTCCGGCGTCGCCAACACCTGGGGCTACGGCGCGATGACGAACTCGTACAACGACATGCAGAACAGCAAGTGCGCGTTGTACATCGGCTCGAACGCCGCCGAGGCGCACCCGGTCAGCATGCTGCACATGCTGCACGCCAAGGAAAACGGCACCAAGATGATCGTGGCCGATCCGCGCTTCACCCGCACCGCGGCCAAGGCGGACGAGTACGTGCGCATCCGCTCGGGTTCCGACATCCCCTTCCTGTTCGGCGTGCTCTATCACGTGTTCAAGAACGGCTGGGAAGACAAGAAGTACATCAACGACCGCGTCTACGGCATGGAGGACGTCCGCAAGGACGTGATGGCCAAGTGGACGCCGGACAAGGTCGAAGAGGCCTGCGGCGTGCCCGAGGCCACGGTCTACAAGGTCGCCGAGATGATGGCCAAGAACCGGCCGTCGACCATCGTGTGGTGCATGGGCCAGACCCAGCACAGCATCGGCAACGCCATGGTGCGCGCCTCCTGCATCCTGCAGCTGGCCCTGGGCAACATCGGTGTGTCGGGCGGCGGCGCCAACATCTTCCGCGGCCACGACAACGTGCAGGGCGCCACCGACGTCGGTCCCAACCCCGACTCGCTGCCCGGCTACTACGGCATCGTCGAAGGCTCGTGGCGCCACTACGCCAAGGTCTGGGGCGTGGACTACGACTGGATCAAGGGGCGCTTTGCCAACGTGGGCATGATGAGCAAGCCGGGGATCACGGTCTCGCGCTGGATCGACGGGGTGCTCGAGAAGAACGAGCTGATCGACCAGGATCCGAACCTGCGCGGCGTCGTGTACTGGGGCCACGCGCCCAACTCGCAGACGCGCGGCGTCGAGATGAAGCGGGCGATGGACAAGCTCGACCTGCTGGTGGTGATCGATCCCTACCCGTCGGCCACCGCCGCGATGGCGGCCATGCCGGGCAAGCCGGAGGACCTCAATCCCAACCGGGCGGTCTACCTGCTGCCGGCGGCCACGCAGTTCGAGACCAGCGGCTCGGTGACGGCCTCGAACCGCTCGCTGCAATGGCGCGAGAAGGTGATCGAGCCGCTGTGGGAAAGCCGCAGCGACCACATGATCATGTACCAGCTGGCCGAAAAACTCGGATTCGGCAAGGAGCTGGTCAAGAACTACAAGATGCAGAAGGTCAAGGGCATGGACGAGCCCCTGCCGGACGACATCCTGCGCGAGATCAACAAGTCGAACTGGACCATCGGCTACACCGGCCAGAGTCCCGAGCGCCTGCAGGCGCACATGCGCAACATGTCGGCTTTCGACGTCAAGACGCTGCGGGCCAAGGGCAACGTCAAGGACAAGGTCAATGGCTACGACCTGACGGGCGACTACTTCGGCCTGCCGTGGCCGTGCTTCGGCACGCCGGAACTCAAGCACCCCGGCACCCACGTCCTGTACAACCCCTCGCTGCACGTGATGGACGGCGGCGGCAACTTCCGCGCGAACTTCGGCGTCGAACGCAACGGCGTGAACCTGCTGGCCGAGGACGGCTCCGCCTCCCTGGGCGCGGACATCCAGACCGGCTACCCCGAATTCGATCACGTGCTGCTCAAGAAACTGGGCTGGTGGTCTGAACTCACCGACGCCGAGAAGGCGGCGGCAGAAGGCAAGAACTGGAAGACCGACCTCTCGGGCGGGATCATCCGGGTGGTGATGAAGAACCACGGCTGCCACCCGTTCGGCAATGCCAAGGCGCGCGCGGTGGTCTGGAACTTCCCGGACGCCATCCCGCAGCACCGCGAGCCGATCTACAGCACGCGGCCCGACCTGGTCGCCAAGTACCCCACCCACGACGACAAGAAGGCGTTCTGGCGCCTGCCGACGCTGTACAAGACGCTGCAGCAGAAGAACATCGAGGACAAGGTGGCGCAGAAGTTCCCGCTGATCCTGACCTCGGGGCGCCTGACCGAGTACGAGGGCGGCGGCGAGGAAACGCGCTCGAATCCCTGGCTGGCCGAGCTGCAGCAGGAAGCCTTCGTCGAGATCAACCCGCAGGCGGCCACCGAGCGCAGCATCCGGCACGGCGACCGCGTCTGGCTGGTCAGCCCGACCGGCGCGCGGCTGAACGTGCAGGCCCTGGTCACCGAGCGCGTGGGCCCGGACACGGTGTGGATGCCGTTCCACTTCTCGGGGCGCTGGCTGGGCGCCGACATGCTGGCCTACTACCCCAGCGGGGCGGCGCCGGTGGTGCGTGGCGAGGCGGTGAATACCGCCACGACCTACGGCTACGACAGCGTCACCATGATGCAAGAGACCAAGACCACGATCTGCCAGATCGAACGGGCCTGACCGCAGCGAGGAGACGACGATGGCACGAATGAAATTCATCTGTGACTCCGAACGCTGCATCGAATGCAACGGTTGCGTCACGGCCTGCAAGAACGAACACGAGGTCCCCTGGGGCGTGAACCGGCGCCGGGTGGTCACGCTCAATGACGGCGTGCCGGGCGAGCGCTCGATCTCGGTGGCCTGCATGCACTGCTCGGACGCGCCCTGCATGGCGGTGTGCCCGGTCAACTGCTTCTACCGCACGGACGAGGGCGTGGTGCTGCACGACAAGGACGTGTGCATCGGCTGCGGCTACTGCAGCTATGCCTGCCCGTTCGGTGCGCCGCAGTTCCCGTCGGCCGGCAACTTCGGCGTGCGCGGCAAGATGGACAAGTGCACCTTCTGCGCCGGCGGCCCCGAGGCCAACGGATCGCAGGCCGAGTTCGAAAAGTACGGACGCAACCGCCTGGCCGAAGGCAAGCTTCCGGCCTGCGCGGAGATGTGCTCGACCAAGGCGCTGATCGCCGGCGACGGCGATGTGGTGGCCGATATCTTCCGCAACCGCGTCATCAAGCGCGGCAAGGGCGCCGAGGCCTGGGGTTGGGGCACTGCCTACGGCTCCAAGCAGGCGGGCCAGCCGCAGGGAGGCAAGTCATGACGAAGCGCCGCATTGTCTGGGTCGTGTGGCCAGTGGCCGCGGTGGCGGCGCTGGCCGCATGCAGCGAGAAGCCGCAGACCATGGGGGGCAGCAACAGCAAGCAGGACGCTGCGGCCTTCCAGGGCACCGGCATGCCCTATGTGGCAACGGGCTGGAAGCCGGGCGACAAGACCAGTTGGGAGCAGCAGCTCAAGACGCGCGCCCAGATGGGCCAGAACGACTACAACAAGGTGCCCTGATGCGGGCGCTCAGATCGTTGCTGCTGGCCGGTTTGCTGGGCGTTGCACTGGGCGCCGGCGCGCAGGCGCCTAAACAGGACGAGGTGCCCTCGGCGCCGGCGACGCCCGCCGCACCGGGCGGTATCCAGAGCCAGAACATCTTCGACGTCAAGCCCGAGGTCAAACCCGACGCGAGCTCGGATCCGAAGTACCTCGAGCAGGGCAATGCCGAGCGCAACAAGGTCCAGCCCGGCAATAACTCGCCGATGTGGCGCGGCGTGGAAAAAGGCATCGAGGGCTTCACCAGCTATCCGCGCGACAAGTATCCGGAAGCCGGTGTCCTGATCCAGGCGCCAGTGCAGTATCCGGGTTCGCGATTCGTGTCAGCCGGGGAAGCCTGGCGGCAGGTGCGCAACAACTGGCTGCTGCCCTACGGCGGCGCGCTGGTGATTATTTTTGCCGTCGCGCTGGCTATCTTTTACTTCGCGCGCGGACCCATCGGCCACCAAGACGCGGTGGGTGGCGGGGGGCGGCGCATTGAGCGTTTCACACCCTTCGAGCGCGCGGCGCACTGGACCAACGCCATCGCCTTCTGCGTGCTGGCGATCTCCGGCCTGGTGATGGCCTTCGGCAGGTTCTTCCTGGTGCCGGTGCTGGGCCTGCAGCTGAACGGCTGGCTGACCTATGCGCTGAAGAACCTGCACAACTTCTTCGGCCCGCTGTTCGCGGTCTCGCTGGTGGTGGTGATCATCACCTTCATCAAGGATGAGCTCCCGCGCCGCGGCGACCTGGGCTGGCTGTTGAAAGTGAGCGGCGTGTTCAGGCGATCCTGGCAGGAGCCGCCCACGCACCGGTTCAACGCAGGCGAAAAGGTCGTGTTCTGGCTGGGCGTGGTGTTGCTGGGCGTGGTGGTGGTCGCTTCGGGCCTGGTGCTGGACAAGCTGGTGCCTTCCATCGAGTACCTGCGTGGCACCATGCAGACGGCGCACATGATTCACCTGGCTGCGGCGGTGCTGATGATCTGCCTGACGGGTTTCCACATCTACCTCGGCACCGTCGGCATGCGAGGTGCCTATGCAGCGATGCGCCACGGCTACGTGGACGAAGCCTGGGCGCGCGAGCACCACGCCTACTGGGCCGAAGACATCGCAGCCGGAAAAATCCCGGCCGAGCGCAGCCAGCAGCCGGTGATCCCCAGCGACCAGGCACGGCCCGCCTGAGGGCCATGGAGGGAATTCGACAAATGATGAAACAGCTACTCGTGCCCTCGCTGCTCGCCGTCGCCTTCGGCGCGGCCTTCGCGAAGCTGCCCGCGCCGGACGACGCCACCAAGGCCAAGGCCGCCGAGACCACGGCCAGGGCCGCATGGCAGGCCAAGATGGATGGCTACCAGCTGTGCAAGTCGCAGGACAAGGTCGTTGCCGTCTACCAGAAGAACGCCGGCAAGAACGGCGGCAAGCCCGCGCCGACGCCGGTGGCCGCCCAGCCCGCTGCGAGCGGCGCAACGCCCGCCGCCGCGCCGCCGTCGCCATGCACGGACCCAGGGCCTTTCGCCTACACCCCGCCGGAGCAGAAGCCCCTGGAAGCCTCAGGGGCGCACTCGCCTCCGCCCACGGCCGCCAGCCCGCCCAGCGTGAAGGCCGAGTCGGCGCAGATGGCGCCCGCGCAGAAGAAGTAGGGACAGTAGGGCCGGCCCGCCCGTAGGGCAGGACTTCGCGGTAATCTCTGCGGATGTCCCTGCCCTTCCTTACCGAGGCCAACGTTCCGCTCACGCGCGAGATCGAAACCGTCAACGAGCACGGCGAGCGCAGCACCACCTCGATCCCGGCCGAGCGGCCGCTGACGGTCTATGTGGACCGGCAGGAACTCGTCACGCTGATGACCCTGGGCGCGCGGCCCGAATGGCTGGTGTTGGGTTACCTGCGCAACCAGCGGCTGGTGCGCTCGGTGGACGAGGTGGAATCGATCACCGTCGATTGGGAGGTTGGCGCGGCCGCCGTCAAGACCCGGCGCGGCATCGCCGACCTGAAGCAGCGCACCGCGCGCCGCGTGGTGACCACCGGCTGCGGGCAGGGCAGCGTGTTCGGCGGGCTCATGGACGAGATCGAATCGATTCAGCTGCCTGAAGCGGGCATCACCCAGGCGCAGCTGTACGGCATCCTCAATGCCATCCGCCTTCAGGAGAGCACGTACAAGTCGGCCGGCTCGGTGCATGGCTGCGCACTGTTCGAAGGCGAGCGGCTGCTGCTGTTCATCGAGGACGTGGGCCGCCACAACGCCATCGACACCATCGCCGGCTGGATGTGGCTGCAGGGCATCGCGGATGCGCGCGACAAGGTGTTCTACACGACGGGGCGCCTGACCAGCGAGATGATCATCAAGTCGGCCCAGATCGGCGTGCCCGTCGTGGTCTCGCGCAGCGGCACCACGCAAATGGGCTACGAGATCGCGCAGCGCCTCGGCCTCTGCGCCATCGGGCGCGCGACCAACAAGCATTTCCTGTGCTATACCGCCGCGCACCGCCTGCAGCTGCAGCCCGAGTTGGCGGCGGCCACGCTGCGCGTGGCCTGAAATCGCAGCGGCTGGTCCGCTGAATCATTACTAGGTTACGCTGGCGCCCATGGCATCTGTCTGGCATCTGGGCTGGCGAACCCTGTGGCGCGACCTGCGCGCCGGCGAGTTGCGCCTTCTGATCGTGGCGGTCACGCTGGCCGTGGCCGCGTTGACCGCGGTGGGATTTTTCGCCGACCGCCTCAAGGGCGGGCTGGCGCGCGATGCGCGGCAGCTGCTGGGCGGCGATGCGGTCGTGGTGAGCGACAACCCGACGCCCCCGGAGTTCGGTCAAAAGGCGCGCGAACTGGGCCTTGGCGCACTCACCACGGCGACTTTTCCCACCATGGCGCGGGCCACCGACGCGCAGGGCGGCGCGAGCCGCCTGGTCTCTCTCAAGGCCGTTCCGTCCGGCTATCCGCTGCGCGGAAACCTGAGCACTGCTGCCTCGCGCGACAGGGCAGGCGCGCCCACCCGCGACGTCCCAGCGCCGGGCCAGGCTTGGGTGGAGGCGTCGCTGCTCGAAGCGCTGGGACTGGACCTGGGCGACCCGCTGTTGCTGGGTGATACGCAGCTGCGCATCGCCCGTGTCATCACGCTGGAGCCGGATCGCGGCGCGGGGTTCCTGAGCTTCGCGCCGCGTGTGATGATGAACGAGGCGGACCTGCCGGCAAGTCGCCTGATCCTGCCCGCCAGCCGGGTCTCCTGGCGCTTTGCCGTCGCGGGTCCGGATCGCAAGGTGGCGCAGTTCGCACAGTGGGCGCAGCAGCAAGCGACGAGACCTGAGGTGCGCGGCGTGCGTATCGAGTCCTTTGAAAGCGGCCGGCCCGAGATGCGGCAGACGCTGGACCGGGCCGAGAAATTCCTGAACCTGGTGGCCCTGCTCGCGGCGCTGCTCAGCGCGGTGGCCGTGGCACTGGCCGCGCGCGGCTTCGCCACCAGCCATCTCGACGATTGCGCCATGCTGCGCGTGCTCGGCCAAAGCCAGCGCACCATCGCGGGCGCTTACACGCTCGAGTTCGCTCTGGTGGGCTTGGCGGCCAGCCTGCTGGGGGTGGCAATTGGCTTTGGCATCCACTACGTGTTCGTGTTCCTGCTGTCCGGGCTGGTGGAAACCACGCTGCCGGCTTCGAGCGCCTGGCCGGCCGCGTTCGGGCTGGGCATGGGATTGACCTTGCTGTTCGCCTTCGGCCTGCCGCCGGTGCTGCAGCTGGCGCAGGTGCCGCCGCTGCGGGTGATCCGGCGCGACATCGGCAACCTCAAGCCGGCCTCGGCCGCGGTGCTGGCCCTGGGCGTGGCCGGTTTCGCCGCGCTGCTGCTGGGCGCAAGCAGCGACCTCAAACTCGGGGGCATGGCGGTGGGCGGCTTTGCCGGCGCCGTGGTCCTGTTCGCGCTCCTGAGCTGGGCGGCGGTCAAGCTGCTGCGTGTGTCGGTCAACGAAGCCACGGCGCCGCGCTGGCTGGTGCTGGCGACGCGGCAGGTCAGCGCACGCCCGGCCTATGCGGTGGTGCAGGTGAGCGCGCTGGCGGTGGGCCTGCTGGCGCTGGTGCTGCTGGTGCTGCTGCGCACCGACCTGGTCGCCAGCTGGCGGCGCGCCACGCCGGCCGACGCGCCGAACCGCTTCGTGATCAACGTGATGCCCGAGCAGGCGGGCGATTTCCAGGCCGCCCTGCAGACGGCGGGCGTCAAGAACTACGACTGGTTCCCGATGATCCGCGGGCGCCTGGTGGCGGTGAACGGCCGCGCGGTCGCGCCGGGCGACTACACGGACGACCGCGCCAAGCGCCTGGTCGACCGCGAGTTCAATCTCTCGACCACGCCGGTGCAGCCGGCGCACAACCTTGTGGTGCAGGGCCACTGGACGCCGCAGGAGCAGGGTGCGATCAGCGTCGAAGAGGGCATTGCCACCACCCTGGGCCTGAAACTGGGCGACAGCCTGCGCTTCGACATCGGCGGCGTCACCAACGAGTCGCGCATCACGTCATTGCGCAAGGTCGACTGGGGCTCGATGCGCGCCAATTTCTTCGTGATCTACCCGGTGAGTGAGCTCAAGGATGTGCCGGTCACCTTCATGAGCGCCTTCCGCGCGCCCGAGCGCCGGGGCTTCGACAACGAGCTGGTTCGGCGCTTCCCCAACATCACCAACGTCGACATGACGGCCACCATCAACCAGGTGCAGGGCGTGCTGGACAAGGTGGTGCGCGCGGTCGAATTCCTGTTCGGCTTCACGCTGGCGGCCGGCCTGGTGGTGCTGTTCGCGTCGGTCACCGCCACGCGCGAGGAGCGGGCCCGCGAGTTCGCCGTGATGCGTGCAGTGGGCGCCAGCGGCGCCTTGCTGCGCCAGGTCCAGCGCGCCGAACTGGTTGGCGTGGGCCTGCTCGCGGGCTTCCTGGCCAGCATCGTGGCCGCCGCGGTCGGCTGGGGCATGGCGCGCTATGTGTTCGACTTCGACTGGACCGCTTCGGCCTGGGTGCCGTTCTTCGGCGCGCTCGCAGGCGCCGCGCTGGCTCTGGCGGCGGGCTGGTGGGGCCTGCGCGAGGTGCTGCGGCGGCCGGTGGTCGAGACCCTGCGCCGGGCGGCGGAATAGCCGCAACGCGACAATACGGAGATGGAATCCGAAGAGAAGCTGCCCCACAACACGCCATTCGAGTGGATCGGCGGAGAAGATCGCGTGAAGGCGCTGGTTGACCGCTTTTACGACCTGATGGACCTGGAGCCGGGCTACGCGCAATTGCGCGCCTCGCATGGCACGGAATTGGCGCGCGCCCGCCAGAACCTGTTCTGGTTCCTGTGCGGCTGGCTCGGCGGCCCGCAGCACTATGTCGAGCGCCACGGCCATCCGCGCCTGCGTGCGCGCCACATGCCCTTCGTGATCGGCATCCAGGAGCGCGACCAATGGCTCGCCTGCATGGACCAGGCCATGGGCGAGGTCGGCGTCGACGCGACCCTGCGCGCGCGGCTGCAGGCCTCGTTCTTCCAGACCGCCGACTGGATGCGGAACTCGCCGGGCTGAAAAGCTCAGCGTTGCTTCAGGGTTTCAGGAGAACCACCAGGGCGCCGGCCCCGCCTTCGTCGGCCCGGGCCTGCACGAAGGCCATCACTTCGCTCTTCTGCACCAGCCAGCCGTGCACCTTGCCCTTGAGCACCGGCGTCTTGCCCGGTGATCCCAAGCCCTTGCCGTGCACCACGCGCACGCAGCGCCAGCCGCGCTTGAGGGATTCGCGCAGGAATTCGGCCAGCGCCTCGCGCGCCTCCTCGCGGCGCAGGCCGTGCAGGTCGATCTCGCCCTGGATGCTCCAGGCGCCCTTGCGCAGCTTGCGCGTGACGTCAGTGCCCACACCGGGCCGGCGAAAGCTCAGCGCCTCGTCGATGTCCAGCAGCGTTGCGGCGTCGAACTCGTCGCTGATCGCCTCGCGCAGCACCCGGACCTCGTCGAGTTGCTGCTGGACGGCAACCGGCGGCGGCTGCTCCGGCGCGAGCTGCACGCGCTGGTGGCGCGCGCGGTGCTGGGCCAGCGGCTCCACCTTGCCGGCCGCCCGCTGGAACAGCGTGCGCTCGGCATGCGCCTTGCGCTCGGCCTCCAGCCGGGCTTGCTCCTGCGCTGCCGCCAGCCGTTGCTGCTCGGCCAGCTTCTGCTGGATGGCCTGCAGGTCCTGCAGCGATTTCGCTTTCAAATGAAGCCTTTCTCCGCCATCGACAGCGAATCGCCCTGCGTCACGATCACGTGGTCGAGCACGCGCACGTCGATCAGCGCCAATGCCGCCTTCAGCGTCTGCGTCAGCGCCTCGTCGGCGCGCGAGGGCTGCACGGTCCCGCTGGGGTGGTTATGCGCCAGGACCACTGAAGCGGCATGGAGCTGCAGCGCGCGCTGCACGACCTCGCGCGGATAGACGCTGGTTTGGGTGAGCGTGCCGCGAAACAGTTCCTCCATGGCGATGAGCCGGTTCTGCGCATCCAGGAACAGCACCGCGAAGACCTCGTGCGGCTTGCGCGCGAGCTCGATCGACAGGAACTGCTTGACCGACTCGGGCGAGCTGAACACCTCCCGCTCCTTCAGCCGCTGCGACATGGCGCGGCGGGCGAGCTCCATCACGGCCAGCAGCTCGGCGCGCTTGGCGGCGCCGCCCAGGCCCTTGATGCGCTTGAGGTCCTCGGCCGCGGTGTGCAGCAGGCCGGCGAAGCCGCCGAAGGTGGTGAGCACCTCGCTGGCCATCTGCAGCACGCCCCGGCCGGGCGTGCCGGTGCGCAGCAGCAGGGCCAGCAGCTCGGTGTCGCTCAGCGTTGCCGCGCCGCGCGCCAGCAGCTTCTCACGCGGCCGGGTGTCGGCCGGAAGGTCTTTCAGGGGCATGGGGGCGGGGGCGGGCGGCCGGGGTTTCTACAATAGGGGCAGTTTATCGGTACTCCCATGGCAGCCATTCGCGTCCATCCGGGCTCCTTCCTCACGCTGCATTACCGGCTGTCGGGGCCCGAAGGCGACATCATCAATACATTCAAGGACAAGCCCGCCACGCTCACGCTGGGCACGGGCGAGCTTTCCCCGGCCGTGGAGCAGCGCCTGCTCGGGCTGGAGGAGGGCGCGCACGCCACCTTCGAGATCCCCGCGGGCGAGGCCTTCGGCGAGCGCAACCCGGAGATGGTCCAGTGGGTCGCCCGCCGGCTGCTCAACGAGATGGGCGATCCCCTGGAGCAGTACCACGTCGGCGACGTGGTGCAGTTCCCCACGCCCGACGGCATGTCGAGCTACGCCGGCGCGGTCCGGCAGGTGGGCAAGGACGGGGACGGCGACGGCAAGGCCGATGCCGTGCTGTTCGACTTCAACCACCCCCTGGCCGGCCAGCCGGTCACCTTCGAAGTGAAAGTGATCGGAGTGCTATGAGCGCGGAAGAGGGCATCGTGGCCACCGAGATCCTGCTGGCCGAGCCGCGCGGCTTTTGCGCCGGCGTGGACCGCGCGATCGAGATCGTCGAACGCGCGCTGCAGAAGTTCGGCGCGCCGATCTATGTGCGGCACGAGATCGTGCACAACACCTTCGTGGTCAACGACCTGAAGTCGCAGGGCGCGATTTTCATCGAGGACCTGGCCGAGGTGCCGCCCGGGGCGACCCTGGTCTTCTCCGCGCACGGCGTGAGCAAGGCGGTGCAGACCGAGGCGCGCGAGCGCGGCTTCCAGGTCTTCGACGCCACCTGCCCGCTCGTGACCAAGGTGCATGTGGAAGTCGCCAAGCTCGCGAAAGAGGGCTACGAGTTCATCATGATCGGCCACAAGGGTCATCCGGAGGTAGAGGGCACCATGGGCCAGCTCGACCACGGCATCCACCTGGTCGAAGACGTGGGCGATGTCGCCGGGGTGCAGCCTTCGCAGAGCGACAAGCTCGCGGTGGTGACGCAGACCACGCTGTCGGTGGACGACGCGGCCGAGATCACCGCGGCGGTGAAGGCGCGCTTTCCCAACATCCGCGAGCCCAAGCAGCAGGACATCTGCTATGCCACGCAGAACCGCCAGGATGCGGTGAAGATGATGTCGCGGCAGGTGGACGTGGTGATCGTGGTGGGCAGCCCGACCAGCTCCAACAGCAACCGGCTGGCCGAACTCGCGCGCAAGCTCGGCGTGCCCAGCTACATGGTCGACAGCATCGAGGACCTGCGGCCCGAATGGCTGGAGGGCCACACGCGCGTCGGGCTGACGGCCGGCGCTTCGGCGCCCGAGGTGCTGGTGAAGGCCGTGGTGCGCCGCATCCGCTCGATGGGCGCGGTGTCGGTGCGCAAGATGGACGGCATCGAGGAAACCGTGAAGTTCCCGCTGCCCAAGGGCCTGAAGTTGTG
This sequence comes from Ramlibacter tataouinensis, assembly GCF_001580455.1. Lineage (NCBI taxonomy): Bacteria > Pseudomonadati > Pseudomonadota > Betaproteobacteria > Burkholderiales > Comamonadaceae > Ramlibacter > Ramlibacter tataouinensis. Next base: position 3,675,392 of record NZ_CP010951.1, read on the forward strand.
AGTCCTGGCCCGGCGCTCGGTCGCGCGGAGGTCCTGCGGGCGGCCCAGCGCTTCGAGCGCGACCATCCCGGGTTCATCCGCCGCACGCCTTTGTGGAAGCTCCCCGGCTCGGCGCTGGGCGCCGATTGCGAAGAGGTGTGGCTCAAGTTGGAGCACCTGCAGGTCTCCGGCAGCTTCAAGGCGCGCGGCATGCTCAACCGCCTGCTCGCGAACCCGATCCCTGCTGCGGGCGTGATCGTGGCCTCCGGCGGCAACGCCGGCATCGCGACCGCGGCCGCCGCCCGCGCGCTGGGCGTGCGCTGCGAGGTGTTCGTGCCCACGGTCAGCAGCGCCGCCAAGCAGGCGCGGCTGCGCGAGCTGGGCGCGCAGGTGGTGGTCACCGGCGCGGTCTATGCCGAAGCGCTGGAGGCCTGCCTGTCGCGCCAGCGGGAAACCGGCGCGCTGCTCACGCACGCCTACGACCAGGGCGAAGTCGTCGCCGGCGCGGGCACCATCGCCCAGGAGATCGAGGAGCAGGGTGGCGGCGTGCCCGATGCGGTGCTGGTGAGCGTGGGCGGCGGTGGCCTGATCGCCGGCATCTGCGCCTGGTTCGAAGACCGCACGCGGGTGCTGGCGCTGGAGCCGGAGCTCGCGCCCACCTTGTTCCGCGCCCGTGAAGCGGGGCAGTCGGTGGACGTGGCCGTGGGCGGCATCGCCGCCGATTCGCTGGGCGCCAAGCGCATCGGCACCATCGCCTGGGAACTGACGCGGCGATGGGTGCCCGAGGCGAGCCTGCTCGGCGATGAGGCCATCCGCGAGGCCCAGCGCTTCCTGTGGCAGCAGTTCCAGTTGGCGGTCGAGCCGGCCGCGGCCCTGGGCGTCGCGGCGCTGCGCGCGGGCCGCCCTGCCCCTGCCCGGCGGGTGTGCGTGATCCTGTGCGGCGCCAATCTCGATCCGGCCACGCTGGCCTAGGCCCTTGCCGGCCGGCGCGCCGGATAATCCGGCCGTTTGTCGATTGATCCCCATGCCCTTTGAACTAAATCATCCGGAGTTCAGCTTCCAGTCGCAGCGCGACTGGCAGCAGGTTGCCACCGGCACCCAGGAAGCCATGCAGCTGCACTGCGGCGAAACCCTCACCATGGTGACCCTGTCCATGGACGAGGTGAGCCCGACCAAGGGTGACCTTGAGCCCTTCGCCCGGCAGGTGCTGGCCGCGCGCAAGCGCGCTTACCTCGAGGCCGCCCGCGAGCTGATGGCCGGCGGGCAGGAGCCGCAGGTCACCATCGACCGTGAAAGCGTCGAGCCGCACGAAAGCGCGCTCGGCTGCCTGATGTCCTTCGAAGGCATGCACGACGGCAAGAGCTTCGTGGGCTACTTCGGCGTGCTCACGCGCCGCAAGATCCTGCACGTGTTCGTCGAGACGCCGGTGGCCTTCCTGCCCGGGCGCCGCGGGATGTTCCAGGAAGTGGTCGCAGGCTTCACGCCGAAGCTGCCCTGAGGCACGAGCACGCCGCCAAGCGGGCCCGATGAGATTCACCACAAAGCCGCTGACCAACCAGACATGGCCCGATCTCGAGGCCATCTTCGACGCACGCGGCTGTTCGGTGGCGCGGGGCTGCTGGTGCATGTTCTACAGGCGGAGCGGCGCCGCCGGAGTGCCGTCGGCCTACGGTGAGCGCGCGCAGCAAAGCCGCAAGGACTTGCGTGCGCTGGCCGAAGGCGGTGCCCAGGTCGGACTGATCGGCTACCGCGATGGCGTGCCGGTCGGCTGGGTGTCGTTCGGGCCGCGCGAAGACTTCGCCAAGCTCAGGCGCTCGCCGGTCCTCAAGCCCGTGGACGATGAGCCGGTCTGGTCCATCGTCTGCTTCGTCGTGCCTTCGGAACACCGCGGGCAGGGTGTCGCGAAAGCCTTGCTGGCGGCCGCGGTGGCCTATTGCCGGAAAAAGCGGGTGAGGCTGCTGGAGGCCTACCCCGTGGACAAGGCGCATCGCGCCCATGACCAGGACATGTGGTTTGGCGCCAAGTCGATGTTCGACGCGGCGGGCTTCGAGGAAGTGGCGCGCCGCAAGCCCGAGCGGCCCATCGTGCGTATCCGGCCGACGGCATCCTGAGCCGGCCCGCGTAAGATCGCCCCCGAGGAGGGGTGACTCATGCGGATTGGCTCGACCTTGGCGCTGGCCGCCTGCGCATTCGCCGCCGGCTGCGCCGCGCCGCCGGCCAAGCCCGATGCCGCCAGGGCGCGCGAGCAGGTGATCGCTAGCGAGCAGGCCTTCGCCCGGACCATGGCCGAGCGCGACCTGCGCGCCTTCGGCAGTTTCCTGTCCGATGAGGCAGTGTTCTTCTCCGGCGGCAAGGCCCTGCGGGGCCGCCAGGAGGTGCTTGCTTTCTGGTCACGCTTCTATGCCGCGCCCCAGGCACCGTTTTCGTGGGCGCCGGAAGAGGTCGAAGTGCTGGACAGCGGCACGCTGGCGCTGTCCAGCGGGCCGGTGCACGATGCCAAAGGCAAGCTGATCGGCCGGTTTTCCTCGATCTGGCGCCAGGAGGCGCCGGGACAATGGCGCATCATCTTTGACAAGGGCAGCGACGTCTGCGATTGCGGGGCGAAATGAGCGACATGCGCGAAGAACTGTTCGAAGGCGGCTGCGACTGCCGCCTGGTGCGCTATCGCATGCGCGGGCGGCCGATGTTCGTCAATTGCTGCCACTGCCGCTGGTGCCAGCGCGAGACCGGTTCGGCGTTCGCGCTGAACGCGCTGATCGAGGCCGGTCGCCTGGAGCACACCGGCGCCCTGCCGGAAATCGTCGACACGCCCAGCGAAAGCGGCCAGGGCCAGATGATCGCGCGCTGCCCTCGCTGCCGCATCGCGATCTGGAGCAACTACGCGGGCGCCGGCGCGGCGGTGCGCTTCGTGCGCGTGGGCACCCTGGACGAGCCGGATCGCTTCCCACCGGACATCCACATCTTCACCGAGAGCAAGCAGCCTTGGGTGGTGCTGCCGGCCGGCACGCCCGCGATGCCGCAGTACTACGACCTGGCCCAGTACTGGCCGGCCGAGAGCCTCGAGCGGCGGCGCCTGGCGCTGGGCGCGACGTGATGCGCGAGCTCGCACGCTGCCTCGCCTGGACGCTGGCGCTGGGCGCGCTCGCGCTGCTGCTGGCGATGTTGCCGGGCGCTGGCCTCGAGCACGCCGACGGTCCCTGGGCCTGGGGGCTGTTGCTGGCGTTCTGGCCGCACTACCTGCTTGGGCCGGGGCAGGGGGCCGGGTCCGGCGCGCTGCACGTGGCGGCCATCTTCGGGGCGCAGTTCGCCTGGTTCCTGGCCGTCGTCGCCGCAATGCGCCGGCTGCGGCGGCGAGGGAAAGCACGATGGCGCCCGGGGCGCGCTCCGCAATAATCGCAGCCGATGGAAACCAAATGGCTGGAGGACTTCGTGAGCCTGGCGGAGACGCGCAGTTTCAGCCGCTCCGCGCAGCTGCGCCACGTCACGCAACCCGCCTTCTCGCGGCGCATCCAGGCGCTCGAAGCCTGGGCCGGCACCGACCTGGTAGACCGTAGTTCCTATCCGACGCGCCTCACGCCGGCGGGCCAGACGCTGTATACGCAGTCGCTGGAGATGCTGCAGGCGCTGCAAAGCACGCGCGCCATGCTGCGAGGGCATTCGGCCGCGGGCCAGGACGTGATCGAGTTCGCCGTGCCGCACACGCTGGCCTTCACATTTTTCCCGGCCTGGGTGTCCTCGCTGCGCGAGAAGTTCGGCCCGATCAAGAGCCGGCTGATCGCGCTGAACGTGCATGACGCGGTGATGCGCCTGGTCGAAGGCGGCTGCGACATCTTCATCGGCTACCACCACGCCTCGCAGCCTTTCCAGCTCGACGCCGACCGCTACCAGATGGTGACCCTGGGCGACGAGTCGCTCGCGCCCTACTGCAAGCCCGACGCGAACGGCGAGCCCATGTTCCGCCTGCCGGGACGGCCGGGCCAGCCCTTGCCCTATCTGGGCTATGCGCCGGGCGCCTACCTCGGCCGCGTCACCGACCTCATCCTCAAACAGTCGGCCACGGCCATCCACCTGGACCGCGTGTACGAAACCGACATGGCCGAGGGCCTGAAGGTGATGGCGCTGGAAGGCCATGGCGTGGCCTTCCTTCCCTACAGCGCGGTGAAGAAGGAACTGCGCGCGCGCAAGCTCGTGGGTGCAGCGCCGGGGCTGGAGGGACTGGAGATGGCCATGGACGTGCGCGCCTACCGGGAAAAGCCCCTGGGCAAGGACACGCCCAAGGGAACGGCGCAGGCGCTGTGGAACTACCTGGCAAGCCACAACAGCGCGAAATGAGCAAGGCCAGCCGGGTGGCCCGCTTCTCGCTTATCAGCGTTTTGCATGAGCGACGCGCGCAAAGTGCATGGCTTGGCGGCGTTGTTCAGGGTATTCCCGACGACGCGAAACCATAGAATCCCGTTTTTATCTCACCCCGTAACGTTTCACACAGGAGAGACTGATATGAAGAAACAAATGTGGGCTTTGGCGGTCAGCGCCCTGGCCGTCGGTGCCGCTTTCGCGCAGGCGAACGACACGATCTCGAAGGTCAAGAGCTCCGGCGCGATCAGCGTGGGCGTGCGCGAATCTTCCGGCGCGCTCTCCTATGCGCTGGGTGACGGCAAGTTCGGCGGCTTCCACACCGAAATCTGCCAGCGCATCGTCTCTGAGCTGGAAAAGAGCGTGGGCAAGAAGCTCAACGTGACCTACCAGCCCGTCACCTCGCAGAACCGCATCCCGCTGGTGCAGAACGGCACCGTGGACATCGAATGCGGCTCGACGACGAACAACGCGGCTCGCCAGAAGGACGTGGCCTTCCTGAACACCACCTACGTGGAAGAGGTTCGCATCGCGGTGAAGGCCAATTCCGGCATCACCAACATCAACCAGCTCAACGGCAAGACGGTGGCGACGACCACCGGCACCACCTCCGTGCAGCACCTGCGCAAGCACGAGCGCGCCAAGAGCGTGGACTTCAAGGAAATCTTCGGCAAGGACCACGCCGACAGCTTCCTGCTGCTGGAAACCGGCCGCGCCGATGCCTTCGTGATGGACGGCTCGATCCTCGCCGGCAACATCGCCACGGCCAAGAACCCCGCCGACTTCAAGATCGTGGGTGACGTGCTGAACGTCGAGCCGATCGCCATCATGATCCGCAAGGACGATCCGGCGTTCAAGAAGTTCGGCAACGACGTGATCGCCGGCATGATCAAGAGCGGCGAAATGACCAAGCTGTGGGACAAGTGGTTCCTGCAGCCGATCCCGCCCAAGAACGTCAAGGTTGGGCTGACGCTGTCGGAAAGCACCAAGGCCGCCTGGGCCGGCCCGAACGACAAGCCGATGGAAGACTACGCCAAGAAGTAATCCTCTTCCGGGCGTCCAAGACCCCTGACCGGGCCTGCCCCGGCAGGGGTCTTGCGTTTACGGGCTTGGCCCCTCAAGATCGCATCATCACGAGGAGAAGAACATGGCTTGGAATTGGCAGGTCTTCTGCCAGGAAACCACCACCAACGAACACGTACCGGGCTGCCTGGCCGGCTTCGCGAAGGGTGGCGACCAGACCTACCTGAACTGGATCATTACCGCCTGGGGCTGGACCCTGTCGGTGGCGCTTTCCGCGCTGGTCGTGGCGCTGGTGGCCGGCCTGGTGGTCGGGACCGCGCGTACGCTGACCAACAACCCGGTGATCTCCCGATTGGCCACCGCCTGGGTGGAGCTGTTCCGCAACATCCCGCTGCTGGTGCAGATCTTCCTCTGGTACTTCGTGCTGCCGGGCATCTTCCTGCCGCTGCGCGAGATCCCTTCGGTGGTCCTGGTGGTCCTGGCACTGGGCCTGTTCACTTCGGCGCGGATCGCCGAGCAGGTGCGCGCCGGCATCCAGTCGCTGCCCCGGGGCCAACGCTACGCCGGGCTGGCCATGGGCTTCTCGACCGCGCAGACCTATCGCTACGTGCTGCTGCCGATGGCGCTTCGCATCATCATCCCGCCGCTGACCAGCGAGTCGATGAACATCATCAAGAACTCCTCGGTGGCCTTCGCCGTGTCGATCGCGGAATTGACCTTCTTCTCCCGCCAGTCGGGTGAGGAAACCGGCGCGCCGATCGAGATGTACCTGGCCGCGACCGTGCTGTACGCGATCTCGGCCTTCGTGATCAACCGCATCATGACCTTCATCGAGCGCAGGACCCGCGTGCCGGGCTTCGTCGCTTCGGCTGGTGGAGGGGGGCACTGATGCTGGGTTCCCTCGACCTCTCCTTCTTCCGCTGGGAAGTCATCGGTCCCTTCGTCGCGAAGGGCATGTGGTTCTCGGTCTGGCTGACCATCATCGCCACCCTGGGCGGCATCGCGCTGGGCACGGTGCTGGCGCTGATGCGGCTGTCGGGCAAGACCTTGCTGGAACTACCCGCAGCCGCCTACGTCAACACCATGCGCTCCGTGCCGCTGGTGATGGTGCTGCTGTGGTTCTTCCTGCTGATCCCGTTCTTCATCGGCCGGCCGATCGGGCCGGAGAACTCCGCGGTGATCACCTTCGTGGCCTTCGAGGCCGCGTACTTCTCCGAGATCGTGCGCGCGGGCATCCAGTCGATCCCGCGCGGGCAGGTGAACGCCGGCTATGCGATGGGCATGACCTACGGCCAGAACATGCGCCTGGTGATCCTGCCGCAGGCGTTCCGCAACATGCTGCCGGTGTTCCTCACCCAGACCATCATCCTGTTCCAGGACACCTCGCTGGTGTATGCCATCAACGCGTCCGACCTGCTCAAGGGCCTGGAAACCGCCGGCAAGAACTACGGCCGGCCGGTCGAGGCCTACCTGCTGGCGGCCATCGTTTACTTCATCATCTGCTGGGGGCTGTCCTTCATGGTCAAGCGCCTGCAGGCCCGCATTGCCATCATTCGCTGAATTCCGGAGAGCTCCATGGCTGCCATGATCGATATGAAGAGTGTTTCCAAGTGGTATGGGCCTGTCCAGGTGCTCACCGACTGCTCGGTCAACATCTCCAAAGGTGACGTCGTCGTCGTCTGCGGTCCCTCGGGCTCAGGCAAGTCCACGCTGATCAAGACGGTGAACGCGCTCGAGCCCGTGCAGAAGGGCGAGATCTGGGTCGACGGCGTCGCCGTGCACGACCCCAAGACCGACCTGCCCAAGCTGCGCAGCCGCGTGGGCATGGTGTTCCAGCACTTCGAGCTGTTCCCGCACCTGTCGGTGACCGAGAACCTCACGATCGCGCAGATCAAGGTGCTGGGCCGCTCGGCCGACGACGCCAAGGCGCGCGGCCTCAAGATGCTGGATCGCGTCGGCCTGATGGCGCACAAGGACAAGTTCCCCGGGCAGCTGTCCGGCGGCCAGCAGCAGCGCGTGGCGATCGCCCGCGCCCTGTCGATGGACCCGATCGTGATGCTGTTCGACGAGCCCACCTCGGCGCTCGACCCCGAGATGGTGGGCGAGGTGCTGGACGTGATGGTCACGCTGGCCAAGGAAGGCATGACCATGATGGTGGTGACGCACGAGATGGGCTTCGCGCGCAAGGTCGCCAGCCGCGTGATCTTCATCGACGTCGGCGGCCGCATCCTGGAAGACTGTTCCAAGGACGACTTCTTCGGTAATCCCGATGCGCGGCAGCCGCGCACCAAGGACTTCCTGAACAAGATCCTGGCGCACTGACCGACTCACCGCAGAGGCACTGAAGTCGCAGGGGGCCGCACGGGCCCCTTGCTTTTTTCCCGTGGCGCTGGCGCGCCCGGCCGTGAACGGCACTTGTCGGACAATCGCGGGATGACTGACCAACTCACGATCACCCGCCCCGACGACTGGCACCTGCACCTGCGCGACGGCGCGGCCATGGCCTCGGTGGTGCCGCATTCGGCGGCGCAGTTCGCCCGGGCGCTGGTCATGCCCAACCTCAAGCCGCCGGTGACCACGGCGGCGCAGGCGGCGGCTTACCGCGATCGCATCCTCGCGGCGGTGCCACCGGGCCTGTCCTTCCAGCCGCTGATGTCGCTGTACCTGACGGACATGCTGCCGCCCGAGGAGATCGCGCGCGCCAGGGAGGCCGGCGTGGTCGCGGTCAAGCTGTATCCGGCCGGCGCCACCACCAACAGCGACGCCGGCGTGACCGACATCCGCAAGACCTACAAGACACTGGAGGCGATGCAGCGCGCCGGCCTGCTGCTGCTGGTGCACGGCGAAGTGGTCGATCCGGCGGTCGACGTGTTCGACCGCGAAGCGGTGTTCATCGACCGGCACCTGATCCCGCTGCGGCGTGACTTCCCGGAGCTCAAGATCGTGGTCGAGCACATCACCACGCGTGAAGCGGCGCAGTACGTGCGCGATGCGGACGCCCACACGGCCGCCACCATCACCGCGCACCACCTGCTCTACAACCGCAACGCGATCTTCACCGGCGGCATTCGCCCGCACTACTACTGCCTGCCGGTGCTCAAGCGCGAAACGCACCGCCTGGCGCTGGTGGAGGCGGCCACCAGCGGCAGCGCCAGTTTCTTCCTCGGCACCGACAGCGCGCCGCACCCGGCGGTGCTGAAGGAACACGCTCTTGGCTGCGCCGGCTGCTACACGGCCCTGACGGCGATGGAACTCTACGCCGAGGCCTTCGACAGCGCGGGCGCGCTCGACAAGCTGGAGGGCTTTGCCAGCTTCCACGGCCCCGACTTCTACGGCCTGCCGCGCAATACGGGCACACTGACGCTGGAGAAGCAGGCCTGGCTGCTGCCGGAGAGCTTGCCCTTCGGCGAGGCTCAACTGAAGCCGCTGCGCGGGGGCGAGACGCTGCAGTGGCGGTTGGCGGCATGAACGCCAAGCCGCGCGTCGCCCTGCTGATCGACGCCGACAATGCGCCGGCAGCGAAGATCGGACTGATCCTGAACGAGCTGTCGACATTCGGCGAAACGAACGTCCGCCGTGCGTATGGCAACTGGAAAAAGAACGAGCTGAAGTCCTGGGAGGAGCAGCTTCATGAGCACGCCATCCGGCCGATCCAGCAGTTCGACTACAGCAAGGGCAAGAACGCCAGCGACATGGCCATGGTCATCGACGCCCTGGACCTGCTGTACACCGACCGGCCCGACGCCTTCGGGATCGTCTCTTCCGACGCCGATTTCACGCCGCTCGTGATGCACCTTCGGGCCAAGGGTGCCGCGGTGTATGGCTTCGGTGCGCGCAAGACGCCGGAACCGTTCGTCAACGCCTGCTCGCGATTCCTCTTCCTCGAGGAACTGCAGGCGGCCACGGCCGACAGTGAAGGCGATGCGCCGGAGTCGGAGCGGACGCAGCCGCTGCGCAAGTCGCCTGCGGAGCTGCGCCAGGACCGCAAGCTCGTGGCGCTGCTGCGCAATGCCGTGCGGGCGGCGGCCGACGACGAGGGTTGGGCACGTGTGCACGCGGTGCGGCAGCAGATCGGAAACCAGGCCTCCTTCGACCACCGCAACTACGGCTACTCCACGCTGACCAAGTTGCTGACCGCCATCGACCTGTTCGACGTCGCGGACGAGGGCCGGTCCACGGTTTCAGTCCGCGAGAAGCCGGCACGCCGCGGAAAGGCGTAGGTGCTGCCGGCGCTCGACTGGGCGCAGCCCTGGTTCGCCCCCTGGCGCGACCCCGGCGAACGGCTTGCCAGCCGGATCGCAGCCGGCGAGGCGGCGCACGCTGCACTCAATGCCGGCGGTGCGCCCGTGCGCTTCACGCCACAGCAGTCGCTGCCTGGCGGCATGGCCTACGAGCAGTTCATCTTCGACACGGGCCAGTGCCCTGTCCGTCCCGGCACGCACGACTTCTTCAACGCGCTGGTGTGGATGCGCTTCCCCCGAACCAAGGCCGTGCTCAACCGTCTGCAAGCGCGGGAGATCACCCGCAGCGGCATCGGCGGCCAGCGCGGGCGGGTGCGCGATGCCATCACCATCCTGGACGAGAACGGGGCGCTGCTGCAGGCGCCGCCGCCGCTGTGGGAGGCGCTGCTGGAGCGCGACTGGCGGAGGCTCTTTGTCGAGCTGCGGCCGCTGTGGCCGCAGGCGCAGCTGGTGGTCTTCGGCCATGCCCTGCTGGAGAAGCTGGCGCATCCGCGCAAGGACCTCACCGCCCATGTCTGGTGCGCGGACATGCCGGCCGGCGCCATGGAGGCGATGGATGCGGCCCTGGCCGAAGCGCTCTCGGCCGAACGGCTCGCCGCCAAGCCGTTCACGCCCTTGCCGGTCCTGGGCATCCCCGGCTGGTGCGAGCAGAACCAGAACTTTTCCTTTTATGATGACTCTTTCGTATTTCGTCCTGCCGGGCAAAAGAAGCCAATAAAACAGGCCCGTGCGGCGCCCGCGTCTTGAAACCGGACGGCTCGTCCTTACCTTCGGCGCGAGGTGAACTTGCCTCTTAGCGGAGAAACGCTTACATGAAACGCATCTTCCTGTTCCTGGCCACCAACCTGGCGGTCGTCGTCGTCCTCGGCGTCGTCGCTTCGCTGCTGGGCGTCAACAGGTACCTCACGGCCAATGGGCTGAACCTGGGCGCCTTGCTTGGGTTCTCCTTCATCATGGGTTTCGGCGGCGCGATCATCTCGCTGCTGATGTCCAAGACGATCGCCAAATGGAGCTCCGGCGTGCAGCTGATCGACGGCTCCGGGAGCGCCGACGAGGCCTGGATCGTCGCCACCGTGCGCAAGTTTGCCGACAAGGCCGGCATCGGCATGCCCGAAGTCGGCATCTTCGAGGGCGAGCCCAACGCCTTCGCTACCGGCGCCTTCAAGAACAGCGCGCTGGTGGCCGTCTCCACCGGCCTGCTGCAGGGTATGACGCGCGAGGAAGTCGAGGCCGTGATCGGCCACGAGGTGGCGCACATCGCCAACGGCGACATGGTGACCATGACGCTGATCCAGGGTGTGATGAACACCTTCGTCGTGTTCCTCTCGCGCGTGATCGGCTACCTGGTGGACGGTTTCCTGAGCAAAGGCGAGAACCGCTCCGGCCCCGGCATCGGCTACTACATCACCACCATCGTGCTGGACATCCTGCTGGGCTTCCTGGCGGCGCTGATCGTGGCCTGGTTCTCGCGCCAGCGCGAGTTCCGCGCCGACCGCGGCTCCTCGCAGCTCATGGGCCGCAAGCAGCCCATGATCAATGCGCTGGCGCGCCTGGGCGGCATGGTGCCCGGCGAGCTGCCCAAGAGCCTGCAGGCCATGGGCATCACCTCCGGCGTGGGCAAGCTCTTTTCCACGCACCCGCCGATCGAAGAGCGCATCGCCGCGCTGCAGAACGCGCAGGGCTGAAGCCCCCCTTCAAGCAAAAGGCCGCCCTCGGGCGGCCTTTTTTTCGGCCGTGGGCCTACGCCGCCGCCATCCCGAGCGCCACCGCCTCGCCGACCCGGATGCCGTCCACCCCCGCCGACAGGATGCCGCCGGCGTAGCCGGCACCTTCCCCGGCGGGATACAGCCCCTTCACATTGATGCTCTGGAAGTCGTCGCCGCGCGTGATGCGAAGCGGCGAGGAGGTGCGCGTCTCGACGCCGGTCAGCACCGCGTCGTGCATGTCGTAGCCCCGGATCCTGCGCCCGAACACCGGCAGCGCCTCGCGCATGGCCTCGATCGCGAAGTCCGGCAGGGCCGGGTGCAGGTCGCCGAGCTTCACGCCGGGCTTGTAGGAGGGGGTCACGCTGCCCAGCTCAGTAGACGGCCGGCCGGCGATGAAGTCGCCCACCAGCTGGCCGGGGGCGTCGTAGTTGCCGCCCCCCAGCTCGAAGGCGCGCGACTCGAGCTCGCGTTGCAGCGCGATGCCGGCCAGCGGCCCTTCGGCGTAGTCGCGCCCCGGCTCGATGCCCACCACGATGCCGGCGTTGGCGTTGCGCTCGTTGCGCGAATACTGGCTCATGCCGTTGGTCACCACGCGCTGCGGCTCGGAGGTGGCGGCGACCACCGTGCCACCCGGACACATGCAGAAGCTGTAGACGCTGCGGCCGTTGCCGGCGTGGTGCACCAGTTTGTAGTCGGCCGCGCCCAGCAGCGGATGGCCGGCATGTCGGCCCCAGCGCGCGCGGTCGATCACGCCTTGCGGGTGCTCGATGCGAAAGCCGATGGAGAAGGGCTTGGCTTCCATGAACACGCCGCGTTCGTGCAGCATCTCGAAGGTGTCGCGCGAACTGTGCCCCAGCGCCAGGACGACATGGTCGGCGCGCAGCTCGCCGGCCTGGCCGCTGGCCTGGTCGAGCACGGCCAGGCCCCGCACCCGGCCGCCCTCGACCCGCAGGTCGGTCACCCGCTGCTGGAAGCGCACCTCGCCGCCCAGGCGGATGATCTCCTCGCGCATGTTCTCCACCACCTTCACCAGCTTGAAGGTGCCGATGTGCGGATGCGCGACGTACAGGATCTCCGGCGGCGCCCCGGCCTTGACGAATTCGCCCATCACCTTGCGTCCGAGGTGGCGCGGGTCCTTGATCTGGCTGTAGAGCTTGCCGTCGGAGAAGGTCCCGGCGCCGCCTTCGCCGAACTGCACGTTGCTCTCGGGCTGCAAGGCACGCTTGCGCCACAGGCCCCAGGTGTCCTGGGTGCGCTCGCGCACGGGCTTGCCGCGCTCCAGCACGATGGGGCACAGGCCCATCTGGGCCAGCACCAGCGCGGCGAAGATGCCGCAGGGGCCGAAGCCCACGACCACTGGGCGCAGGGCCGGCGTGGCGCTCGCGCGGACCGGCGGCGCCCACGCCATGTCGGGCGTGGCGGCGATGTGCGGCTGGCCGCGGAAAGCCGCGAGCAGCGCCGCTTCGCGTTCGGCGTCGGCCAGCGCGACATCCACGATGTAGACGGCGAACAGCTCGGCCTTGCGCGCGTCGAAACTGCGCTTGTGGACCTGCAGCGCGGCGATGGCCGCTTCGTCGATGCGCAGGATGCCGGCGGCGGCGGCGCGCAGCGGGGCCTCGGGGTGCAGGCCTTCCTCGGCCGGCAGCGCCGCCAGCGGCAGCTTGATTTCGGAAAGACGGATCATGAGAGGGGCCCGTGTCGATCGGGCAGGAACGTCGGCGGATAATACGGGGTGTGAAGCCCGCCAGGCCGCCGCTGGTGCCACACGGGAAACCAGGCACTGGAGGAACGTCCGGACTGCACAGGACAGCGTAGCAGGTAACACCTGTCCACCGCGAGGTGAGGATCAGAGCAACAGAGACGAGTCCTGTGCCCAACCCTTCGAAAGAAGGGGCGGGCGCAGGGGTGAAACGGGCAATCTCTACGCGCAGCAATACCAAATAGGCCGGCAGTGGGCGCAAGCCCTGTCCCGTGGTCCGCGGGATGCCGGCGGGTAGGTAGCACCGAGCCGGGACGGCGACGCCCGGCCCAGAGGAATGGCGGTCACGTCCGGGCAACCGGACGCCACAGAATCCGGCGTACGGCGGACTTCACACTTTTCATCAGGCGCGGCATACCATCCCCGGATGCTGCCCTCTTCCATGCTGGCGATGGCGGTGGACGCCGATGCGCATCGGCTGGTGCCGCAGCGCAAGCCGCTGCCGCCCATGGGCGAGCAGGATGTGCTGGTGCGCGTGCTGGCCTGCGGCGTGTGCCGCACCGACCTGCACCTGATCGACGCCGAGTTGCCGCCCAGGCGGCCCGGTGTCGTGCCCGGCCACGAGGTGGTGGGCGAGGTGGTGGCCCGGGGCGCGCGCGCCATGCGCTTCCAGCACGGGCAGCGGGTCGGCATTCCCTGGCTCGGTCACACCTGCGGCCAGTGCGACTTCTGCCGCATGGCGCGCGAGAACCTGTGCGACGCGCCGTCCTTCACCGGTTGGGACCGCGACGGCGGCTACGCCGAGTACTGCGCCGCCGACGAGCGTTTCTGCCTGGCCTTGCCCGGCGACGACGACGCGGCTCACGCGGCGCCGCTGCTGTGCGCGGGCCTGATCGGATTTCGCAGCTGGCGCATCGCGGGCGGCACCGCGCCGCGGCGCCTCGGCATCTGGGGCTTCGGCGCGGCGGCGCACATCGTGTGCCAGCTCGCGGTGGCGCAGGGCCAGCAGGTCTATGCCTTCACCCGTGCCGGCGACACGGCCGGCCAGGCCTTCGCGCGCCAGCTCGGCGCGGCGTGGGCCGGCGCGAGCGAGGAGCGCCCGCCCGTGCCGTTGGACGCCAGCCTCATCTTCGCGCCGGCGGGGCCGCTGGTGCCTGCCGCGCTTGCGCTCACGCGCAAGGGCGGCGTGGTGGTGTGCGGCGGCATCCACATGAGCCCGATTCCCGCGTTCGACTACGCGCTGCTGTGGGGCGAGCGCGAGCTCAAGTCGGTGGCCAACCTCACGCGCGAAGACGGCGAGGCCTTTTACCGGCTGCTCGAGAAGACGCCGGTGCGCACCCATGTGCAGCGCTTCGCGCTGGCGGAGGCGAACGTGGCGGTCGCGGCCGTGCGCGGCGGCCGGCTACAGGGCGCGGCGGTGCTGATCCCTTGAGCTTCTGCGGCCCTCAGACCAGCCCGAGCGCCTCGATGCGCTGCACGTGCGCGAGCAGCGAGCGCTGGGCGAGCGGCCACATGCGCTGTGGCACGTCGTCGTAGGCCAGCGCCACCCAGTCTTCCATCGAGCCGTCGGGGCGGGCCTGCATGGCGGCGATGACGCGGGCTTCGCGCTTGAGGCGGTGGGCCTTGAGCTGGGCGATGGCCTGCGGCGCAAAGCCCAGCACGTAGCCGTGGGCCGGCAGGATGAACTCGATGCCGTGCTGCGCGCAGGCCTGCGTGAGCTTGTCCAGCGACTCCAGATAGGCGCTCATGTCGCCGTCGGGCGGGTCGACCACGGTCGTGCTGCCGTTGAGCACATGGTCGCCCGAGAACAGCAGGCCGTCTTCCTCCAGCACCAGGCACAGGTGATTGGCGGCGTGGCCCGGGGTGTGGATCGCGCGCAGCGTGTGGCGCCCGCCGGCGCCTTCCACCGTGATCGTCTCGCCGTCAGCCAGTTCCCGGTCCGGCGCGAATTCGCTGGCCGCGCGCGCCGTCGGCCGCGAGGCCAGGCCGAGGATGGGCGGCCGGGTGGCGCAGCGGGCCTGCAGGGGCCGGGCGCCCGGCGAATGGTCCGGATGCGAATGGGTGCACACGATCAGCCGGATGTCGCCATGGGCGGCGCGCCAGAGGCGCTCGATGTGCTCCGGGTCGCTCGGGCCGGGATCGATCGCGATATAGCCGCTGGTCGGATCGCCCACCAGGTAGCTGTTGGTGCCGGGCCCGGTCATGGGACCGGGATTGGGGGCCGTGAGGCGCATGAGGTTCTTGAGCAGCGCCACCGGCTGGTCGCTGCGCCAGTCGAGGTGGTGCACCATCTGGCCGTCGGGGCTGACCAGCGCCAGCTCGCCGAAGGGCATTTCGTGCTCCATGTAGCGCGCTTCGGCGCCCTTGAGCAAGCCGGCGCGCGGGCAGCTCGTCCACAGCGGCTGCTCGCCGCAGGCCTGGAGCACGGCGTCGACCCGCTCGAAGCGCGCCAGCCGCTCCAGCGTGCGGATGGTCGGGAAGATCATGAAGAAGCTGCCGGCTTCGTGCCGCGCCAGCGCCTCGGCGGGGCGCACCCACACCGGCTCGAACTGCTCGGCCTCGTCGGCCACCGGACTCTGGCCCCCCGGCATGCGCGCGACCAGGAAGGGCACGTCGAAACGCCGCGGCAGGTCGCGGTCGGTGATCCAGTGCGCCAGCACGAACACCTCTTCGGCCGCCAGGGTCAGGCCGCGGTCGCGGCATTGCGCGGCGAAGGGCGCGTGCCGCTGCAGCGCCGCGATGTCGCCGGCATCGGCCCAGCGGCCGTCCGCATGCCGCGCGAACAGCACGCCCAGTTCCTCGAAGCTCTCGCGGATGGCGGCAATGGCCTGGGTGAGCCGCTCGCCGTCCTGCGCCGGCCGGCGCGAGGCGAGCGCGTGGCTGCCCGCATCCGCGGCGTCGATCACGCCGCCCGGGAACACATAGGCGCCCGGGGCGAAGCTGGCGCTGGCCGAGCGGCGCGTCATCAGCACTTCCAGGCCCTGGTCCCCGTCGCGCAGCAGCAGGATGGTGGCGGCGGGGCGCGGCGCCACGGCCTCGCGCTGGGGATGCAGAAGCTGGCTGACTCTTACCATGCGCTTCATTATCGCGATGAGCCCGCGCCGCCCAGGCTGGAGGGGTCTTTGCCGCGCGGATAATCGGGGCCATGCGTATCCGCTTCACCAAGATGCAGGGCGCGGGCAACGACTTCGTGGTCCTCGACGAGACACGGGGGCCGCTGGGCCTGACGCCGGCGCAGTACCGCTTCATCGCGGACCGTCACTTCGGCGTGGGTGCCGACCAGGTGCTGTCGGTGCGCCCCTCGCCTGGCGCCGGCATCGACTTCGAATATGTGATCCACAACGCCGACGGCGGCGAGGTGGAGCAGTGCGGCAACGGCGCGCGCTGCTTTGCGCGGTTCGTGCGCGACAAGGGCCTGGCGCCCGGCGACACCCTGCGGGTGAAGACGCTTTCCGGCGTGATCGAGCCGCGGCTGAACCCCGATGGCCGGGTGACCGTGGACATGGGCGCGCCGGTGTTCGAGCCCGCCCAGGTGCCCTTCGACACGGCCGGACTGTCGTCCCAGGCCGACGGTTCCTGGCACAAGTGGCACCTGGCGCTCGACACGCATGCCGGCTCAGCTATTATTTCTGTAGCGATCCTGTCGATGGGCAACCCGCACGCGGTGCAGGAGGTGGCCGACGTGGACACGGCGCCGGTGCACGCCCAAGGGCCGGCGATCGAGTGCCATCCGCGCTTTCCGAAGCGGGTGAATGCCGGCTTCATGCAGGTGGTGGACCGGTCGCAGGTGCGGCTGCGCGTCTGGGAGCGCGGCGCCGGCGAAACGCTGGCCTGCGGCACCGGGGCCTGCGCGGCGGTGGTGGCCGGCATCCGCCTGGGGCGCCTGGACCGCAAGGTCGACGTGCACACGCGCGGCGGGCTGCTGACCATCGAGTGGGACGGGCAAGGCCCCGTGTTCATGACCGGCCCCGCGGTCACCGTGTTCGAAGGGGAGATGGAGGTACCCTAGTGTCCTGTCCCGCTGAAACTTGGCATGTCGCTGCGCCGTATCGGGGCGCAGGCAAGGCGCGGGTGCGGGTCAAGCCTGGGCGGCTTGACCTGTGACCGCAACGCGGCATGCGCCCCGATACGGCGCAGCCCGAAGGGTTCGACGCCTGCGGGGCCCTCGGCGGGCGCCCAGAGGGGTTCAAGACGTCCAGTCTTGACCCCCTCTGGCCACCCACCGATCATCCCCGCAGGAATCGAACGAAATGCCAAGTTTCAGCGGGACAGGACACTATGAATAACGACGCCATGAATCCGATCACCGAGGACGACATCGCCAACTACTTGGCCAACACGCCCGACTTCTTCGAGCGCCACGCCCAGCTGCTGGCGGCCGTCCAGCTGACCAGCCCGCACGGCAATCGCGCGGTGAGCCTGCAGGAGCGGCAGGCCGAGATGCTGCGCGAGAAGATCAAGGCGCTGGAACACCGGATCATGGACATGGTGCGGCACGGCAACGAGAACGTCGTCATCGCCGACCGCCTGCACCGCTGGGCGCGCAAGCTGTTCCAGGTGCCCTCGGCGCGCGAGCTGCCGGCCTCCCTCGTCGAGGAGATCCAGTCGCAGTTCATGGTGCCGCAGGCCGCGATCAAGGTCTGGGACGTCGATGGCGCGCACGCCGGGGAAGGCTTCGCTCAGGGCGTGAGCGAGGACACCCGCACCTTCGCCTCCTCGCTGACGCAGCCCTACTGCGGCGTCAATTCCGGCTTCGAGGCGGTGCAGTGGCTGCCCGACCCGGCCATGGCCCTGTCGATCGTGCTGATTCCGCTGCGCGAGGGAGCGGCCAGCGGCGCCGGTCCGGCCTTCGGCATGCTGGTGCTCGCCTCACCCGACCCGCAGCGCTTCGGCGCCGGCATGGGCACCGATTTCCTCGAGCGCATCGCCGAACTGGCGAGCGCGGCGCTGTCGCGGCTGCGCGGGCAATGAGCATGGACGGTACCGCCGGCCTGGTCGAGCGGTATCTGGAGCATGTCCGCGTCGAAAAGCGCCTGGCGGCCCGAACGGTCGAGCTGTATGCGCTCGACCTGCAAAAGCTCTCCGCGAATGCCGCCGGCGCCGGCCTGGAACTCACGCGGGTGCAGAACGCCCACATCCGCCGCTGGGTCGCACAGATGCACAGCGGCGGTCGCAGCGGCCGGGGCATCGCGCTGATCTTGTCCGGCTGGCGCGGCTTCTACGCCTGGCTGGGCCGCCAGGGCCTGATCGACAGCAACCCGGTCGTCGATGTCCGCGCCCCGAAGGCGCCCAAGCCGCTGCCCAAGGCGCTGAGCGTGGACGACTCGGTGCAGCTGGCCGAGTTCGAGGACGAGCGGGCCGATCCCTGGCTGGAAGCGCGCGATGCCGCGATGGTGGAGCTGCTCTACGGCTGCGGCCTGCGGGTGGGCGAACTGGTGGGGCTGGACGCGCTCGCCAGCGGCAGCGCGCGCGGCTGGGTCGACCTGGACGCCGGGGAGGCGCATGTGCTGGGCAAGGGCAGCAAGCGCCGCATCGTGCCGGTGGGCGCCCAGGCGGCGCAGGCCCTGCGGCACTGGCTCGGCCTGCGGGCGCTGGCCGCGCACGAGACGCCGGCGCTGTTCGTCGGCCGCGGCGGCACGCGCCTGTCGGCGCAAAGCATCTGGCAACGGCTGAAGCGGCGCAGCCTGCGCGCCGGCCTGGCCACGCCCGTGCATCCGCACATGCTGCGGCATTCGTTCGCCAGCCACGTGCTGCAGTCGAGCGGCGACCTGCGGGCCGTGCAGGAGTTGCTCGGCCACGCGAACATCACCACGACGCAGGTCTACACGCGGCTGGACTTCCAGCATCTGGCCAAGGCCTACGATGCGGCGCACCCGCGCGCGCAAAGGACCAAGCGCTAAGCGACCAGGTGCCAGGCGCTTCGTCGCTTTCGGCGCCTTTCAGGCGTTCGCCAGGGTGAACACCGCCCGCCGGCTGTCCGGCGGCACGCTGGCCAGCTTGCCTTCCAGGCGGGCGATCAGCTCCCGGGCATCCGCGCCCTCGGCCGGGACGATGGTTTGCGCCACCCGCACCTGGGCCACCCACTCGACCGGCTTGTTCTTGAAGGGCATGAGGCAGCGCGCCACGATGCGCGGGCCTTCCGCCCCCGCGTCCACCGCGCTGATCGGCCCTTCCACCAGCATGCCGAAGCGCAGCTCGGAAAGCCGCGCCACCACGTCGATGTCGCGCGCCGCGGACAGCAGCCGCCCGGCCACCAGCAGCGGCAGCTCCTCGGCCGAGCGCGCGCCGTAGGTGCGGCGGATCTGTTCGGAATTGACGACGTCGATGATGAGCACCGCGCTGTCGTACTTGAGGCGCCGGGAGCGGCCCATCATGCGCTTGAGCGAGGCCGCGAACATCTGGTCGTTGAGCAGGCCGGTGGCCGGGTCCATCTTGTCGAGGCCCTGGATTCGCCGGTTGTGCTCGCGCCGGTGCTGGCTGCGCATCATCAGGATCAGCAGGATGATGGGCAATTCGATCGCGATGCCCGCCTGCATCGCGTAGATGGTCCACGGGCTCACCGGAATCAGGCCCCACAGGCGCGCCAGCGGGAAGGCGGCGCCCAGGACCACCGGCGCCGCCCCGACCAGCAGCCAGGCTGCATAGCGGTCGCCGCGCAGGGCAGTCCAGACGATGGAGCCCAGGCCCAGGGTGGAGGCCAGCACGATGTAGGGGACCATCAGCCGGTAGCGAAGCGAGGGCTCGACCACGGTGATGGCCAGTGCGGTCACCACCGAAAGCAGGCCCATCGCCACCAGCACCCGGTGCATGAACATCCAGCGCTCGGGCATGGAGACCACGGCGCTGAAGAACCAGCTGAGCGAGCCCACGGCCAGGACCGGCAGCACCATGGACGACAGGTCGTTCCAGCCGGGCAGGTGCGGCCACAGGTGCAGGCCGCCAATGCCCAGCATCGCAGCCTGGCTCAGGCTCATGAGTGCCACGCTCAGGGCGTAGAAGCCGTAGGCCGAATCCCGCAGCGACACGGCACTGAGGCCGGCCAGGATCGCGGCCAGGCCGGCCAGCCCAAAACAGATCCCCAGGATCAGCGAGGTGCGCTGCTCGCGCCGGGCGAGATAGCTTTCGCTCACGAACACCAGGGGAGCGCTGAAGCTGTGGGGGTTCTCGATGCGCAGCAGGTACTTGCGCGGGATCTCAGCCGAGACGTCCACCGGCAGCAGGGGATGGCGATGCGGCACCGGCCAGTTGGCGACCGCGATGGTGTCCCCGGCCGATTGCGGGATCCACTGCCCGGCGCTGTCCAGTGAGTGAAGCGTGGTTTTGTTCACGGAGGCGTAGGGGATTTCCAAATACCAGCGTTCGGCGTCCGGCGCGGGCGGCACGGTAAACCGCACCCACAGCGCCTGCCCGGTGGTCAAGGGGTAGATCGCGCCGTGCGCCGTCGGCGTCCATTCGATCGTTCCGTCCTGGCCCACCTGGTCGGCCGTGGCCCGGCCGGTGTCGTCCATCCAGACGTCGCCCCAGTCCTGCAGGTCGACTGGCTGGTGCGCAGGGTCCAGGTCGAGGACCGTGCGCCCCGATGCGGCCGCTGACCACAACCCGATCAGCAGCCCTGCGGCAACCGCCCATTTTCGACCGATGTTCGACAGCCCCATCGTCCCTCCTGCGCTTGGGCATCCCTCTTCTGGCCTCGACAATATAGCCAATGAAGACGATCCGCTTGAAAGAAGGCAAGGAGCGTTCGCTGCTGCGCCGTCATCCCTGGGTGTTCGATTCGGCCATCGCCAAGGGCGGTGGCGACTCCGGCGAGACGGTGCGCGTCGAATCGCACGAGGGCGAGTTCCTGGCCTGGGCCGCCTTCAGCCCGCCGTCGAAGATCCGGGCCCGGGCCTGGAGCTTCGAAGAAGGCCAGCGGATCGACGCCGCCTTCCTTGGCGTCGCCTGCGAGCGGGCCGTCCGCGCCCGGGACCGGCTGGCGATCGACAGCGACGGCCTGCGCCTGGTGCACGGCGAGTCGGACGGCTTGCCCGGCCTGATCGTGGACCGCTACGGCGACACCCTGGTGGCGCAGTTCCTGTCAGCCGGTGCGCAGCGGTGGAAGCCGGTGCTGACGGAGGCGCTGCTGCGCGCCACCGGCCTGTCCCGGTTCTACGAGCGCTCGGACACCGGCGCGCGCACGCTGGAGGGCCTGCCGGCAGCGGCCGGCTGGCTGCAGGGCGAGGGCGCCACGGAACTGACCATCCGCGAGCACGGCTGGCGCTTCACCCTGGACATCGCCACCGGGCACAAGACCGGCTTCTACCTGGACCAGCGCGACAGCCGGCGCAAGTTCGCCGAGCATGCGCAGCGGCTCGGCCTGCAACGGGTGCTCAACTGCTACTGCTACACCGGCGGCTTCACCGTGGCAGCCCTGGCCGGCGGGGCGGCCCATGTCACCTCGATCGATTCGTCGGCGCCGGCCCTGCAGCGGGCGCGGGACCACGTCGCCCTGAACGGCTTCGATCCCCAGCGCGCCGATTTCCTGGATGCCGACGTCAACGCCAGCCTGCGCCGCTTCATCGACGAGGGCCGCAGCTTCGACGGCATCGTGCTCGACCCGCCCAAGCTCGCCCCCACGGCGGCCCACGCCGAGCGCGCCGCGCGCGCCTACAAGGACATCAACCGGCTCGCGCTCAAGCTGCTGGCGCCCGGCGGCGTGCTGTTCACCTACTCGTGTTCCGGCGGGATCAGCGCCGACCTGTTCCACAAGATCGTCGCCTCCGCCGGGGCGGACGCGGGCGTGGACGGGTTCATCACCGAGCGGCTGGGCGGCGCGCCCGACCATCCCATGACGCTCGCCTTCCCGGAAGGGGAATACCTCAAAGGCCTCGTGATCCTGCGGAAGGGCTAAACTTTCGACCCTTTCGAAGCCACCCTACACAGCCATGAGCCTCATTCCCGCCACCATCGTCACCGGCTTCCTGGGCTCGGGCAAGACCACGCTGCTCAAGCGCGTGCTCACCGAGGCCCATGGCCAGAAGATCGCCGTGATCGAGAACGAATTCGGCGAAGAGAACATCGACAGCGACATCCTGGTGACGGACACCCAGGAGCAGATCATCCAGATGAGCAACGGCTGCATCTGCTGCACCATCCGGGAGGACCTGCGCTCCACCCTGCAACTGCTGGCCGCCAAACGCCGCAAGGGGCTGCTCGACTTCGAGCGGGTGGTCATCGAAACCACCGGGCTGGCTGACCCTGGCCCGGTGGCGCAGACCTTCTTCATGGACGACGAGATCGCCGAATCCTACCTGCTTGATTCGATCATCACGCTGGTGGACGCCAAGCACTCGGCGCAGCAGCTCAATGACCGTCAGGAAGCGCGCCGCCAGGTGGGCTTCGCCGACCGCATCTTCATCAGCAAGGCCGATCTCGTGTCGCAGGAGGAAGTGGACGCGCTGGTGCACCGCCTCAAGCACATGAATCCGCGCGCGCCCCAGCGCGCCGTGCATTTCGGCGAGGTGTCATTGCCCGAGGTGTTCGACCTGCGCGGCTTCAACCTCAACGCCAAGCTCGACATCGACCCGGACTTCCTGAAGGAAGAAGAGGACGACCACCACGACCACAACCACGACCATGAGCACGGCGAGCACTGCGACCATCCGTCGCATGCCCATGGCCACGGGCATCACCACCATCACGACGACGACGTCAAGAGCTTCGTGTTCAAGTCCGAGCGCGCCTTCGACCCGGCCAAGCTGGAGGACTTCCTGGGCGCGGTGGTGAATATCTATGGCCCGCGCATGCTGCGCTACAAGGGCGTGCTGCACATGAAGGGCACCGACCGCAAGGTGATCTTCCAGGGCGTGCACCAGTTGATGGGCAGCGACCTGGGGCCCCAGTGGGCCGAAGGCGAGGCGAGGGGCAACAAGATGGTCTTCATCGGGATTGACCTGCCCCGGGAAATCTTCCTCCAGGGCCTGGAGCAGTGCCTGATCTGAGGTAGGCTAGCGCCTTCAAAAAAATCAACAGGCGCGAGGGTCCCCGATGATTGTCTCGATTCTGCAACTGATGGCCTTCCCTTTCGGCAGGCCGTCGGCCCGGCGAGGGGGTGAAAACCCCAGCCGTGAGGGCCGTCAGGGGGGCAATCAGGGTATAACTCGCGTTGATGAAGGCGATCGACTCCAAGAACGAGGACAGCCCGCGAAAGAGCGGCATTTGCATGCCGTGGCCGCGGGCGTGAGGAGACAGGAAGTGAAGCCTCAACCGAAGGCCACTGCGAAAGCAGCCAAACCCGCCGCCAAAGCCAAGACCCCCTCCAAGCCGGCCAAACCGGTAGCCAAGTCCACCCGGACCGTGGCCAAGACGCCGGCGAAGAAGGTGCCTGCAAAGGCAGCGGCGACCAAAGTTCCGGCGAAGAAAGCAGCGGCCAAACCGGCGCCGAAGGCAGCGGCCAAGAAAGCGCCGGCCAAGACCGCCGCGAAGAAATCGCCCGCCACCAAGGCGGCCCCTGCGAAGGCGGCCGCCAAGCCCACCCCCCGGAAGACGGCGCCGGCGCCGAAGTCCGCGCCGGTGGTGAAAGCAACCCCTGCCAAGGCGGCGGCGACCGCCGGAGCCAAAACATTGAAGGCGGGCGCGCCCAAAGTCGTGCCCGCTGCAGCACCCGTTGTGGCGCCTGCGCGCGCCATGCCACCACGGCCGACCCCGGCCGCGGCGGCCGCCGAACCGACACGGGCCACCAAACCCTCGGCGCGACTGGCGCAGATCACGGTGCCTTCGATGGCGCAGGCCGTGGCGTCCACCGCAGCCAAAGCAAGTTATATCCAGACGATGTCCCCTTCAGTCCTCACGCCGCCCCCCCTGGTGGCGATCAAGAAAGATCCCAAGCTCGCCAACAACTGGAAGACCAAGGCGGCCGAAGAACTGTCGGACGCCGAGGTGCTGGCGATGCCGGACTCGGAATACATGAACGACAAGCAGATGGCGTTCTTCCGCCTGAAGCTGATGCAGCTCAAGCAGGACATCCTCAACAGCGCCGGCGAGACCACCGAGCACCTGCGCGAGGACACCGTGATCGTCCCCGACCCGGCCGACCGCGCGACCATCGAGGAAGAGCATGCGCTCGAGCTGCGCACGCGCGACCGCGAACGCAAGCTGCTCAAGAAGATCGAGCAGTCCATCGCGCGCATCGACGCCGGGGACTACGGCTATTGCGACGAGACCGGCGAACCGATCGGCGTCGGGCGCCTGCTGGCGCGTCCCACGGCCACGCTGTCGCTCGAGGCGCAGCAGCGCCGCGAGCTGAAGCAGAAGATGTTCGGGGACTGAGGGCGCGCCTCCTTTCATCCCGCAGTACACCCAGCACCACTACCGAAGCCACATGCCGCCGAAAGAAGAAGGATCCGGCCTGCTTTCCAAGGTGGTGAAGTTCGTCAAGAACCCGACGACGAATTGGGGCGACCTCGACGGCGCGGACTCGGACCGCGAGAGCAGCTACTCCAAGCAGATGCTCAAGGAGATGATCGAGCGCAAGCGGCGCAACGACTTCGTCCGCAAGCGTGAGTTCGACATGCTGCGCAAGATGCGCCGCAGCGAGGTGATGGCAGGCCAGGATCCGGCCGCGCGCCCCTCCTTCTTCCAGAGTTCGATGCCGTCCAAGCCGGACGACCGCGCGACCACGCTGAAGAAGATCGACGAGATCGAGGCGCAGATGTCCATGCAGTGGTGGAAGACCAAGCATGGCGAGACCGGCGCGGGCCGCCTGGGCACCACCACCAGCGTTCCGCTGGGGCAGCAGCCGCCTAGCGCGGAGTCCGCTTCGGGCCGCTCCATGGCCTACACCCGGACCGAGCCCCAGGAACTGGAAGCGAAGGTGGTGCGCACCCAGCCCCTCGCATTCGAAGCCATGCTGCCGGCGGCGGAGCCGTCCCCGGCGCTGCGCGATGCCGGCGCATCCAGGCCGTCCTTCCAGCCAAGCAGGCCAGCCGAGGGCGCACGCGCCGCAGCTGCGGCGGCGGATGCCCTGCGCATGGCGCCGCGTGCGCCCGTGCCGCCGGCCCCGGCGCCGTCCACTGCCGGCGCCGAGCTGCCTTCCGAGCCGGCCAGCGGCTTTACGCAGTCCAAGCAGTTCGCGATCCACGTCGACGAATTCGCGCACGACCCCGAGCTGGAGGAAGCCGCCATCCGTTTCGCCAACGGCGATGACGCCGGCGCGGAAACCGGCCTGCTCGAAGTGCTGGGTCCGCGCGGCTCGCGCATCGACCATGACGAGACCTGGCTGGCGCTGTTCGACCTCTACCGCGCCATCGGCCAGCAGGAGCGCTTCGAGACGGCGGCCATCGAATTCGCCGGCCGCTTCGGGCGTTCGGCGCCGCAGTGGTTCTCCATGCCCGAGGCGGTCGGGCGCATGAGCGGGCCGGCGTCGACCCCGACGGGACCGATGGGCGTCGCGAACTGGACCTCACCGGCCACCCTGGGGACGCAATCGATCGCGGCCATGAATGCGGCCCTGGCCAAGGCACAGGCGCCCTGGAGACTCTCCTGGGTCAAGCTCAATGCGATCGACGAGGCGGCGGTGGAGCCGCTGACCCGGCAGTTCACGCAGTGGGCCTCGCAGCCGGTGCAGCTGCGTTTCATCGCCGCCGACAACCTCGAGCAGGTGCTGAAGAACGCGACGCCCTCGGGCGACCGGTCCGTCAGCCCGGCCTGGTGGAAGCTTCGCATGGAAGTGCTGCGCGTGATGCA
This sequence comes from Ramlibacter tataouinensis, assembly GCF_001580455.1. NCBI lineage: Bacteria > Pseudomonadati > Pseudomonadota > Betaproteobacteria > Burkholderiales > Comamonadaceae > Ramlibacter > Ramlibacter tataouinensis. The sequence goes on from NZ_CP010951.1 coordinate 3,701,116, forward strand.
CCGGCCCGATGAATTCGAGCTGGTGGCGCTGGACTACTGCGTCACCTACGAGGTGTCGCCGCCCTCGTGGGAAAGCGCACGCTGCGAGTACAAGCCGCTGCAGGCGGACGGCAGCGCGGTGGCCGGGCACTCGGTGATCGAGGCCTTCCGCGATTCCATGTCCTCGGGCATGAGCGGGTTTGGCGACACCGGCGCGGCAGCGCTCAGTTCGCAGATGATGAACATCGTCTCGGTGGAGCTGGCCGGCCAAGTGCTGGGCGACGCCACCGAGGCGCTGGAGCAGCTGGAATCCAAGACCCTGGGCGCCGATGTGATGACCATCGCCTGCGCCCGGCTGATCCGCATCGATTTCACCGCGGCCGGCGGCCTGCTCAACTGGGTGAGCGCCCGTCAGGCCGAGGGGCGGCAGGTGCAGTTCGTCGAGGCGCACCGGCTCGTGGCGGCCTTCCTCAACGTGATCGGGATCAGCGCGCACGCCCGCGTTCTGGCGCGTACCGACTAGGGTCTGCTTACACTGTTTCTGGCTGTGCGTTGCGAGTCAAAAACAGTGTAAACAGGCCCTTACGCTTGTGCCGACGGTGCGGCTTGCAAAGCCCGGGTCCGTCACCATTTTTCTTCGATGGAACAGTTTCACGGCACGACCATCGTCAGCGTGCGGCGCCAGGGCGCCGATGGCCGCTGGCAGGTGGCGATCGGCGGCGACGGCCAGGTCACCTTGGGCAACGTCGTCGTCAAGGGCACGGCCCGCAAGGTGCGTAAGCTCTACCACGACAAGGTGCTGGCGGGATTCGCGGGCGCCACGGCTGATGCCTTCACCCTGTTCGAGCGCTTCGAGGCCAAGCTGGAGAAACACCAGGGCCACCTGGTGCGCTCGGCCATCGAGTTGACCAAGGACTGGCGCACCGACCGCGTGCTGCGGCGCCTGGAAGCCATGCTCGCGGTCGCCGACCAGGACGCCTCCCTGATTATCACCGGCAACGGCGACGTGCTCGAACCGGAGCACGGCATCATCGCCATCGGCTCCGGCGGCGCCTATGCGCAGGCGGCGGCCCGGGCCTTGCTGGACAACACGGAACTGCCGGCGCGCGACATCGTGAAGAAGTCGCTCGAGATCGCCGGTGAGCTGTGCATCTACACCAATATGAATCACACGATCGAGGTGCTCGGCTGAGTGCCGGCTCCGAAGTTCGTCCCGGCCGGCTAGCGCTGGTCCCAACGCCGAGTCGCCATGTCTTCCATGACCCCCCAGGAAATCGTCTCCGAACTGGACCGCCACATCGTCGGCCAGCATGAAGCCAAGCGCGCGGTGGCCATCGCCCTGCGCAACCGCTGGCGGCGCCAGCAGGTGGACGAGAAGCTGCGCGGCGAGATCACGCCCAAGAACATCCTGATGATCGGCCCCACGGGCGTCGGCAAGACCGAGATCGCCCGGCGCCTGGCGCGCCTGGCGGACGCGCCCTTCATCAAAGTCGAGGCGACCAAGTTCACCGAGGTGGGTTACGTGGGCAAGGACGTGGACTCCATCGTCCGCGACCTGGTCGAGATGTCGGTGAAGCAGACCCGCGTGTCCGAGATGCGCAAGGTGCGCTCGCGCGCCGAGGACGCCGCCGAGGACCGCGTGCTCGACGTGCTGGTGCCGCCGCCGCGCATGGGTGAGCCGCAGGCCGAGGGCACGGCGCGGCAGACCTTCCGCAAGAAGCTGCGCGAGGGCCTGCTGGACGACAAGGACATCGAGATCGACGTGGCCGAGCAGCGCCAGCCGCTGGAGATCATGGGTCCGGCCGGCATGGAGGAGGTGACCGAGCAGCTGCGCGGCATGTTCAACCAGTTCGGCGGCGCCCGGCGCAAGACCCGCAAGCTGAAGATCGCCGAGGCGATGAAGCTGCTGGTCGACGAGGAGGCCTCCAAGCTGGTCAACGAGGACGAGATCCGCACCGCGGCCATCCACAACGCCGAGCAGAACGGCATCGTGTTCATCGACGAGATCGACAAGGTGGCTTCGCGCTCGGAGATGTCGGGGGCGGATGTCTCGCGGCAGGGCGTGCAGCGCGACCTGCTGCCGCTGGTCGAAGGCACCACCGTCTCGACCAAGTACGGACCGATCAAGACCGACCACATCCTCTTCATCGCCAGCGGCGCCTTCCACCTGTCCAAGCCGAGCGATCTCATCCCCGAACTCCAGGGGCGGCTGCCGATCCGGGTGGAACTGAAGTCGCTGTCGGTGCAGGACTTCGAGGCGATCCTGACGCAGACCCACGCATCGCTGGTCAAGCAATACGAGGCGCTGCTCGCGACCGAGGGCGTGACGCTCGAGTTCACGGCCGATGCGATCACCCGCATCGCCCACATCGCCTACGAAGTGAATGAGCGCACCGAGAACATCGGTGCCCGGCGCCTGGCCACGGTGATGGAAAGGCTGCTGGAAGAGGTCAGTTTCGACGCGACCCGGCTGGCCGACAAACACGTGCGGATCGACGCCGCCTACGTGGATGGGCGACTCAAGGATCTCAGCCGTGACGAGGACCTGTCGCGCTATATTCTTTGAGTTTCCACTTGCATTACCTGAGCTAAGTCGTTCATTTAGAACGCTTTTTGCCGCTCAGGCAGAGTTGCTTCTAAGTTGTTGATTTCATTACAAAAAGACGGTCACGCCGCCTTGCGCCTCAGCGTTTTCCTGCTACAGTGCAAAAAAGTGCAATTAGGTGGGAAAAGGTGCCTTTTCTGGTCCCTTGAAACCTTTGCACTGACCGGCAAGGGCTCACACGTTGTTTCAAGGCGCTTCATCACTCGTTCTCGATGCCAAGGGTCGGCTCTCCGTCCCCACCCGGCATCGCGAGGTGCTGGCCGCCACCGCGAACAACCAGCTCACGATCACCCGCCATCCGCATGGCTGTCTGATGATCTTTCCGCGACCCGAGTGGGAAAAATTCCGCGACCGTATCGCTGCGTTACCCATGGAGGCCCAGTGGTGGAAGAGAATCTTCCTCGGCAACGCAATGGATGGGGAGCTCGACGGCACGGGACGCGTGCTGATCTCACCGGAATTGCGGGCCGCGGCGGGCATCGAGAAGGAAACCATGCTGCTCGGCATGGGCAACCACTTCGAGCTCTGGGATAAGACGACGTACGAGGCCAAGGAAGCGGAGGCGATGAAGGGTGCAATGCCCGACGTCTTCAAGGATTTCTCTTTTTGAGCGCAGGCGGTGGATACATGGCAGCACACCACCGTCTTGTTGAACGAGGCAGTCGCCGCCCTTCTCGGCGACTCATTCACCAAGCCGGACCAAACCTATGTCGACGCGACCTTCGGGCGCGGCGGGCACTCACGCCTGATCCTGTCGCAGATCGATGCGGCCTCACGCCTGGTCGCCTTCGACAAGGATCCCGAGGCGGTGGCGGTGGCCAATGCGATCGAGGACGAGCGCTTTTCGATCCGTCACCAGGGCTTCGCCGCGATCTCGGAACTCCCCGGTTCGAGCGTGGCCGGCGTCCTGCTGGACCTGGGCGTGAGCTCCCCGCAGATCGACAACCCCGCGCGGGGTTTTTCTTTTCGTGGCGACGGCCCGCTGGACATGCGCATGGACACCACGCGCGGCCAGAGTGCCGCCGACTGGCTTGCAACGGCCGAAGTGGGCCGCATCGCGGAGGTGATACGTGACTTTGGCGAAGAACGGTTTGCTCTTCCGATTGCAAAGGCGATTGTGGCTCGCCGACAGGAACGGGGGCCTGTTTCAACCACCGCCGAGCTGGCCCAGCTCGTGGCTGGCTCGGTCAAAACCCGCGAGCCGGGCCAGGACCCTGCAACGCGCACATTTCAGGCTCTTCGGATTTTCGTCAACGCCGAGCTTGAAGAGCTGCAACAGGCGCTAGAGGCCAGCTTGGACATCCTGCAACCCGGAGGACGGCTCGTGGCGATCAGCTTCCACTCGCTGGAAGACCGCATCGTCAAGCAGTTCATCGCCCGGCATTCGCGCGAGGCCTTCGACCGCCGCGCGCCGTTTGCCCGCGGTGAGCCGACCCGGCTGCGCGCGATCGCCCGCGTGCGGCCGACGTCCGCCGAGGTTCAGGCCAACCCGCGTGCGCGCAGCGCCATCATGCGCGTGGCCGAAAGGACGGCGGCATGATGCGGCTGAACATCGTGCTGCTGGCGGCGGTGATCGCGAGCGCCCTGTACCTGGTGCGCACCCAGTACGAGTCGCGGCGCCTGTACGCCGAGCTGGACAAGGCCACCAGCGAGTCGCGGCGCCTGGAGATCGAGCACGAGCGGCTGCAGTTCGAGAAACGCGCCCAGGCCACGCCGCTGCGCGTGGAGCAGCTGGCCAAGGAGCAGCTGCAGATGCGCGCGGCCACCCCGGCCATCACGCAGTACGTACCGCAGCATGTACAGAAGGGCGCCGCGCCATGAGCCGAAGCGTGGCCTACACCTCCAGCCCGCTGCTGGCCAGCCGGACGCCGGTCTGGCGCAGCAAGTTCATCGTGGCCGCCATCGCGCTGGGCTTCGTTGGCCTGGCGGGTCGCGCCGCTTGGGTGCAGGTGTTCGGCAATGCCTTCTTCCAGAAGCAGGGCGAGGTACGCTTCGCCCGCACCCTGGAGCTGCCGGCCAACCGCGGCCGCGTGCTCGACCGCAACGGCCTGCTGCTGGCCACCAGCGTGCCGGCTCCCAGCATCTGGGCCGCGCCAGACGACATGGAGCGCGACCGGGCCAAGCTGGCCAAGCTGGCCAGGCTGCTGGAGATGCCGCTGCCCGAGCTGGAGAAGAAGTTGGGCGACGAGGACCGCACTTTCGTCTGGCTCAAGCGCCAGGTCGACGAGTCCGTTGCGCAGCAGGTGGCGGCGCTGCAGATCAAGGGCGTGTTCCAGCGCAAGGAATACAAGCGCCAGTATCCCGAGGGCGAGGCCGCGGCGCACGTGGTGGGCTTCACCAACGTCGAGGACCGCGGCCAGGAAGGCGTGGAGCTCGCGTTCGAGAAAGAACTGGCGGGCCGGGCCGGCTCGCGCCGCGTGATCAAGGACCGGCTGGGCCACATCGTGGAGGACGTGGGCGAGCAGGTGCCGCCGGTGGACGGCCGCGACCTGCAGCTGTCGATCGACAGCAAGATCCAGTTCTTCGCTTACCAGAAGCTGCGCGACACGGTGATCGAGAACAAGGCACGCGGCGGCAGCGTGGTGGTGCTCGATGCCACCACCGGCGAGGTGCTGGCGCTGGCCAACTACCCGAGTTACACGCCCGGCAAGCGGCAGAACCTGTCGGGCGAGCAGCTGCGCAACCGGGCGCTGACCGACGTGTTCGAGCCCGGCTCCACGATGAAGCCGTTCACGGTGGGACTGGCGCTGGACAGCGGGCTGGTAACGCCGCAGACGCCGATCCAGACCGCGCCGGGCTACGTGATGATCGGCGGCATGAAGATCTCCGACTCGCACGCGCACGGCGTGCTGACGGTGCAGGAGGTCATCCAGAAATCGAGCAACATCGGCACGCTCAAGATCGCGCTGCAGATGCAGCCGCGACAGATGTGGGAGCTGTTCACGCAGGTGGGTTTCGGCCAGAAGCCGCAGATCACCTTCCCCGGCGCGGTGAGCGGCCGGCTGCGCCCCTACAAGACCTGGAAGCCGGTGGAGCAGGCCACCATGTCCTACGGCTACGGGCTGTCGGCTTCGCTGTTCCAGATGGCGCGCTCCTACACCGTGTTCGCGCACGACGGCCAGGTCATCCCGGCCACGCTGCTCAAGAGCCCCGAGTCCGCGGCGGGCGTGCAGGTGTTCACGCCGGGCACGACGGGCGAGATGCGCAAGATGCTGCAGATGGCCGCCGGCCCCGGCGGCACCGCACCCAAGGCGCAGACCCTGGGCTACTCGGTGGGCGGCAAGTCGGGCACCGCCCACAAGCAGGTCGGCAAGTCCTACGCCAGCAACAAGTACCGTTCGTGGTTCGTGGGCATCGCGCCGATCGACAAGCCGCGCATCATCGTCGCGGTGATGGTCGACGAGCCGTCGGCAGGGCGCTACTACGGCGGTGACGTGGCCGCGCCGGTGTTCAGCGCGGCGGTGCAGCAGACGCTGCGCATGATGGGCGTGCAGCCCGACATGAACGTCAAGCCGCAGATCGTGGTCAACGCGGTGGAGGAATCGTTCTGATGATCGAACTCCGCACGCCCCAGCAGGCCGTCCAGTGGCTGCGCGGCCGTGTCACCGGCACGCTGCAATGCGACAGCCGCAAGGTCGGTCCCGGCGACGCCTTCATCGCCTGGCCGGGCGCGGCGACCGACGGCCGCCGGCACGTGGCGGCCGCCATCCGGCAAGGCGCCGCCGCCTGCCTGGTGGAGCGCGAGGGCGTGGAAGCCTTCGGCTTCGACTCCGAGGCCATCGCCGCCTATCCGCAGCTGAAGGCCGCGACCGGCCCGGTGGCGGCCGACTGGTTCGGCCACCCGACGGCGCAGCTCGACGTGCTGGCGGTCACCGGCACCAACGGCAAGACCTCGTGCGCCTGGTGGCTGGCGCAGGCGCTGTCCAACGCCGGCATGCCGTGCGGCGTGATCGGAACCCTGGGCACGGGCCGCCCGCCGCAGGTCGAATTCTTCGGGCTCACCACGCCCGACCCGGTGCTGCTGCAGCGGCAGTTCCGCCGCTTCGCCGACGAAGGCCTGAAGGCCTGCGCCATCGAGGCCTCCTCCATCGGCATCGTCGAGCGGCGCCTGGACGGCACCCGGATCCGAGTCGGCATCTTCACCAATTTCACCCAGGACCACCTGGACTACCACGGCACCATGGAAGCCTACTGGGATGCCAAGATCGAGCTGTTCGGCTGGGCCGGCTTGCAGGCGGCAGTCGTGAACATCGACGATGAAAAGGGCCATGCGCTCGCGGCTTCGCTCTCCGGCCAGGGGCTCGACGTGTGGACCGTGTCCTGCCGAGAGCCCGCGCGACTTGCGGCCCAGGGCATCGGTTACGGCGATGCCGGCCTGCGCTTCGAGGTCTGCGAGGGGAACGAGCGCCGCGCGCTCGCCACCAGCGTGATCGGCCAGTACAACGTGTCCAACCTCCTGGGCGTGATCGGTGCCATGCGGGCCCTGGGCGTGAGCCTGGCGGACGCGGTGCGCGCCTGCGCCAGCCTGCTGCCGGTGCCCGGGCGCATGGAGCGCCTCGCCGAGCCCGGCAAGCCGCTGGTGGCGATCGACTACGCGCACACGCCCGATGCGCTGGACAAGGCCCTGCTGGCGCTGCGTCCGCTGGCTGCGCAGCGCGGCGGCCAGCTGTGGTGCGTGTTCGGCTGCGGCGGCGACCGCGACGCGACCAAGCGCCCGCTGATGGCCGCCGTGGCGGAAAAGAACGCCGACTGCGTGGTGGTCACCAGCGACAACCCGCGCATGGAAAAGCCCGAGAACATCATCAGCCAGATCCTGCTGGGCCTTTCGCACGACCAGTGCGTGCAGGTGCAGGCCGACCGCGCCCTCGCCATCCAGGAGACCATCGCCGCCGCCGCGGCGCGCGATGTCGTGCTGATTGCGGGCAAGGGCCACGAGGACTACCAGGAGATCCGCGGCGCCAAGCTGCCGTTCTCCGATCGCGAACGCGCACAGGCTGCGCTGGCCGCCCGGCAGGCGGAGAGGGCGGCATGAGCAAGATGTTCACGCTCGTGCAGGCGCTACCCTGGATTCCCGGCGGCCGGCTGGCCGGCGACGGCGCCGTCGCGGTGCGCCGCGTCCACAGCGACTCGCGCACCCTGGAGCCGGGCGACCTGTTCGTCGCGATCCAGGGCGAGCGCTTCGACGCCAACGATTTCCTCGAGGAAGCGCAAGCGAAAGGCGCCGTGGCCGCGATCGCCCACACCGGCCGCCTGCCGGCGGGCTTGCCCGGCATCGAGGTGGACGACAGCAAGCTGGCGCTCGGTTCGCTGGCGGCGGGCTGGCGCGCGCAGTTCCAGCTGCCGCTCATCGCGGTGACGGGCAGCAACGGCAAGACCACCGTGACGCAGATGGTCGCGGCCATCCTGCGCGCCTGGCAGCCGCAGGCCATGCTGGCCACGCAGGGCAACCTGAACAACGACATCGGCCTGCCGCTGATGCTGCTGCGCCTGCGCGCGACGCATCGCATCGCCGCCTTCGAACTGGGGATGAACCATCCGGGCGAGATCGCCTACCTGGCCGACATCGCCAAGCCCACCGTGGCCATGGTCAACAACGCCCAGCGCGAGCACCAGGAATTCATGGCCACGGTCGAAGCCGTGGCGCGCGAGAACGGCTCGGTGCTTTCCGCGCTGGGTCCCGGCGGCGTCGCGGTGTTCCCCGCGGGCGAGGAGTTCACGCCGCTCTGGAAGGCAACGGCAGGCACGCGAGCCTGCACCACATTCGGCGACGCCCATTCGGGCGCCGACATCGTTCTGGCCGGGGCTGAATGGCATGAGGGGCACTGGCAGGTGAGCGTGCAAACGCCCGCCGGCCCGTTGGCCTACCGACTCCATATCGCCGGCCGCCACAACGTGCGCAACTCGCAGGCCGCCGTGGCCTGCGCGCTGGCCGCGGGCGTCCCGCTGGCAGCGATCGCGCAGGGGCTGGAAAGCTTCGAGCCCGTGAAGGGCCGCTCGCGTGCGCTGTCGGCGCGCATCGCGGGCCGTTCGGTCACGTTGGTGGACGACAGCTACAACGCCAACCCGGACTCGGTGCGCGCGGCGATCGACGTGCTGGCCGAGCTGCCCGGCCCGCGCCTGCTGGTGCTGGGCGACATGGGGGAAGTGGGCGAGCAGGGCCCGCAGTTCCACGCCGAAGTGGGCCAGCATGCGCGCGCGCGCGGCATCGAGCAGCTGTTCACGCTGGGCGAGCAATCGCGGGCGATGCAGGGCCGCCACTTCGAGGACATCGAGGCGCTCAATGCGGCGGTGCTGGCCGAACTCGGCGCCGCCGCCAGCGTGCTGGTCAAGGGATCGCGGTTCATGAAGATGGAGCGCGTGGTCGAGGCGATCATCCGCCGCGCCGAACAAGAACAACAAACAGGAGCCTCCCATGCTGCTTAGCCTGGCGAGCTGGCTGCAGACACTCAGCCCGGAATTCGGATTCCTTCGCGTCTTCCAGTACATCACCTTCCGCGCCGTGATGGCCGCCATGACGGCGCTGCTGATCGGGCTGATCGCCGGCCCGGCGGTGATCCGGCACCTGACGGCGCTGAAGATCGGCCAGCCGGTGCGCGGCTACGGCATGCAGACGCACCTGGTCAAGAGCGGCACGCCGACCATGGGCGGCGTGCTGATCCTGATCTCGATCGCCGTGTCCACGCTGCTGTGGTTCGACCTCACCAACCGCTTCGTGTGGATCGTGCTGGCGGTGACGCTGGGCTTCGGCTCGATCGGCTGGGTGGACGACTGGCGCAAGGTGGTGCGCAAGGACCCGGAGGGCATGCGCTCGCGCGAGAAGTACTTCTGGCAGTCGCTGATCGGCGCCCTGGCGGCGCTCTACCTGGTGTTCAGCATTTCCGAGAGCTCCAACTGGCGGGTGCTGCAGCTGTTCTACACCTGGGTCGCCTCGGGCTTCGACGTGAACCTGCCGCCCAAGGCCGGCCTGCAGGTGCCTTTCTTCAAGGAAGTGAGCTATCCGCTGGGCGTGTTCGGCTTCATGATCATGACCTACCTGGTCATCGTCGGCTCCAGCAACGCGGTGAACCTGACCGACGGCCTGGACGGGCTGGCGATCATGCCGGTGGTGATGGTCGG